>JACCXJ010000018.1 GCA_013697045.1 Gammaproteobacteria bacterium | reverse complement strand
GTATTTTGCTTAAAGGCTGGATATCACCGGTGGTGATGTCCAGCGCAGAGCCATCAACTCACTAAAACCCTGTCTTCTACGCCCTTTCCTGACGATCCGCGTGGATATTTATGCAACTGGAGGGTTCATCCAGCGGATAGTTTGGCCGCCGCTCGTCTCGTCCGTTTGGCGGATGACGAGATACACATCCACGGGCTGGCCGATCCAGTATTCGAGATGACGTTCCTTCGTCACGTCGAAGACTTCGCTGCCGTCGCTCTTGCGGGTGCGCAGGTAGGAGTTCCCGCTCTTGAGCTGGATGTAGATGCGCTTCCCGCTCGCCTTGCCGTCGTTGTCCTTGAACTCCACTTCGCCGTCGATGCCGTGGTCGAACATCGTCACCGGACGGAAGATTTGGTTCGCCTCGCCGGCGATGGCCATCATGTGGCCGATGAGGATTTGCTCCAGTGCCTGCGTGTCGAGTTCGCGCGTCGCTGCTTCCTCCATCTTCAGAATCTGGCGGGCGACCGGATCGCTCTTGAGACGCTGCTCGATGAAGTCGATTAGTTCTACTTCGGTCCGGCATTTCTGGCAGACGATTGTCTTCGCGCCCTCTTGGAGGAGTTCCCGGATGAGATCCAAATCCTTGAACGGCCGACCGCATCCTCCACACACATACCGACGGTCCCGCCCCACATCACAGGCATATTTCGCTAAGTGGCGATGGGCATACTCGATGAAGAGAACCTTCAGTTCATCCTGCACCTCTTTTTCGAAGTACATGCTGATCGTTGCTGTGCCTTCTCCCTGCTTGTTATCGATCTTGAGTCCCAGCGTGTAGCCCTTGGGTGACGCAAACTCCGCCGCGTTGCGCCACAGCTCCTGGTGTTCGAACTCCTGGCTGTACCACAGGCGCACCACCAACGTGGTCCACACCGTCTGCCATTCGCCGCTAAAGGTGTAGGACACGAAGATGTCGGGATCGCGAGGGAGGTCCTTCTCCCGCCGGTATTGCGAGGGAAAGACGAGGTGCCGTCCCTGCGGCGTGTCCTCGGCGATGCAGAGCGAGTGATCGAGGAAGGTTTGCACCAGCGCGCGCAGGAGCAGTTCCTCATCCGGGCGATGCTTCAGCCGCTCGACTCCGGTGAAGTCGAAACCGGGCCGGTAAATGTCCAACTCCAGCACGCAGCCGATCTCGTCGCTGTGCGTACGAGCGGCGCGGATGATCGCCCCGGCATAGCCGTTCAGCAGTTCGGGTTGCAGCAGCACTAGGTCGCCAAACTTCAGCGGGCGGGCCAAGCCATGATTGGCCAGCAGCGTCACCGCCGTGCGCACGTCGGACTCGCCAAATTTCTCGCCCGGCAGCGCCTGCTCCAGCCGCTGCGTCAGCTCGGCGAAGCGCAACAGCCGGATGTCCGTCTTGTCGCGCATCGCCATCACCGCCCCCTTCAGCTCGACCAGCAAGCGCGGCGTGCTTGTCCAGGGAAGTTTGTTCCACGGGATGGTCTTGGCGATGAGCTGTTTCAGCTTCGAGGGCTTGCCACCGTTCTTCTGGTCTGAGCAATTTCGACCGTTCTTAGCGCTTGTTACCAACCAGTCGTCAAGACCGTGCTCTTGGCAAAATCGGTCGAGCTTCGCCTTTCCCAACTTCGGCTCGCCGACATCGACCTGCGAGAAGATCGCCAGCCGAGCCGCTTCACGCTTTGATTCATGATGGCCGGCCGCGGTCTTCAGCGCCTTGAGCCAGTCGCCGGCCTCGGCAAAGGGATCGTCCTTCTGTGGATTGATGAGCAACAACGCCAGCGCGGTTTCCTCCAAGAAGAGTTGGTGAATGAGGCGGTAGTCTTCCTGCCCGGCTAGGTCCCACAGCAGCGCCTCGCGCTCCAGCATGGCGTCGGGCGGGAGCGGCAAATCCAGCCGCCAGACGTTCATGCCATGCGTGCGGTCGCGAACGACGTATTTGTCCTCGATCACGCGATGCGCCAGCGAGGTCTTGCCCACCGTTCCCTCGCCGAGCAAAACGACCTTGGCATTCACGTAACGGCGAGTCGCCTCGGCCGACGGCGCGGGGCGGACGCCGGTGAGGCGGTAGACGTAGACCAAAGGGGGCGTCGCTCCACCACCCACCAATCGCGAACCATCTGGGCTGAATACTCCCGAGATAAATGGTGTGGGTGCGTCGATGTGAATCACCTGAACACACGCTCCCGACTTCAAATCCCAAAGTCGGAGTGTCCCGTCGGTGAACGCCGTGGAGGCGATCAAGGTGCCGTCGGGGGAGATGGCGACGGACGTCACGCCGTCTTGATGGCCCTCCAATGTTCCGACGCACGTCCCCGTTTCCAGGTCCCACACTTTGACGGTTTTGTCCTCCGAGCCCGAAACGGCCAACTGTCCGTCCGGCGCGATCTGGACGGACCACACAATGCCCGAATGGCCCGTCAGGGTCGCCAGGCATTCGCCCGTTTCGAGGCTCCAGCGCCGAATCCGACCGTCTCGATGCCCCGACATCGCCCGAGTCCCCGCCCGATTGACGGCGGTGCTGAAGACGTCCTCCGCATCGTCCGTCCCGCACTGGATGCTCTTGAGGCACGAACGCGAAGCGAGATCCCACAGCCTGAGCGTCTGGTCGAATCCCCCGGAAAGCGCGCGAGCGTTGTCCTGCAACGCGTCTACCGACCAAACCTTGTTTGCGTGACCATCCAGCCGCGCTAATTCCCGTCCCGAGCTTGCGTCCCAAACGCGAACAGAGTTGTCGATCGAAGCCGACAGGATCCGCTTCCCATCCGGCGTGATCGCGACGGATTGCACTCGGTCCGTATGCCCTTCCAGCGTCGCCCGGCATTCACCGGTCTCAAGGTCCCAAATCTTGACCGTCTTGTCCTGCGAGCCGGACACCGCCCATTTCCCATCCGGGCTGACGGCCACGCTATTGACCCAGTCCTTGTGCCCCGTGAGCTTGCGTTCCAGCATGGCCAGCGGCTCGGTCTTCTCCGGCGGCTTCACCGGCTGGGGCTTTTTCTCCTTCGGCTTGGGCTGCGAGGCCGGCGGTTGTTCGGCACGCTTGGTTCCAACGGCCCTTTTCCTCCGCGTCGGGCGAGCTGTCTCCGCAGATCTCGGCGGCAACGCCTCTGGCACTCCTTCCGTCGTGACTCGGCACGCTGTCAGCAGTTCCTCGAACGCCGGCTCGGCTTCCGCGCGGAAATCCACATACTTGTAGCGCCGCAGCGTGTCCGGCAGCTCGCAATCGGCCAGCAGCAGCGGGATGAAGCGGCGGCCTTCATTGGAAGGGTCGCGATGGATGGCGGTGCTCCGCTCCAGGGCCACCCAGCCCGAGGCGAGCGCATTCGGGGAGATGCACAGCAGCAGCACCCGGGACTGTTCCAGCCCCTCATCCACCTTGAGCGAGATGATGTCCCCCGAACGGACGTTCCATTCGTCGAGCCACACCCGCAGCCCCGCCTCCTTCAGCCGCTCGGCCAGCCGCCGCACCTGCGGCTTATCGCCCTTGTTGTGGCTCAGGAAAACATCGTATCGGAAGTCTGCCGACTGGGACATTGCTCTGTTCTGGGAGAACGCTGAGAGGATGTCAAAACCCGACGATGACATCCCTGCCGAACCTAAGCCCGGCCTCCTCGGGCGCCGAGCCGATGATGGTGCACGTTGTCAAGACTATTGGCAACCAGCTAGCCGCCGGGCAATGTTTCGTGCATCGGCGCAGGTCTTCGGGGTCGGGCACGGGCTCTTGCGGCTCGGGGCCGCCGAGGTGGGTGAGGTCTTAGCGCCGGTCTTCGCCTACTGGCGCGGGCTCGGCAGCCGCCATGTCACGGGCGCGTTGCACCCGGCCCCATGTCGAGGGGAGGCGCGTGGCGGTCCCGTCGCCGTCCGAGGAAGAGCTTGCGGTGCTCGCAACTGCGAGCCCCGATGATGCCGAGGGCCGAGTACCTGACGGCCGAGGTGTTCGGCGCGCTGTGGGAGGCGATTGGAGCGGCCTTCTCCGCCGAGCAGGCCGAGTCCGGTGCCGCGGTCCAGGAATTCCTCAAGCGCTTGAGCCCGGCCTGGAACGTCGTCGGAGGGGTGGACTTGCACCTCGCGCGAGAACCGCAAGGACGAAGAGGCGCCCTTTGCCTTCCTCGCCACCTACACGAGCCGGCTCTCGACGCACGGCCAGGCCCCTGGCTCTCCACGAGTACGCGGGTGCGGCCGACAAGGAGCGGCTCCTCGTGCTCCTCCTGCCGGTCCAGCGCGCCGCGGAGCACTGAATGCCCAATGGATTCCTGAGCACCTCCCGTTATTCAAAAACCCATCGAGAATGTTTGAAGTAACTTATATGTTACTATGATACATGATCGAGGTGCGGGAATATACCGACCCGGCAGGCCGCAGCCCCTTTGAGAAATGGTTCAGCGGCCTCAAGGCCCGCGCCGCCGCCAAAGTGACCGTTGCGCTTGCGCGTATTGAACAAGGCAACCGCTCGAATGTGAAAGGCGTAGGCGGCGGGGTCCTGGAACTCAAGATCGACTACGGGCCGGGATACCGCATCTATCTCGGCAAGGATGGCGAGCGCCTGGTGATCCTGCTCGGGGGCGGCACGAAGAAGCGGCAGGCCGCAGATATAGAAGCCGCCCAGCATCTCTGGCAGGAATACAAGGTCCGCAAGAAAGTGGAGCGTTAGTCATGCCCCTGACACGGGATCTCAAAGAGACCATCAAGGCGCGGGCGGAGACGGACGAGGCTTTCCGCAATGCGCTTTTAATCGAAGCCCTGGAGTGCTTTCTGTCCGGCGATGCCGAGACCGGCAAGGCGGTCTTGCGGGATTACATCAATGCCACGATTGGCTTTGAGGCGTTGGGCGAGGAGACCGGTAGGCCGCCCAAGAGCCTCATGCGGATGCTGGGGCCGAGGGGCAACCCACAAGCGCGGAACCTGTTTGATGTGATCGCCCATCTTCAAAAGCGTGAAGGCGTTCATGTAGAGATCCACCTGGCCCGGTAGCCTGGGCACGGTCACGCCCCCCTGCAAACGCAATCCCCTTGTCGTAGCCGGTGAAGTGAGCGCCCGACCGCGTCCGGTGGTGACCCACGCCCACTGCCCGGTGCTTGTGGTGCGCCGAGACAGCTACCGTGATGGGCTAGGACGCGTACGAGGTAGCTTTATTTTCTGACCGACCTGCAGTCGCATCGGGTCCGCTGTAGGATTGGCCTGAGCGATAACTGGCCACTGGGAAACATCGCCGTAGAAATGTGCGGCGATCGCTATTAAGGTATCGCCGTGCTGGATGGTGTAAGTGCCCGCACGCGGCGTCCTCACGGGGGGCGGTGCATGTGGCCGCGCGCCCGTGCCGGCGTGAGATAAGACCCGATCGGCCTCGGTGTCGACCGTCTTGGGCAGCGGAGGGGCCGGTTCCCGCGGCGCACTGGGCTCAGTCTCCGTCGGCTCCGACTGCATAGGCGGCATTGATGGCGTTAATAACGACGGGGGGGAGGCTACATCGCTCGGATTCCTTACCCTTTCCGCTACCGAGCTTTGGCCTGAGGAGGTTGCAGCGGTGGCAACCGGCTGCTCCTCCCGTGAAACGATCTTTTCGTTATTGCTGTCGTCGGTACTGCCGAGGCGGTCATCAATCAGCTTGTTACTCGATGGCTGTCCGGTTTCGGTCGCGGCCAGATTTTTCACGGCCGATGTATCGGTCTTGATCACGATCGGCTCGCCCGTATTTTTTACGCCGACGCAGGAGTAGATCAGCGCGCCGATGACCGCGACAAACACAAGACCCGTGACCGCGGTGACGGTGACGGAGCGTGTGTCAAACTCGAAAGCGTCGTCGCCGGTTTCGAATTCCTGGCCGGAGGTACCCGGACTGCCGGCCGTTTCTTCTTCAAAAGTCTGCGCGAATGTCCGCGAGTAATCCTGTGGCGGCGGTTCCTCAGAAACGGGCTCGTTCTTGAAGGCCGATCCCTCGCGCACCGGCGAGGAGGAGGTCTGCTTTTCAAGCGAGCGAAACGCCGCCTCGAACTCGTCTTCGCTGGAACCAAGAAAATCCTCGTTATAAGGATCATTTCTGTTTTGCGGCGCTGGTGCTGCCGGCCTCGGAGAGGCAGAATGACCGCCGCTGCGCGGTTTGGTTTCAAGGTAATAGGCGAGCTCGGCATCGTCAGCCGTGCTTTCTGGCTCAAAGCGCTGAGCGCTACGCACTACAATGCTCTCAAGTTCCGCCAAGGGATCATCACTCTCATCGCCTTGCGGATCGGCAGTCGGCGTATCACTCATAAAATACCTCTTAACAGAAACCCTAACCTAGCGCATTTCTTGCGGGGCGGAGACCGCCAAAATCCTTACTCCAGAGGCTATCACGATTTCCACCGCCCGGAGCAAGGCCAAATGCGCTGCCCTCCAGCTAGCATCATGCCGATGAAATAAGCCCCACTTCGTCGATCACTTCGCGCAGCGTGGCGAAATCGGCCGTGCGTTTTGACATTATCACGGGCTCACCTTCGCGCAAAAGTCGCACGGAGCTGGGCAATACGCACGCCAAGTTCGCCCTTGCCGTCGATAATGGCTTTCACGGCAGCCTTCATTTGACCTAAGGATAGGACGTTCAACGCGGTCTTGCAACTGGTACCGTTGCGTCGGACGGGCCGGTCGGTGATTGGGTGGTCCGCGTGGCGGCGGGAAGGGGTGTTTGGGCTGGCCCCGGCCGGGTTGTGGGTGGCTGTCGGGGCTTAGGCGTCGCGCACAAATAACATGACTAAGTTGTCCTTCGCGTCGGCAGGACCGTGTAGTTCCAGTCGCCATGAAAGTTGTCCGGCTTGAGATTGAGCGAGGCCAGTTGCGCGTCTGTGATCT
>JACCXJ010000017.1 GCA_013697045.1 Gammaproteobacteria bacterium | reverse complement strand
GCGCATGGGCAAGCGCCGCATCATCGCCGAGACCGGCGCCGGCCAGCACGGGGTGGCGACGGCCACGGTGGCGGCACGGCTCGGGATGACGTGCGTGGTGTACATGGGCTCGGAGGATATCCAGCGCCAGGCCATCAACGTGTTCCGGATGAAGCTCCTGGGCGCTACCGTGGTGCCGGTGCTATCGGGCTCGAAGACCCTGAAGGACGCGCTCAACGAGGCCCTGCGCGACTGGGTCACCCACGTGGACGACACCTTCTACATCATC
The DNA here is from genome assembly GCA_013697045.1 of Gammaproteobacteria bacterium. GTDB lineage: Bacteria > Pseudomonadota > Gammaproteobacteria > JACCXJ01 > JACCXJ01 > JACCXJ01. The sequence goes on along the minus strand of JACCXJ010000017.1, from coordinate 2,482 downwards.
GGGACCGTGGCCGGCCCGCACCCCTATCCCGCCATGGTCCGCGACTTCCAGACGGTGATCGGCCGCGAGGCCCGGGGCCAGTGCCTGGCGCAGACGGGCGGCCTGCCGGATGCCTTGGTGGCCTGCGTCGGCGGTGGATCGAACGCCATGGGGCTCTTCTATCCCTTCCTCCCGGACACGACGGTCGCCCTCTATGGCGTCGAGGCAGCCGGCGACGGAATCGAGACGGGGCGCCACGCGGCCTCCCTGTGCGCCGGGCGCCCAGGGGTCTTGCATGGCAACCGCACCTATCTCCTCGAGGACGACAACGGCCAGATCCGGGAGACGCACTCGATCTCGGCCGGGCTCGATTACCCGGGGGTCGGCCCGGAGCACGCCTGGCTCAAGGACACCGGACGCGCCCACTATGTCGCGATCCGCGACGACGAGGCCGTCGCCGCTTTTCATGACCTGACCCGCACCGAGGGCATCATCCCGGCGCTCGAGTCGAGCCACGCGCTCGCCTACGCGGCCAAACTGGCGCGCGAGATGGACCGAGAGCGGGTCATCGTCGTGTGCCTCTCGGGACGTGGCGACAAGGACATCCACACGGTGGCTGCCCGCGAGGGGATCACCCTCTAGTGCGCGGCATGGTCCCGGAGACGGGCGCAAGCCGCATCGACGAACGCTTCGCGGGGTTGCGCGCCGCGGGCCGTAAGGCGCTGGTGCCGTTCATCACGGCCGGGGATCCGGAGCCCGGCTGGACCGTACCGCTCATGCACCGCTTGGTCGAGGCCGGCGCCGATCTCCTGGAGCTCGGCGTCCCGTTCTCCGATCCGATGGCCGACGGCCCGGTGATCCAGCGCTCCAGCGAGCGCGCGCTGGCAAAGGGCATGACCATCCATCGCGTGCTCGAGGCCGTAAGCGCCTTTCGCCAGCGCGATCGCGAGACGCCGGTGGTGCTCATGGGCTATCTCAACCCCATCGAGGTGGTGGGCTACGAGCCGTTCGCCCGCGAGGCGCGCGAGGTTGGAGTCGACGGCGTGCTCACGGTCGATCTGCCCCCCGAAGAGGCCGGCGAGCTGGTCGATGCCTTGACGAGCCAAGGCATCGCCCCGGTGTTCCTGCTGGCCCCCACCACCACCGAGGCGCGAATCGCCAAGATCTGCCGGATGGCGCGGGGTTTCGTCTATTACGTGTCGCTCAAGGGGGTGACCGGGAGCGACCGGCTGGACCCGGTCGCGGTCGCGGAGAAGCTCGCGCTGGTGCGGCGCCACACGGCGCTCCCCATCGGCGTCGGCTTCGGGATCAAAGACCCGGAGAGCGCGGCGCAGGTGGCCGCCGTTAGCGATGCCGTGGTGATCGGGAGCGCGCTCGTGGCACGGCTGGAGGCGCTCCACGGTGACCGCGAGCGGGCCGAGTGCGAGGTCTCGTCGTTCGTTGCCGATCTGCGCGCCGCCATCGACGGGGTGCGTTCCGCCGCGGCTTAGCCGCGGGAAGATCGCGCATGGCGACCTCGGACTGGGGCATGGACTGGTTCAAGAAGCTCCTGCCCTCGCGGATCCGCACCGACGGTACCGGCAAGCGCGTGGTGCCGGAGGGACTGTGGACCAACTGCCCGGCGTGCAAGGCCGTGCTCTACCAGGCCGAGCTCGAACGCAACGCCAATGTCTGCCCCAAGTGCGACCACCATATGCGCATCGGCGCCCGCCGCCGCATCGACCTGTTCCTCGATCCCGAGCCCCGCACGGAGATCGGGGATAGTGTCGAGCCGGTAGATTTCCTGCGTTTCAAGGACACCAAGCGCTACAAGGACCGGCTGAGCCAGGCCCAGAAGGCCACCGACGAGAGCGACGCCCTGGTGGTGATGGCGGGCCGGATCCAGGGCCGGCCGGTGGTGACCTGCGCGTTCGAATTCGAGTTCATGGGCGGCTCGATGGGCTCGGTCGTCGGCGAGAAGATCGCACGCCAGTTCGAGCGCGCCGTCGCGCATCGCCGACCCGCGATCATGTTCTGCGCGTCCGGTGGCGCTCGCATGCAGGAGGGCGTGCTGTCGCTCATGCAGATGGCAAAGACGTCCGCCGCGCGCAGTCGGCTGCGCGAGGCGCGCGTGCCGTACCTCTCGATCCTCTTGCACCCCACGACCGGGGGCGTCGCGGCCTCGGTCGCGATGCTCGGCGATGTCATCATCGCGGAGCCGGATGCGCTGATCGGCTTCGCCGGGCCACGCGTGATCGAGCAGACGATCCGCCAGCAGCTGCCGCCGGGCTTCCAGCGCTCCGAGTTTCTCCTCGAGCACGGCATGGTCGACCTCGTCGTCTCGCGGACCGATCTCAAGAAGACGATCGAGCGCACGCTGCGGTGGTTCGCGCGCGGTCGCGACCCGTCGCGCCAGACCGGCCTCGTCGGCGACGTCGTCGACATCCCCGCGACGGATTGATCATGACCGCATACGCCGAGCTGCTCGCGCGGCTGCTGCCCGCACGGCGCTTCGGGGTGGTGC
>JACCXJ010000415.1 GCA_013697045.1 Gammaproteobacteria bacterium | reverse complement strand
CAGAGTTTGTGAAAAAACCGTCGCGAGCGAAGGGAGGTCGCGTTACGCCGGAGCGCAGGAACCGGAGTGTATGTTGAAATACATGAGGATTCCGAGCACCGCCGGAACGCGAGATCCCGAGCGCAGTAGGTTTTTTTCCCAAACTCTGAGCGCCTGACGGCCCGCAGACGTGCCCAAGTCCAGCTCACCCCCCGCGCGTCCCGGACGGGAGGAACCTCGATCCCCGATCGGCCGATCCCCGATCGGCCGATCGCCGATCGGCGAGCCGGCGCCGTCCACGCCCGTCGGATGGCGCGAGTGGCTGGCCCTGCCTGCGCTTCGCATCCCGGCCATCAAGGCCAAGATGGACACCGGCGCGCGCACCTCGGCGCTACACATCTTCCGATTGGAGCGCTACGATGAGGATGGACGGACCCAGGTGCGATTCTGGATACACCCCCTGCAAGGGCGCGGCGATATCGTCCTGCCCTGCGTCGCGGAGGTCATCGATCTCCGCACCGTGAGCGACTCGGGAGGCCACCGCGAGCGGCGTTATGTGATCCGCACCGCCCTCGCCTATCGGGGTCGGGAATGGCCCATCGAATTGACCCTGACCAATCGCGAGGACATGCTGTTCCGGCTCCTGGTCGGCCGCAGCGCCATGGTGCAGGGCGGGCTGATTGTAGACCCAGCCCGATCGTACCTGGGCGGACGCTCGCTGGGTCATGCCTATAGAAGAAGGTCTCCCCCGACCCATGGCGGCCCCGAGCATGAAGATCGCCATCCTGTCCCGTAACCCCAAGCTGTACTCGACCAGGCGGCTGGTCGAGGCGTGCCGGACGCGCGGGCACGAGGCGCGGGTCTTCGACGTCCTGCGCTGCTATATGAACATCACCTCCCACCGCCCGAGCATCCATTACAAGGGCGAGCACCTCAGCGGGTTCGACGCCGTGATCCCGCGCATCGGGGCCTCGGTAACCTCCTACGGTACGGCGGTCCTGCGCCAGTTCGAGATGATGGGCGTCTATCCCTTGAACGAATCGGTGGCCATCAGCCGGGCGCGCGACAAGCTGCGCGCGCTCCAGCTCCTATCGCGCAAGGGCATCGGCCTGCCCGTGACCGGTTTCGCCCACAAACCCGACGATATCGCCGATCTGATCGAGATGGTGGGCGGGACGCCGCTGGTCATCAAGCTCCTGGAGGGCAGCCAGGGTATGGGGGTAGTGCTCGCCGAGACCCACAACGCCGCCAAGAGCGTGATCGAGTCCTTCCTCGGTCTCAAGGCCAGCGTGCTGGTACAGGAATTCGTCAAGGAAGCGGGGGGCAGCGATATCCGCTGCCTGATCGTCGGGGACAAGGTCGTGGCGGCCATAAAACGCCAGGCCCGGGCCGGCGAGTTCCGCGCCAACCTGCACCGCGGCGGGGAGGCGATGCTGGTCAAGATCACCCCGGAGGAGCGCTCGACCGCGGTACGAGCGGCCCAGACCATGGGGCTCAACGTCGCCGGTGTGGACATCCTGCGTTCCAACCACGGGCCGCTGGTCCTCGAGGTCAACTCCTCGCCGGGGCTCGAGGGGATCGAGCGGGCCTCGGACAAGGACATCGCCGGGATGATCGTCGAGTTCACCGAGAAGTTCGCCCGCACCGGCCGTACCCGCACCCGCGGCAGCGGCTGATGGACACGGCCCTGACCCAGCCCCCCATCCACATCGGCGGCGTCGAGGTCCCGGCCGGCGAGCACCGGCTCATCGATCTGCCGGTCCCCCATCTCTATACCCATGCCGCCCTCACCATCCCGGTTCGGGTGCTACACGGCCGCCGGCCGGGCCCCCGCCTCTTCGTGTGCGCAGCCATCCATGGTGACGAGATCAACGGCGTCGAGATCATCCGGCGGGTCCTGGGGGTCAAAGGGCTGGAGCGACTCCGGGGCACGTTGCTCGCGGTCCCGGTGGTCAACGTCTACGGGTTCATCAACCAGTCGCGTTATCTACCCGACCGCCGTGACCTCAACCGCTGCTTTCCGGGCTCCGAGAAGGGGTCCCTGGCGTCGCGCCTGGCGCACGTCTTCCTCAGCGAGATCGCGGCGCTCTGCACGCACGGGATCGACCTCCATACCGGGGCCATCCACCGCGACAACCTGCCCCAGGTGCGCGCCTGCACCGACGATCCGGAGACCATGCGCATGGCGCGCGCCTTCGATGCCCCGGTGCTCATCAACACGGCGCTCGTGGACGGCTCGATCCGCCGGGCCCTGGCGCGCCGCGGGATCCCGATCGTGGTCTACGAGGCCGGCGAGGCCCTGCGCTTCGACGAGGTCGCGATCCGGGTCGGCGTACACGGCGTCCTGTCGGTGATGCGCTATCTCCGGATGCTGCCGCCCCTGCGTACCCGGCAGCGCCGCATCGAACCCCTGGAGGGCCGCTCGAGCGGCTGGGTACGAGCGCCGCAGAGCGGTATCCTGCGCACGCTCACTCCGCTCGGGGCCAAGGTAGAGGCGCATCAATGCCTGGGCGTCGTAGCGGACCCCTTCGGCGAGCGTGAGGCCGAGGTCCACACCCCGACGACCGGCATCGTGATCGGACGCATCAACCTGCCGTTGGTCAATGAGGGCGAGGCCCTGTTCCATATCGCGCGCGTCGGGCCAGCGGAGGAGGCCGGCGCCGAGGCCCTGACGACGCTCATCCCCGACCTCGAAGAGGTGCGTGCCACGGAGACCCCGGCGGAGCCGCCGCTGGGGTAGTGATGCCGCGTCGACGACCCGGCTGTAGATGTGGCCACGATAGCTACCCAGTTTCTGAATCACCTCGCCCGAGGTTGTAGCCAACGATGTGATTTCTCGACTGCCGGGAGTAGGCGATATCTCCATCGGTCGGATCTCGCCATTGTCCAGTGAGCCTTCCGTGTGCAATCGATCCATCAACATACAGCTCACGTACGAAACTCTCAATTTGCTCCGGCGTGTGAGCTAACCATGCCTGATGGGACGGCACCCGACGACATCCGGCAGCGGCTGCGCGGCATGGCCCCTGAGCGCGGCCGCGTCGGCTATGGGTTCGTCGCCCCAGCACTTTCCGCCATCCTGGTGTTCTTCTTCATTCCGCTCGCAGGGGCTTTGCTGCTCAGCTTCACCGACTTCGATATCTATGCCCTCGGGGACCTCGCTTATCTGCGCTTCATCGGGATTGACAACTATACCCGGCTCGCACGCGATCCGCTGTTCTGGAAGGCACTCGGGAACACCATGATGTTCGTGGTGAGTGCGGGGCCGCTCACCGTCCTTCCGGCCCTGGGTCTGGCGCTCCTGCTCCATGCGCGACTCACGCGATTCAAGGGTTTCTTCCGCACCGCACTATTCTTGCCGGTCGTGACCACCTTGGTCGCCGTGGCGGTGGTGTGGCGTTATCTCTATCACCCGCAGTACGGGCCCATGGCCGCTGTGCTCAGCGTATTCGGGGTCGAACCCATCGACTGGCTGGGCGATCCCCATTGGGCATTGCCGGCCATCATCCTCATGGCGGTGTGGAAGAACTTCGGTTACAGCATGGTGGTGTTCCTCGCCGGTCTGCACGCCATACCGGGACAGCTCTACGAGGCGGCGCGCATCGACGGGGCCAACGCCTGGCAGCAGTTTCGGCACGTCACCCTGCCCTTGCTCGCGCCGACTACACTGTTCGTCGCGGTCTTGACGCTGGTAGGCTATCTGCAGCTATTCGCCGAGCCCTACGTCATGACGCAGGGGGGGCCATCGCAGAGCACCTTGAGCGTCGTCTTGCTCATGTATGAAGAAGGTTTCCGGTGGTGGAACATGGGCTACGCGGCGGCCGTCGCCTTCCTGCTGTTCGGCATCATCGTGGCCGGGGGGTTGGTGTTGCGCCGCGTGCAGCGAAGGTGGGTCCCATGAGCACCCCTCAAAAAATGCTTGCAACCCTGGGGATCCATCTGCTCCTCGTCGCTGCCGTCTGCCTCACGATATTTCCACTCGCATGGATGGCCATGGCCTCCGTGATGCCGGCCGGCGAGGCGAGCGCCTATCCCATGAGCTGGGTGCCGAGCGCGCTCTCTCTGGAACATTACAGGGCACTGTTCTCACGGCTCGAGGTCGTGCGCTATATCATGAACAGTGCGCTCATCGCCGGCGCGGTGACGTTGATCTCCCTCGTTGTCAACTCGATGGCCGGCTATGCCTTCGCGAAGCTATCGTTTCCCGGACGCGAGCGCGTATTCCGGGGCCTGGTGGCGACCTTGGTGGTGCCGGGCCAGGTCACGATGCTACCGCTCTTCATGCTGCTCAAATACCTCGGTCTCATCAATAGCTATTGGGGCGTGATTGTCCCCGGCATGGCGAGCGTGTTCGGGATCTTCCTCTTTCGCCAGTATGCTCTGTCGATCCCCGATAGCCTCTTGGATGCGGCGCGCATCGACGGGGCCGGGGAATGGCGCATCTATCGCTCCATCGTGCTGCCGCTCTGCAAGCCTATCCTTTTGACGCTCGCGGTATTCACCTTCATGGGGACGTGGAACGATTTCATGTGGCCGCTGGTGGTCTTGACCGACAGCCGACTGCACACCCTCCCGGTGGCGCTCGCCAACCTCTCGGGCGAGCATGTGCAAGACACCGAGCTGATGATGGCCGGTGCGCTCCTGACGGTGCTGCCGGTCATCGTGCTGTACGCGTTGCTGCAGCGCTATTACATCGAGGGGATCATGGTGGGCAGCATCAAGGGTTGAGAGGGTACGAGATGGGATCGACCGTCGTTTGTGAGACCTACGTGGTACTGCATTATTGAGCCGCGGGTCCTTGCACCTCCTCTCGAACGGACGTTACACGGCGATCCTCGACGAAGCCGGCAGCGGTTATTCCGCGCTCGGTGAGATCGCGTTGACGCGCTGGTGCGCCGATCCGATCGAGGACCGCGATGGGTTCTTCGTCTACCTCCGCGATCGGGATTCCGGCGGCTATTGGTCGGCGGGATTTCAGCCGGCGGGGCGAAGGCCGGAGCGCTACGCGGTGACTCTCGGGGCGGGCTCATTCGAGATCGAACGCATCGACCAGGGGATCGCGACGAGCATTGCGGTCCGAGTCGCACCGAACGAGGATTTGGAGCTGCGCCGCTGCACGGTCCGCAACGATGCTCCGGTCCCTCGGCGCATCGAGCTCACGAGCTATGCCGAGGTGGTGCTCGCGCCGCAGTCCCTGGATGCCGCACACCCGGCCTTCTCCAAGCTCTTCGTAGAAACCGAGCAGGTGCCCGGGCAGCGTGCCCTGGTGGCGAGGCGGCGTCCCCGCAGCGCCGGCGAGAAGCCCCTGTGGCTCGTGCACTGGCTCGCGCTCGAAGACCTCGAAACACAGCCCGTCGAGCACGAGACCGATCGCATGCGCTTCATCGGTCGCGGTCGGAACGTAGCTCGCCCGCGCGCCCTCACGGAGCGCACACGGCTCTCGGGGACGGTCGGCGCGGTGCTCGATGCCATCGTGAGCCTGCGGATCACCCTGGACCTCCCGCCCGGGACACAGAAGACCGTGTGCTTCGGTCTGGGCGCCGCCCCGACGCGCGAGACCGCGCTCGAATGGGCGGCTCGCTATGGCAGGTTGCGGTCGGTCGGTCCGCTCTTCGAACCCGCCACAGAGCCCTCCTGCGCGCGCTCGATCGCCCATTTTTCTCTGCCGGCCGCGCCCGATCGGTACCGATCGGCCGGTGACACGACGCCTTCACCCGATGGGTCTCCCGTCTCAGAGGAGGAACTGCTCTTCGACAACGGCTACGGGGGTTTCACCTCGGATGGCCGGGAGTATGTCATCCGCGTCATGCCTTCACAGAGACCGCCGTTGCCCTGGGTCCATATCATCGCCAACGAGCGCTTCGGGTTCCTGGTCTCCGAGTCGGGAGCCGGCTTCACCTGGGCCGGCAACAGCCGCGAGAACCGCCTGACGCCCTGGTACAACGATCCGGTCTGCGATCCCTGCGGCGAGGCGTTTTACATTCGTGATGAGGAGCGAGGTGTTTTCTGGTCCCCCCTGCCCGCTCCCGCGGGCGGGGATGCGGGCTATCGGGTGCGCTATGGATTCGGCTACTGCCGGGTGCTGCACAGCCGCCAGGGGCTCTCGCAGGAGGTCTTGCAACTGGTCCCGCGCCGCGATGCGATCAAACTGACCCGTGTCCTTTTGCGCAACACCGGAAGCACGCGCCGCCGCCTGTCGCTTTTTGCTTATGCGCGTCTGGTCCTGGGTGGGCTGCCGCAGGATACGGCCGGATCCATCGCCACGCGCCACGACGCGAAAGCGGGGATCTCGTTCGCCGTGAATCCGAACCGACAGGATTTCGCCGAGCGCCTGGTCTTCGCCGCAGCCGCGGCGCCCGCGGGTGCGCCGCGCTTTTTTACCGCCGACCGCCAGTCTTTCATCGGACCCTACGGCAGCCCGGCCGGCCCACAGGCGCTCCGTCGTTCCGAGACACTCGACGGGCGTCTGGGGCCCGACCCCTGCTTTGCCTGGCAGATCGTCGTCGTGCTCGAACCGGGCGAGGAGGTGAGCTCTGTCTTTCTCCTCGGAGAAGCGGATGGCGAGGACGAGGCGCAGTCGCTCGTAGCCCGCTATCGGATCGAGGGGGCGATCGACCGATCGCTCGAAGAGGTGAGCGCGTACTGGCGGGATATCCAAGACGGCCTCACGGTGAAAACGCCTTCTCCGGCGCTCGACATCCTGCAGAACGGGTGGCTCGTCTATCAGAATCTCACCTGCCGGTTATGGGCGCGCTCCGCCTTCTACCAGTCGGGCGGGGCCTTCGGGTTCCGCGATCAGCTCCAGGACGCCGCGGCGCTCGTCCATCTCCTGCCCGGAATCACCCGCACGCAGATCCTCCTGCACGCCGCCCATCAGTTTTCCGAGGGCGATGTCCTGCATTGGTGGCATCCCCCTGCAGGCCGCGGGATCCGCACGCGTTTTTCCGACGATCTCCTGTGGCTCCCCTATCTCACGGCGTTTTATGTCGAAACCACCGGGGATCGCGCGGTGCTCGACGAGCTCGTACAGTTCCTCGCCGCAACCGCGCTCGATCCCGGAGAGGACGAGGTGTATCTCAGCCCCGAGGATCGCGGCGAGAAAGCGAGCCTCTACGAGCATTGCTGTCGGGCGCTGGAGCGCAGTCTGACGCGCGGTCGGCACGGCCTTCCGCTCATGGGGAGCGGCGATTGGAACGACGGCATGAACCGCGTGGGCCGCGGCGGGCAGGGCGAGAGCGTGTGGCTCGGGTTCTTCCTCCACCGGGCGCTCCAGGATTTCATCCCCTATTGCGCCGAGCGCGGCGATGGTGAGCGCCTCGCGCGTTACCGGGACTACGCAACGGGGCTAGTGCAGGCGCTCGAAGACGGCGGCTGGGACGGAGGTTGGTATCGTCGGGCCTATTATGACGACGGCACCGCGCTCGGCTCGGCGGACAGCGACGAATGCCGCATCGATGCCCTGGCGCAGGCCTGGGCCGCGATCGCCGGTGCGGTATCGTCCGAGCGGCGAATGCAGGCCTTGGACGCCGTCGAGCGCTATCTCGTGTCGGAGCCCGACGGGCTCATTCGTCTCCTCACGCCACCTTTCGATAAGACGACGCACGACCCAGGCTATATCAAGGGCTATGTCCCAGGGGTGCGGGAAAACGGCGGCCAGTACACCCATGCGGCGCTGTGGGTGGTCAAGGCCCTGGCCGAATCCGACCGGCCCGAACGCGCCACGCGACTCCTCGAGATGCTGAACCCCATCCACCACGCGCGCACGCCGGCCGAGGTCGCCGTCTACCAGGTCGAGCCCTATGTGGTCGCCGCCGACGTCTACGGCGCGGACCCCCACGTGGGCCGCGGCGGGTGGACCTGGTATACGGGCGCGGCGGGCTGGTTTTACCGCGTGGCGCTCGAATCGATCCTGGGCTTTTC
>JACCXJ010000409.1 GCA_013697045.1 Gammaproteobacteria bacterium | reverse complement strand
TCTGCTGCGCATCGGCGCTGCTTCCAAGCAGACAAGCGAAGGCCAACGCGGCCAAGCGCGCGGTCACGATGCCCGCGCCGTGCAGCAGAAGCGTCGCCGCCATGAACCCCAGGGCGAATGACAGCACACTGGCCGAAGCGGGCATCTCCTGGCCGTGGGCGAACCCATGGAAGAAGGCGAAGAATCCCACGATGAGCACGCTGACCCTTGCGTGGAAATGGACCCTTTGGACGACCAGCACGCCGAAGACCAGCACGGAGAGCAAAATCATCATTTCCACGCCCGGCACTGAAACGCCCGCCACGCCCGCCAGGCCGCCGAGGCTCATCACGCCGACGAACGCGAGCGGGAGCATCCAGACGGCCCGCCCGCGCAGTTGCGCCGCCCAGATGCCGACCGCGAGCATGACCAGAAGATGGTCCCACCCGTGCAACGGATGATTGAAGCCATCGTGCCAGCCGCTCACCGCGACACCCGCGGGGTGGGCATGGGTGAGCGCGGGCATCAGAAGCAACCCCAAAAGGAACAGCGGTCTCTTAAGGTTTATTCTCATAGCCGGGCTCGGGGCCGCGAACAGGGCCAGGAGCAGGGCTAGAACGAAAAACGTAGGCACGATCACCCCTTGGGTAACGAGAAACGGACTTCCTGGCGCGCCCGCCGCGGTACCGCGTGTCCCCCCACGATCTTGGGCTTGAACTTCCATTTCTTGACCGCGGTCAGCACCGCGTTGTCGAAGACCTCCGGCGGATCGGCGCGCACGATGCCGGCGCTATGGACCAGACCCTCGGGAGTGATGATGAACTCCACCAGCACCGTGCCATCGAGGCGTGCCCGCAGCGCCCGCGGTGGATACAGCGGGTGCGTGCGGTACAGGGGCACGACGTTCTCCTCGATCTCGAGATCGTCGAGGTTGAAATCGAAGTCGCCGCTCGCGACACCGAGCTCTCCGAGATAGGGTCCACCGCTCAGGTCGAGCGGCACGTCGACCGCCGCGATCGGCACGCTGAGCTTGGGCGGCTGCGGTTGTTTCATCGCCGGCATGGTGAGCTTGGGCATATCGAGCGGTCGATCGGGCAACGGCTGTTTCGCGGGCAGAGGCCGCGGGCGCTCGGGCTCGGGCTTGTGTTCTTCCTTCAAGCGTACGAAGTCAACGAAGTTGAAATCCCGGATCTCCGGGATCTGGCGCTGTCCGCCCTCGACCAACCGGTAGACGCCCCAGAGCAGCAGGGCATTGACGGCGACCGCGAGCAGTAACCGTCCGGCCCACAAGGTCAGGCGAGGGCCGATATCGCCCAGGGACAAAGCGGCGAATACCGCGCGGAGCGGGGGGAGTGGCACGGCCGGCACGACGTAACTCCCCTCAGAGTTTGTGAAAAAACCTGCTGCGCTCGGGATCTCACGTTGCGTCCTCGGCGCGCCAAACAGGGCCGCTCCCTGGCCCTGGCTTCCCGGCGGTGCTCGGAATCCTCATGTATTTCAACATACACTCCGGTTCCTGCGCTCCGACGGAACGCGACCTCCCTTCGCTCGCGACGATTTTTTCACAAACTCTTAGCCACCACGCGGGTCGCTGGCGGCGATGGCGACCTTGGGGGCCCCGGCCAGCCGCGCTTGATCGATCGCCTGGACCATGAGCCGCGCGGGGGTTTCGGCATCGGCCACCACGATCACGGTGCTGTCGGGGTTCTCGACCAGGAGGCGCTCGACGTTGGGCCGCACGGCGCGGATGTCCACCTTGCGGCGGTCCACCCACACCTCCCCGGTCTTGGTCACGGTGACCATGATGTTGGCCTTCTTCTGAGGGCTGGCCGTCTGCGCGGACGGCCGGTTGACGTCGATGCCGGTCTCCTTCACAAAGGAGGCGGTGGCCACGAAGAACAGCACCAGGAACATCATCACGTCGATGAGCGGGATGACGTTGATGTGCACCGGTTGGTACTCGGCCTCGCTGGAACGTCGGCGCATGGGTAGGTTCTCTCTGGTTCAATCAAGCTCGGTTCAATCGGCGCGCAACAGCGTCTCCGCCTGTGCCGGGATGCGGCGGGCGCGGGCCTCCAGGTGGACGCTGAAATAGAGCCCGGACAGGGCGGTGACGAGCCCCGTGAGCGTCGCGACCAGGGCCTCGGAGATCCCGGCGGCGATACCGCGCCGGTTGGCGCCGCCGAAGGTGGTGATGACCTCGAAGGTATGGATCATCCCCGACACCGTCCCGAGCAGGCCCATGAGCGGCAGCACGGTGATCAGGGTGCGGATCGACGGCAGGGCGCGACGGCCGGCCGCGTAGAGCGCCGCCACCTGGTGCTCGCGGAGGCGCCGCGCCGCGCGCGAGCGGCGCTCGGCGCGCGCCTCCCAGGCGGCGCGGGCAGTTGCCAGCGCCTGCGGCTGGACGCGCCAGAAGAACCACAGACGCTCCAGGATCAGCGCCCACATGAGGACGGAGAGCGCGAGGATATAGGGCATGACGATGCCGCCCTGCTCCAGGAGCACCTGGGCCCGGTCCCAGATCTCAGCCAGCGGCGGCATGGGCCTCGCGGCGCGCCACGATGGCCGCCACCTCCTCGTCGAGCGAGTGCATGAGCCGGTTGCTGGTGCCGTAGAGCCAACTGTGGAGCAAGAGGATCGGGATGGCGACCAGGAGCCCGAGCTCGGTGGCCACGAGCGCGAGCGAGATCCCCCCCGCGACCAGCTTGGGATCGCCGGCGCCGAACAGCGTCATGGCCTGGAAGGTCTCGATCATGCCCGCTACCGTCCCGAGCAGCCCGAGCAGCGGGGCCGCGGTGGCGCAGACCGCGAGCGCCGGCAGGAGCCGCCTGAGGCGCGGGGTCTCCTGCAGGACGCCCTGATCGAGCTTGAGCCCCAGGGTCTCGGCATCGTCGCCGGGGTTGTCGCGCTCGATGATCCTGAGGCGCCCCAGCGGGTTGTCGGCCTGGGGCAGGTTCGCGGCCCTTTGCTGCCGCATGCCGCGCCGCACCCGGCCGAGCACCACCAGCCGCTCGATGGCGACCCCGAACGCGGCCGCACCGAGCGCCAGGATCACATAGCCGATGGCGCCCGCTTGCTGGATGCGCTCGACGAAACCCGGGCGCTGCATGAGGAGGGCGAGGAGCGCCCCGCGGGTCGGGTCCACCGCCATCATATGCACCCCCTCGGTGCCCTTCTCCAGCGCCTCGGCCAGCTCGATATAACGGTCCGAGGGCTGACCGGTGGGTATCACGATCTGGTCGGTGTCCGCGAGGTAGCGCAGGTACTGCCCGCCCGAGATGAGATTGAAGGCCCCGATACGCGTGACCTTGGCGTCCTGCTCGGTGCCGTCGGGGGCCGCGACCTTGGCGTCGAAACGCACCACCTTGCTGGATTCCACCATCTCCGAAAGGGTCACGTGCCACAGCCACTCCAGGGCCTGGATGGAAGGCAGTTCCTTGCTGTCGGCGAGCGTTTGCAGCCCTTCTGCGCGCTTGGGCTCCTGGGCGGACAAGAGCGAGCCCGCCACCACGCCCTTCAGATCGCCCGCGATCTGGCGGGACACCCCGTGCAGCTCGCCGAGGTCGCCGGTCGCCTGGCTCAGCGCCTCCGATTGCACGGCGATGGCGGCTTGGTTTTGTTCATACTCGGTGCGCAGGGCATCGCTGCGGGCCTGTTCCCTGGCGAGCGCCGCCTGGGCCGCCGCGAGGATGTCCCTCTGCTGCTCACGGGCCTCCAGGAAGCGGCGCTCGCGGGCCGCGTTCTCCTGTTTCTGGACCTCGCGCTGCTTCAGGACGTCTTGCAGGAGGTCATCCAGGCTCGCGGGCGCTGCGGTCGCCTCGAGTGTCCATACGAGTGGGATGAGGCCGATCCAGAAACGAGTCATGGCGCCACGTCCCGGGCCTTGGGTCCTCCTTTCTGCACTTGGGGCGGCGCGGGCTCGACCGCCGTCGGGGCCTGGGCCGGCGGCGACGCCGTCGCCGTGGGCGCGGCCCCCGCTGCCGGGACACGAGCCGGTGCTACCGCCGCGGGGCCCTCGACCTTGGGCCTCTCGGGCGCTATCTCGGTCGGTGCAGCGTCGGCCGGCGCGGTGCTCGCGGGCCCGGGATCTGCCGGTAACGCCGGCTTGGCGTCGGCGGGGTCCAGCGCCACGGCGACCGCGACCGGCAGACGAATGAGGTCCGGCGGGGACTGCTTGCGGGCCACCCGCAGCGCCTGTTTCACCGGCTCGCCGTATTCGCGTGGCAGGGTCTTCCATTCTCGCGTGCCCCGGTCCCAGTAGCCGGTCTCGCCGCCGTCCAGGGTGGCGTACACCAGGGCCACCCGCCCGGCGCGCAGGAAGTCCACGGTGCGGGGCTTGCCGTCCCGCGTTAGCTTCCCGCTGTAGGCCTCGATGGTGCGGCCGTAGTCGGTCTCCACCTGATACGCCTCCATGATGCGGCGGAAGCGCTCGGGCAGCCCCACCTCGGGGTTGTCCATCATGGCCTTGAGACTCGCGAGCCGCGCCTTCCGCTCCTCGACGAGGAAGGGCGCATCGCACGCCACGAACTCGTCCAGCACCTCCAGCATGCGCAACAGCGAGGGTACGATCTCGTGCTGGGTCTCGCGCACCGTCGCGAGCTGTCGCTCGAAGGCGGCCAGTTGCTTGCGCTGGGTCTGGAGCTGACGTTCGAGCTGATCATCGAAGACCTTGAGCTCGTCGGTTTGGGTGCTCACGTGCTGGAAGTCCAGGAGCATCGCGTGGGTCTGATCGGCCACGGCATCGATACGTTCCTGGGAGTCCGCCGCCTCCTTCTGGGTGGTGACGCGGGTGTCGATGGCGGCATCCAGGGGACCCGCCGCATCGGCCGGCGCGCCGAAGGCCGCCAGCACCGAGCCCAAAACAAGCATTGTCAATCCACGCATGGTCAATGGCATGGTCGAATCGTTCCGTGTGGATCGTCTCGCGGCTGGCTCACCGCCGGCGACGAATCGACATGAAACGATAACAGAACCCGCGTTCTACGCGTATGCGCTGAGATTAGAAAGCTCACAGGGGACATGGGAAAGAGGTCAGCGACGAGACCCAGGCCGCCGTGGCGATTTGCGCCGCCGCCATTTGGTCGTCATCGTGAGCTGGCATGAATTGGCCGCGGCTGAGATCTCGACCCGCCCGCGATGCTCATCGGCCGTCGATCTCCGGCCAGCGCGCGAGGAGGGCGCGGGCGCAACGCTCGGCCTCGTTGAGGGGCACTGTCGAACGCGGCAGCGCCGCCCCCTCGGCCCAGCGCTCGAAGGCCGTGACCTGCTCGCTCGCGAGCAGCGCATCCACGCCGCGGCTCGGCCGGCTCGAGCGGCGCCTCGGTACCGGTAGGAGCCCGGTCGCGGCACCGGCGCTCAGGGCCTCATAGAGCATGGACACGCTATCCTCGGTGACCCACACCGTTCCCGCCTCGGCGAGTGCCGTCGACAGCCATTCGGGCCCGGTCTCCTCATGCGGCACGAAGTCGCAGTTCGAGGCCGCCCCAGTAGATAGCGATGAGATCGCGCGGAGCAGATGGCGGGTACACGCGGGGGTGCGGCGCGAGTCGGCGATCCGCCACGCGACCATTGGGTGCGCATCGAGGATGGCGCGCACCATGCGCACCAGCGAGGGGCCGTCCCAGCGGTGATGGGACGAGGGCCCGCCCACCAGGATGAGCCCGATCCCCGGCCTTGCGCAGTCCGAGGCCCGCACGGTGTTCAAGACGCCGTGCGTCGCGAGCACGTTGTCCCGGACCGGTGGACCGTCGTGCTCGGGGATGAGGCAGAGGTCGAACCAGGCGAGCGGGAGGCTCGGCTTCATGAGCACCACCGCCCTGCCCCCACAGGCGATGCGTGCGGCGAGCATCGGCAGGTGCGTCGCGTGCCCCGCGCCGATGAGGAGCGCGGGGTCTGGTAGGCCCTGCCCGGGCCTGAACCTGGCCGCGAGCGTCGACCACAGGGCCCGGCGCCCCGCGCCGCGCCCGTTCAGCTCATGGCACTCGAGGGCCGTGAGCCGTCCGAGTGCCCGGATGAGGCCACGGCTCTGGTTGTCGTGTCCCGGCTTCCCGTCCGACAGGCGCCACACCACTACCGTAGCCATATCGAACGGCGCTGGTGGTGCGCAGATCGATCCGCGACTCGGGTTTGGGAATTGAATCTATGCGCTCGCACCCGATCCTTGCGCAAACCCTCATGCAGACGTGCGCCGCTCGACCAGGATGAAGGCCGCGCCGCAGTAGGGGCATTTGGCTTCTCCGGTGCCCTCGATGGGGAGATAGACCCGCGGATGCGAGTCCCAGAGGCTCATCTCGGGCAGCGGGCAGTGCAGCGGCAGGTCCGCATCCGTCACCTCGTAGCGGTTCC
>JACCXJ010000353.1 GCA_013697045.1 Gammaproteobacteria bacterium | reverse complement strand
ACGGGGGATCGATTATCTCGCCGGCAACGCCAAACGCGCACACCCTAAGCGCGATCGGAAACGCGGGCGCTTGCAGTTCGGTCTGGAGCCAATATTCGGCATTCCTTAACTACATAACCTATGAGCCACGACTAAGCCACGACTAAGCCACGACTAAGCCACGACTATGCCCAGCTTCCCGCCTTGTTCGCCACCGTCCCGGGGGATGCGAAGGAGCTGACATACCTTCACGACGCCCTCGCCACCTCGCTGGACAAGCTCATCCTTGATGCCGACCCAGACGCCCGCCGCCTGTTGTGGATGATCGCCGTGGCCAACGATCCCGTCGCCCTCACACTGCTGCAGAGCGTGTGGGGCGGGGAAAGCCACGAGCTGGAGCAGCGCCGGCAGCTCAAACAACTGCTGGAGCGATTGCCCGAGCTGCCGCCGGAGCTTCAAGAGAAGCTGAAGGCCCTGCCGCCGGAGGTCCGCGCCCAGCTCGAGGCCGTGCCGCCTGCGGCACCGGCCCGGCCCGATCCGGCGCCGCTGTTGCGCCATCTCGTCGCCGTGGGACTGGTCACCGAGGAACGCACCAGGCCGGACGATGTTAATCCCGACCTCACCTGCCACGAGCTGGTCCGCGAGCGCATCCGCAACTGGATGCGGGACCACCCTCAGGACCGGGCCGAGCTGACGGAAAACACCATCCGTCTCGCCTATGCCGAGCGCCTGGAGGCGGCGTTCAAAGGACTCCGGCACCAGAACATGAGCGCCGCCCTCGAGGCCGGCAGCCGCGCCCTGGTCTATTGCGTCCAGTCGGCGGCCTGGGAGCGGCTGGGTAATTTCGCCAGCGATGTCGTCACCAGCATCGGCGACCCGCGTTTGCTGGACGAACTGCTTCCGCACCTGGAGTTGGCCGCCGAGTCCGCCCCGGAGGGCGAACCACGATGGTCCTGCCTCGGCTATCTCGCCGATGCGCTGAGATTGGGCGGTCGCCCCGATGTCAGTCTGCCTTTCTTCGAGCAGGCCGCCACCCAGGCCCGCACTGCCGCCGAGTCGGGAGGTGAAATGCGGCGGCAGGCATGGGCGGATCTCGCCTGGATCATCGGCAACTGGGCAAACGCTCTCGGTGATGTCGGCGACCTCGACAATGCACGCCAACGGCACCTGGAAAGCGCAGAGACCTCGAAAAAAGCGGGTAGGACGGCCGTCAATGTCATCGGCCACGAGCTGGAGGCACTGCGCATCGACATCCGGCAGGGCATGGCCGCACAGGTGCGGCCGCAGGTGGAAGCGCGGCTGGCGCAGGTGGGGGCATGGTGGCGGGAGCAACGCGCCGGCCAACCCGTGCAGGATGCGCCCGATCCCGAGCTCCTCGCCCGCGTGCTCATCGGCGCGCTCAACATTGCCACGGAGGCCCATTTTGCGCAAAAGGACTGGGAACTTGCCCTGCTCCGCATCGATGCCATTCTGGAGGTCAAACGGGCGCTGAAGCGTTCGGCAGAGGACATTGCGGGAGATCGGATCAACCGCGCCAACGTGCTTAAGAATCTGGGTCGCTACCGCGAGGCGAAGGCCGAGCTGGAAGACTGCCTCCGGGTCATCCAGAACGATCCCGCCAGCCGTGCCACCGTGCTCAGCTCCCTCGCCAACCTGTTCGACGAACAAGGCGACGTGGCCCAGGCGATCACCCAGCAGCGCCGCGCCCTCGCCCTTTGCGAATCGTTGCCCGATCCCCGGGACCGTGCCGTCTCGCACAACAACCTCGCCAGCCACCTCGAATGCAGCGGCATGCCGTCCGCCCTCGCCGAGTCCCCCCGCCAGCAGCTCGCCGCCCTCGTCTACCTGCTCGTCGCCGGGCTCGGGCAGGACCTGCAGACTTCGCTTCGCAACTACGCGGTCGGCTTCCGCCGCGCCCGCGACGCCAGCACGGAGCTTCGCGTGCCCCGCGTGGCCGAGCTGCTCGCCGATCCCGCCTTCGGCCCGCTGGACGACTGGCTGCGCCAGCGGAAAGCCGACGTGGGAGAGGTGCAGGCCGCCGTCGATCGGTGCCTGGATCAGGCCCGGCAGTTGGCGCTAGAAGTAATCCCGTAATTCAAGCTTCACCTTTTCTTGCGGGCAGCGACGCATCACGCAGCGCAGGTCGGGTGGCGGTTCGACATTCGATTTGAAAGCAAGGAACGGGACGCCAGCCCGTTTCGAGGGTCTTAGACTGGCGAGGTGAACGGGTCAGTCCCTTGCCCGTCGAACGACAGGAGCGAACCATCATGATTACCGTGGCGATCGAGCGCGAGCCGGCTTCGACTCTGTTTGTTACAGAGGCTGATCGGTGGGCTGCGGTCGTGCGGCGCGACCCCGCCGCAGACTCTGTGTTCTACTACTCGGTGCGGACCACCGGTGTTTATTGTCGGCCCTCGTGCGCAGCCCGTCGCCCGCGGCGGGAGAACGTGCTTTTCCATCCCACCGGCGCCGCTGCGGAAGCGGCCGGATTCCGCCCCTGCAAGCGGTGCCGGCCGAGTGAGGCGTCACTGGCCGAGCGTCGGGCGTCGGCCGTCGCAGAGGCTTGCCGTTTGATCCAGGGGGCGGACCCACTGCCCGGGCTCGACGCCCTGGCCGCCAGTGTGGGGATGAGCCGCTTTCACTTTCACCGTGTGTTCAAGGCGATCACGGGGCTGACGCCCAGGGGCTTTGCGACGGCGCACCGCGCGGACCGGGTCCGCGACGAACTGACGCGAAGCGCCACGGTGACCGATGCGATCTACGGCGCGGGCTTCAATTCCCATGGACGCTTCTATGCCGCGTCCTCGGAGGTGCTTGGAATGACTCCGACCGACTTCCGCTCTGGCGGCAACGGCACGGCGATCCGCTTTGCGGTAGGAGAGTGCTCGCTGGGCGCGATCCTGGTGGCCGCCACCGACAAGGGCGTCTGCGCCATCCTGCTCGGCGATGACCCCGAGACCCTGGTGCGCGATCTCGAAGACCGGTTCCCGAAGGCTCGATTGATCGGCGGCGACACGCAGTTCGAGCAACTGGTGGCCAATGTCGTCGGCTTCGTCGAGGCGCCGGCGCTCGGGCTCGATCTGCCGCTCGACGTGCGTGGCACCGCGTTTCAACAGCGGGTCTGGCAGGCGCTGCGTGAGATCCCGCCGGGCTCGACCGCGAGCTATAGCGAGATCGCAGAGCGCATCGGCGCGCCGAAGGCGGTGCGCGCTGTGGCGCAGGCCTGTGCCTCGAACGCGATCGCCGTCGCCATTCCCTGCCATCGCGTGGTACGCAATGACGGTGGGCTTTCCGGCTACCGATGGGGCGTGGAGCGCAAGCGTGCGCTGCTCGACCGCGAGGGCGCCTCATGACCACGGCCGCCCGACCCATCGCGAACCGGTCCGTACCCGAGATTGCCGAGCGGGTTGGAATACCAATACAATCATGGTCAAAAAATCGTAACCCGAGTGATGAGCGATCCTGTTCGGCCAACGCGGGCAGGGGTTTCGTCGTCACCGTGGGGAAGATTAAATGCGACTGCATCCGTTTGGCGACATGAACGTGGCGCTATGAGCCGGGCCGTGAAGGGCATGGGCGTGGCGCTGCTCACCTTGGTCTTGATCGCGCTCTGCGCTTGGGGCGTGCTCGCGATCTATTACTCCGATCTGAGCAGTGGGCTTTTGCGGACGGCCCTCGCAGCCGTTTTCGGCGTTTTAGGGTTACTGGCTGCCTACGCGGTCGTGCTCGGTGAGTGGCGCTGGCCTGCCGCGTGCGCGTTCCTCGGAACATTCCTCGCCGTGGTGGCGTGGTGGACCACGATCGAGCCCTCGAACGATCGCGGCTGGCGGCCCGAGGTGGCCAGGCTGCCCTACGCGACCCAGGATGGTAATCGGATCACCCTGCACAATATCCGCGATTTCGACTATCGAAGCGAGACGGATTTTACCCCGCGCTACTACGACAAGACCTTTGATCTCGACAAGCTCGATTCCGTGGACCTGATCGCGTCCTACTGGATGGGCCCTGCCATCGCCCACACCTTCGTGAGCTTCGGGTTCGGCGGAAGGGACTATGTGGCCATGTCCGCCGAGACGCGCACGGAGCGCGGCGAAGGCTATTCATCGATCAAGGGCTTTTTCAAGCAATACGAGCTGATCTACGTGGTGGGCGATGAGCGCGATCTCATCGGCCTGCGGACGACTTACCGCGACCCCCGGGAGGACGTCTACCTCTACCGGGTCCGGGCGCCGATCGAGAGCCTGCGGCGTTTTTTCATGGACTATATCCGCCAGATCAACGCACTCGCGGAGCGGCCGGCGTTCTACAACACGCTGACCACGAACTGCACGACCAATCTCTTGCTCCACACGCGCGTCAATCCCGGGCATCCGCGCTATTCGTGGAAGGTGCTCCTGAGCGGCTATTTCCCGGAACACGCCTACGAACAGGGCCTACTCGACACCGACCTGCCGTTCGAGGAGCTTCGCAAGCGCTCCAGGATCAATGCGGTCGCAGAGGCCGCGGACGCCGCACCGGACTTCTCACAACGGATCCGGGCGGACCTACCGCACCCTACGCCCGTGCGCGCCGAGGCCGGCCGTGCCGAGTGAAGATACGCGGGCATCTCCCTCAAGGCGCTATCCGCGGACCTGCGCGCGAGGGGACGTTCGCGCGTTTCATGGCGGCTTATGCCGGTTATCTCGATCGACCGACCACAACGTCGGCCGCGTGGTGAAGGCGATCGAGGATCTAATCCCCGTCACGGAAGATGCGGTAGGACGCTAGAAATCGTTAAGTAAGTAGCTAAGTAGCATTGGGTAGGTCCCCTATTACGTCCCCGTGATCCAGGCTTCCCCTATGGAACCTCGCGCTTCTGTTCGCACCTGGGAGCGGTATCGGCCTCGCCACCGCCCTTACAGGTATCGTTGCCCCGCCCTCCGTCGAGTGTATCCTTCCCTCCGCCCCCGTTGAGCCGATCGCTTCCCCGACCGCCGCCCAACGTATCCTTTCCGCTACCTCCACAAATCAGGTCGTTACCATCTAGCCCTTTGATGGTGTCGTTGCCTTGCAGACCGACGATCACATCCCGCCTCGCTGTACCCGTTAGGCGATCACGGCGCTTAGTACCGCAGATCGTGGCAGGCTTGCCGAAACATCTTGCCGAACATGCGGATACGGTGCGGAAACGCCGAAGGAGAAATACAGAGCCTGGCGGACCTGTCGGATAGTTGGACATCGTCATCATGCCCCTGCGCCCTGTCTGGGAGTTGGACAACGGAATAAGCCCTGAGCCCTGAAAGCCACCTTCTGGCGGGGCGATCGAGGCTGACAGCACGGCGATAGGGCTCGCGGAAGCGGAAGGCCCGTTGTTCCGTACCGCGCTTCCTTGCAGGACGCTCCGGCCTGTCCGCTCGGAGACTGCCGCAGGGACATCGAGGAACACGGCACCGTAATCCCCTTCATCGGCGTCGGCGAACGCATAGTCGAACTCGATAAAGCTCGCGCCGGCTGGGATATCGACATCGAAGCTGATGGAGCTCGAAGAGGCCGTCTCAGGACAGGCGATCTCCCCATTCACAAACTCGCAACCGGCCGACAGAGGATTCTCCAGATCCAACGGCGTCGTGCTGATCACGTCGACGACCGTGGTAGCGGTCGAGACCGAGTTGTTCCCCGCATTCGGATCGTTCTCCTTCGCGCCGACCGAGGCCTCATTGGTCATCATGCCCGGCGCCATAAAGGTGACCGTGAAGGTCACGATGGCGTGGGCGCCGCTTGCGATCGTGCCGAGGTTGCAACCTACGGGGTCGGTGCCGCCGCAGGAGCCTTGACTCGTCGTGACCGCCCCGGGCGTGATGCCCGCGGGCAGGTCATCGGTGAGCCTGACGCCCGTGCCGCTCCTAGGCCCGTTGTTCAGGATCATGACGGTATAGCTGACGGGCAGGCCAGTGGTCACCGGGTCGGGCGCATCGGTCACGGTAAGGGTAAGGTCTGCCCGGGGTGGCGGCGGGGGCGGTGGCGATGGTGGTAGCGCCGGTGGCGGTGGCGGCGGCGGGGACGGTAGCGCCGGTGGCGGGGGCGGCGATGGTGGTGGCGCCGGTGGCGGTGGCGGCGGCGGGGACGGTAGCGCCGGTGGCGGGGGCGGCGATGGTGGTGGCGCCGGTGGCGGT
>JACCXJ010000320.1 GCA_013697045.1 Gammaproteobacteria bacterium | reverse complement strand
AACCCTATTGTTGCATAAATTTCCGCTTACCTGGGGATGTCGGGCGGCTTGCTAGGCCTGGAGGGGCAGCGCAGCTATTTTTCTTAAAGACTGGATATCACCGGTGGTGATGTCCAGCGCAACGCTACAAGCTGGCTGCAACCCTGACTTCTACGCCCTTTCCTGACGATCCGCATGGAAGTTTATGCAACTAGAGGGTTAAAAACGTAATGGATCGGTTTGTGAAAGCAGAGGGGGATTTTGAGTGGGCGCGGCACCCGATATTTGGCGAGATGGGCGAAAAAGAATGGCTGAGGTGGGGACCTGCGACAGTTTGGTTTGTAATATGAAAACAAAAGAACGTATGGAGGGATTATGACTAATTCAGGTTCTTCCGGCAGCGCTCATAGCAGTGACGTATGGCCGAGCTTGCCTTTTCTAGAGTGGAAAGATACCTGTGCTACGCTACACATGTGGACGCAGATCGTTGGCAAAATCAGGCTCGTCCAGACGCCTATCACTCCTGGCACACTACCCTATACGTTACCTCGCGCGGCCTGACCACATCACCCATTCCGCACGGGTCTCGAACATTTCAAATCAATTTCGATTTCATCGATCACAAGCTGTTAATACAGACAAGCGCGGGCGAGGTTAATACAATGTCGCTTGTGCCTCGCTCGGTGGCGGATTTTTATGAAGAGCTGTTTGCCAAATTGGCCGAGCTGAATCTCAAGGTGAAGATTCACACTACGCCCAACGAATTGCCAAACCCAATCCCTTTTGAGAACGACTACGAGCATGCATCTTATGATGCTGAGTATGCCAACCGATTCTGGCGCGCGCTTGTGCAGGCTGACCGAGTGTTTAAGCAGTTCCGCGCTCGTTTCATAGGCAAATCGAGCCCTGGGCATTTCTTTTGGGGGAGCTTCGATATGGCCGTAACGCGCTTTTCCGGCCGACGAGCGCCGGAACATCCCGGTGGCGTCCCTCATCTTCCGGATTGGGTTACACGCGAAGCATACTCTCACGAAGTGAGCAGTTGCGGGTTCTGGCCGGGAAATGAGCAGATGCCCCAGCCCATCTTTTATTCATACGCCTATCCTGAGCCGCAAGGATTTAGCACGGCGACGGCGCGCCCAGACGGGGCAGGTTACAGTTCCGATCTCAAGGAGTTTCTCTTTCCTTACGATGAGGTTCGACAATCGGCGTCGCCGGATGCGGCGTTGCTAGAGTTCATGCAAAGCAGCTATGAGGCAGCCGCAGATTTTGGCGGTTGGGACCGATCAGAGCTGAACGGACTGAGCCGCAGTAGATCGATTTTATCTCATAAATCCGAGCGGCCAGTCTCCCTTATCAAAGGATGAGTATCAACAGGCCGCTCAACATCAAGGCTATCATCCAGAGCAAATCAAGATTGAACCACGCGCGGCGCAGCATCGCCAATCCGAGTTTTTCATAGACTATGAGAGCAATCAGCATCGCTACCGAAAGGTATCCCGCCCGCTCTGGGGCCAGGACCCACAAGATAAACGTGGGGTATTCCTGTTTACGGCGTCGAAATTAGGGCATCTCGGCCCGTTCACCATATCGAGGTTCCGAGCGACCCCAGCGCTTAGGACCCCGCTGTTCTTCGGGATGCTACGCGGGGTGAATTTTATGGTTGCCTGTCGGTTCATCGAGGAAACCGGCCGGATGAGACCGTGCACTTTATCAGCGCTGAGCTGCGGCTCGGGTTCTGAACCTTATGGATTATCCGCAGTAAAATAGGTTCCACAGCCCCCCTGGAGCGAGGACTATGAGTTGGACCGAAGCCAATGCCCCCATTTGCACAAGCAGTGTATCGACTCCCGCCATCGAGACGATCATCGAAGCGCGAGATCGGGACCTCGGTGGTTTCACCGTGCGCCGGTTGCTGCCTTCTAGCGCACGGCGGTTGGTCGGGCCCTTCATCTTGTTCGATCATATGGGGCCCGCGGCGCTCCCACCAGGGCAGGGGATCGACGTTCGCCCGCAGCCGCACATCAACCTCGCTACAGTCACCTACCTCATTGAAGGGGAGATCGTGCACCGAGACAGCCTCGGCTCGCATCAGCCCATCCGGCCTGGGGCCATCAACTGGATGACCGCTGGAAGAGGCATCGTTCATTCGGAGCGTACCGCGCCCGATCTGAGAACGACCGGCTCGCGATTGCACGGCGTCCAGCTCTGGGTCGCGCTGCCGAAGGCTTACGAGGAGGCGGAACCGGACTTCCGTCACTGTGCAGCGCCTGCGCTCCCGGCGCTCGAAGAGCAGGGTGTACGTATTCGCGTCCTCGCCGGCATGGTCTATGGCGCCACGTCGCCCGTCCCGACGCTCTCGCCGCTCTTCTATGTCGAGGCGACGATACCCGAGGGAGGAGAGTTGCCACTGCCTAGTCAGCACGAGGAGCGAGCGGCCTATGTCACCGAAGGGGTGGTCTGGTGCGGCGAGGAGCGGGTCGAGGCATTGCGCATGGTCGTGTTTGCACCGGGCTCAATTCCCGTACTGCGAGCAGAATCACCCGCGCGCGTTATGTTCCTGGGCGGCGCCCCAGTGGATGGAGAGCGACACATCTGGTGGAACTTCGTGTCCAGCTCGAAGGCAAGGATCGAGCAGGCCAAGCGCGACCGGAAGGAGGGCCGCTTTCCAAAGGTGCCTGGTGAGACGGAGTTTATCCCACTCCCTGAGGAGTAAGAGGATAGGCGACTCCTGGAGTCCGTTTAGCTAGGGCCGCCGATCCGCTCGGTCCGGCGCCTCGGCGCCCTCGCGACGGCCGTGGGTAAGATATGCGGCCTAGGGATGGCTCGGAGCCACGCGCCACGGCCGCGCGCGTCCGATGGCGATCCGGGTCAACTCGAGGCGCGCCGGCCGCGAGGCCTACCTGGCCGAGTTGCCCGACGCCGGGATCCCCGCCACCCTCGCGCCCCATGCCGATCAGGGGCTGGTGCTGGCGAGCCCAATGGAGGCGACGGCGCTGCCCGGTTTCCAAATGGGGGCGGTCTCCGTCCAGGACACGGCGGCCCAGCTTGCGGCGCCGCTGCTCGACGTTCGGCCGGTCACTACGTCCTCGACGCCTGCGCGGCGCCCGGCGGCAAGGCGGCGCATCTCCTCCCGGGGGCAAGCTCCTGTATGCCACCTGCTCCGTCCTTCCCGAGGAAAACGCGCAACGCATCGACGCCTTTCTGGGTGTACATCGGGACGCCCGCTCGGTGCCCATCGAGACAGCCTGGGGCCGCGAAACCGGCGCCGGCCGGCAGATCCTCCCGGGCGAGGACGGGATGGACGGCTTCTTCTATGCCATCCTCCAGAAGGCCGAAGGCGCCTAGCCCGAGGCGGCGTCTCGCCGCGGCCACCCCGAACGCGCTCTTCCCTCTCTCATCCTGGACCACCCAACCGCCGGCCGGCCCGTCCGACGCAACAGGTACCTGTTGCAAAGACCCATTGAATTTCTTATCCTTTAACCACAGGGTCCACAGGGCGAAGCTGTGGGGATGTGGATAACCTCCCTATTGCCCACCGGAGCGCTGCAATCATTTCGAAACCGGGAAAAGGAGTGGCCGCCTGCGCCATAAGTTCTTTTCATATCAGCTGTTTCCGTCTCACACGCGCGTTTCTTGCACCCACGGATTCTGCGGAGGAGCCACTAAATGCTGACAGCTAGATCCCCGATCATATTTTCCACGCGCCTACCACAAGATACGCTGCGAGACCACATCAACCAATTCGCCCTCGACCTTAAATTCAAATGGATTCCATTTCGGGGTTACTACCGTTTCCGCTCGTACAAGTACATGAAGTGGATTGACCCTGAAATGGGGTTGCTAAGATTCGTCGTAGATCCCAAACGCATCAGCCTAGACGTTGGCGCGAATTATGGTCTTTTCACGCATTTCCTTGCCCGCTATTCTCCCCATGTCCATGCATTCGAGCCGAATCCGCTGCCGTTTAATGTGCTTAAACGCGTCGTGGATACGAATGTTACCGTATACCACATGGCGCTTACCGACCGGACCTCCGACGTCGAATTGGTTGTGCCGAGGGGACGGAAGGGGTGGACGAATAACGGTGCGTCCCTGGATCGAAAACGAGAAGGCCATTTCGCGATCGTCAAGGTGCCGGGAAGTCGCATCGATGATCTTGATCTCAAAGACATCGGGTTCATCAAGATCGATGTCGAGGGGCACGAGAACATCGTTCTCAAAGGTGCAATCGCTACTTTGCAGCGCGACCGTCCGAATCTGTTCCTGGAAAATGAATATGCGCATGTGGGTGCGGCGGGAGACGACGTATTCAGATTACTTCGTGATCTAAACTACGACGGCTTTTTCCTTGGCGATGGTGTGGTTAAGCACATATCGCATTTTTCGTGGGAGCAATATCAAATCGGGCCGCGCCGAGAATCAGGCAGATCTGAGCGCTACGTGAAGAATTTCATCTTTATCCCAAAAGAGGGCCCTTCGGTCGGGTAGCATCAGCTATTTTGCCCGGTTGCGCGACGCCGGGATCCCCGCCAGCCCCACGACGCCCGGTGCTCGGGGAACGGGGTCATACGCCGCCATCCCGATATCAAGGTCCTGCGCCGGCCGTCGCACATCGCGCGCATGGCGCGCGAGCATTCCCGGTTGCTGGAAACCCTGTGCCGCCCCTCGCCCCCGGGGGGGAAAGCTCTCGTATGCTACCTGCTCCGTCCTTCCCGAGGAAAATGCTGCATACCGGGACGCCCATGGAAGCATCCTGGGGCCGTGATACCGGCACCGGCCGGCAGAGCCTCCCGGGCGAGGACGGGATGGACGGGTTCTTTTATGCCCTGTTCCAGAAGGTCGAAGGCGCCTAGCCCGAGGCGGCGTCCCGCCGAGCGCCGAGATCACGCCCTCCGGGGCGACCGCTGGCGGAACACCCGGATTGGGTGGCGCGAACCACCGCATCATCGACACCTTACCGTTGCGCCAGTGGGTTGAACGCCCTATCCTTCAGAAGGGGCCAAACACCGTCCAATTTCAGAGAAAGGGCGGCCGAGCAAACGAAAAAGAGGTGAGTGATGGCGACTATCAAAGAGATCAAGGACCGTGCCGGAGGTCTGGCGATTGGCGCATTCCCCGTTATGATTTTTCTGGCTGGCTGCGGCGACATCGTCAATGTGGCCAATGGCATCGGGCAAGCCGTTGGCTTGATGGTCGACGGGCAGGATTCCAGCGGTCCGGTCAACGACCGCGGTTTCATTTCGGCCACATCGCCAATTGGCGTCGGCGTGCTCAGTTCCTCGCCGCAATCCAACGAGGTGGCCAGTTTCACCAACGACCGACCGCCCAAATATCTGAGCACGCCTTGGACGAGTAGCGACGATACATTCAATTTGGATTTTCGTCCAGTGATCGGTATTCCGGTGACGGTCTGGATCGTCAGGGGCCCGTTCGCCGAGCAGCGCCAGCATGCGATCGAAGCATGCATCCGCACCTCGGCGATTTGGCACAACGAACGAATGGGCGTCATCTTCACCCCGTTCAATATCATTGACGCCACAGCCGATCCGGAGGCGCCCGCCCATTACGCTTTTCCGAACGGCGATCTCGGCGACGTGGTATGGAAACCGTTGCGCGACGACATCGGTTTCATGGCGGGCCAGTTGAACGTCTACAGGGTGGATACCGTCAATGGAGGGACCGGCAACGGCTGGTCGAACTTCGGCGCACAGATCGCGATGGGAAAGAACACCGGCGACGAACTGCTTTCGCACGAGATCGGCCATGCTTTCAGCCTGACGCATGTCGATGCTGACGGCAATTTCAACGCTGAAAATATCATGCACAGCGCCAGCAACACCCGCCAGTATGCGACCGAAGGCCAGTTGTTCCGCGCCCATCTGAATCCCACATCGATTCTGGATGCGGTGTATAACGCCCGCCCAGGCGAACTGACCCGCAATTGCAATTATTCCAACGCCGCTACGCCCACCTGTCCGGCCATTCAGAAACGGTTGTGGGCCGACGGCGGGTTTCCGCCCAATTGAGAGGCCATCATGAAAAGACGATTTATGTTCCTACTGACATTGCTGGCCTCGACCTGGATCGGAGCCGAAACATCCGAGCGCCCGGCGTTCAACAAGTTGGGGCGGGAAGCGCAGGCTCTGGCGCAGAGTTGGCTCAATAAAAACTGTGGCGCCGCAGAACAAGGTGCGTTCGAGAAAAAGCTGATCGAGACTGGCGTCGTTCTCGAACCGGTTTTCTGGGAGGCCTTCCGCTTGGGGCCGACCGAACAAGAGTTGAAAGACTACGGCGCTGCAATTGCCAAACGTTCTGGCGATCGCCAGAACTGGCTCCGGCAATTCGGTGACACGCAAATGGGTAAAGAAGAAACGGCGCGGCAACTGGCGATTTCGGAAAAGCAATATGCCGACCGCGAAATCACGCAATACAAAGAGCGCTACAAGACTACGGCCTTGGCCGGATTGGGCTTGATTGGCACGCAGCAGTCCGAGGCCGACCTGAAGCTCATTGCCAACGATGACAGAAACCGGGCGCAAACTGCTGCCCAAGAGGCCTTGAAAGCGATTCGTAGGCAGCGCGAACGTTAATTGGCGAAGCGATTTAAGGGCCGGTCTCTCGCGTTTGCCGGAGGGTCGATCCAGGAGGAAGCGGAAAAAGCGCCGGCGACCATGAGGAAACCTGGTCGCCAAGATCTCCTCGATGACGAAACCGAAAAGAACACATAGGTGATGTCTGCGGAGGACCAGCGAACGGAGCGGCCATCACGACGCGAGGATCTGCTGGAGACGATCGCCAAGGAAGAAGCCCGTCTCGCGCGCTTGGAGGCTGAACAGGCCAGCGCCAGCAGCCGGCTCGTAGCGCTCCAGGCCGAGCTGGCTTCGCTCGGGGCCGAGTCCGAGGTTCGCGTGCGCTTGCCCATCGCGGTCGAGGCGCTGGTTCCCAAGACGTCCGCTGAGAAGGTCAAGCTGGTCCGCTCGCTGTTTCGTGGGCGCGACGAGGTCTTCCCGACGCGATTCGTGAGCAAGAAGACCGGGAAGCCCGGTTACGCGCCTGCCTGCCGAAACAAGTTCGTGAAGGGCGTCTGCGAGCTGCCGAAGGTCAAGTGTGGTGAGTGTCCAAACCAGGCGTTCATGCCATTCGACGATGCGACCGTCGTTGCGCACCTCACCGGGCGGCACGTCATGGGCGTCTATCCGCTCCTTGACGACGAAACCTGCTGGTTCCTCGCGGTCGATTTCGACAAGAGCTCGTGGATGGAGGACGTGAGCGCATTCGTGGAGAACGTGCCGGCGCTTCGGTTTGCCCCCCGCCGTGGAGAGATCGCGCTCGGGAAACGGCGCTCATGTCTGGTTCTTCTTCTCCTCGCCGGTGCCAGCGGGCATCGCCCGCAAGATGGGCTGCTACCTGATCACCGAGACCATGTCGCGGCGGCACCAGTTGAGCATGGAGTCGTACGACCGGCTGTTCCCGAGCCAGGACACGATGCCGCGAGGGGGCTTCGGGAACCTGATCGCGCTACCGCTCCAGTACGAGCCGAGAAAGCAGGGGAACTCGGTGTTCCTCGACGACCAGCTGAAACCGTACCCCGATGACCAGCAGTGGGCCTATCTTGCCGCGGTGATGCGCATCGATCCGGGCACCGTCGATCTGATCGCACGCGAGGCGACATGGCAGGGATCCGTCGTCGGTGTGCGGCTCGCGGACACGGCGGATGAGGACGACGCGGCACCGTGGGCGCGCCTCCCTTCGCGGAAGCCGAAGCCGGTGGTGATCACCGAACCGCTGCCAGCGAGCGTACGAGCCGTCCTCGCCCAGAAGCTCTTCATCGAGAAGGCGGGCCTCCCGTCGCCGCTGATCAACCGGATCAAGCGCCTCGCGGCCTTCCAGAACCCGGAGTTCTACAAGAAGCAGAGCATGCGCCTCTCCACGGCCACGACCCCGCGCGTGATCGCGTGCGCGGAGGATCTCCCTCAGCACGTGGGCCTGCCGAGAGGCTGTCAGACCGAGCTCGAGGCGCTGCTGCGCGAGTACCGTGTGTCCCTCGAAATCGAGGACCAGCGCGTCACCGGCGAACCGCTCGGCTTCCGCTTCCGCGGGAAGCTGACACCGGTCCAGCAGAAGGCCGTGAGCGCGCTTCTCGAGCACGACATTGGTGTGTTCGTCGCGCCGCCCGGCGCAGGCAAGACCGTCGTTGGCACATACCTCGTGGCCGAGCGCGGATGCAGCACGCTGATCTTGGTCCACCGGCGCCCGCTTCTCGATCAGTGGCTGGCGCAGCTGTCGCTGTTCCTCGGCATCGCCGAAGGAGATCGGGCAGATCGGAGCGGGCAAAAAGACCGGGAACGGCCGGCTCGACGTCGCAATGATCCAGAGTCTCGTTCGCAAGGAGAAGGTCCGGGATGTCGTCGGCACCTACGGACACGTCATCGTCGACGAGTGCCACCACCTGCCAGCCGTCTCGTTCGAGCGGGTGCTCGCGGAGGCGAAGGGCCGTTACGTCGTCGGTCTCACCGCGACCCCACAGCGCCGCGACGGGCACCATCCGATCACCGAGATGCAGCTCGGGCGCGTGCGCATCGCCGTCGATCCGAAGAGCCATGCGGCGCAACGCCCCTTTGCCCACAAGCTCGTGGTGCGCGCGACGGGCTTCAAGACATCGAGCGAGGGGACGCCGAGCATCCAGGAGCTGTACGCGGCGCTCGCGGCCGACGAGAGGCGTAACCGGCTCATCCTCGAGGACGTCATTCAAGCACTCGAACAGGGCCGCTCGCCGATCCTCCTCACGGAGAGGAAGAGCCACCTCGAATACTTCGCCGTCCGGCTGGAAAGGTTCGCGCGGCACCTGGTTGTCCTCCAGGGTGGCATGGGCACCAAGGAGCGACGCGAGGTGAAGGAACAGCTCGCCGCGATTCCGAATCACGAGGAGCGGCTCGTCCTCGCGACCGGGCGGTACATCGGCGAGGGCTTTGACGATGCACGGCTAGACACGCTCTTCTTGGCGTTGCCGGTGTCGTGGAAAGGGACACTGATCCAATACACCGGTCGTCTGCACCGTCTCCATCCTGGCAAGACAGAGGTCCGCATCTTCGACTACGTCGACCGCGAGGTGCCGATGCTGCTCCGGATGTTCGAGAAGCGGCTGCGCGGGTACCGCGCGATCGGCTACGCGGAGCCCGGAGACGAGGTTGTCGTCGAATACGACGACGACATGTTGCACGAGATCGAGGAACGGGACGAATTCGCATGAACCATGTGCAGGAACTACAGGCTCTCGTCTCCTCGGGCCGTCTGGGCCCGAAGACCGTGGTGACGGGACGAGCGGCCCTGGGGAAGATGCAAGAGGGTATGGCCGACATCTGTGTCGTATGCTGGCTGGATCTCGTGCGGCCATAGGCCAGAAACCTGCGTCACCTCACCGCAATCAGGCTGATAGCGCAATCCTATCTCGCCCTTCACCAATCTATGGGGTTCAAAGCGCTGTCCCGAAGCTACGCAACTTTTGCAGCAGCGTAGGGTGGATGTCCGCTTTGTGGCCGATTCGCCGCATGAGCGGTTTCGATCGGCAGACATTACGGCGGAACGCCAAAAAAGCGGCTTCCCCTACCTTTACGCCTTGCGGGCGCTC
>JACCXJ010000297.1 GCA_013697045.1 Gammaproteobacteria bacterium | reverse complement strand
AGTCGAAGCCAAGCCAGCGCACGTCATGCATGATGGACTCGACGTACTCGGCTTCCTCTTTGGTCGGGTTGGTGTCATCAAAACGCACGTGGCAGCGGCCGCCGTGCTCGGCGGCGATGCCGAAGTCCAGGCTGATGGCCTTGGCGTGGCCGATGTGCAGATAGCCGTTCGGCTCCGGGGGAAAGCGCGTGACGACGCGCCCGCTCCATTTATTCGTCGCCATATCCTCGGCGACGATGGCGCGAATGAAGTTGGAGGGTTTCGCTGTCGCAATCATGTTCAATCCCTCCGTTCCAGCACCCCTCCGTTCAACCTGCCGGTTCGGTCGCAGCCTCGTAGAGCTCGTCTACATCCAAGCGCGCGCCGATCGACGCGAGGCGGGCCACCTCTCCGCTGCGTACGGTGTTGCAGGTCCAGGTCCCTTCTGGATCCCTCACCCAGACCTCGACCTTGCGCTCGCGATGCGATACGAGCACGTACTCGGAGAGCGAGGACAGGCCCTTGTAGTGTTCGAGCTTGTCGCCTCGATCGTAGTCCTCGGTGCTTGCGCTCAAGACCTCGACGATGAGCGTCGGGTTCGTCACCGCGTTATCGTCCTCGGGGTCGCGCTGGCTGGGACCGCAGACGATGGTCACATCGGGGTAGGTGGCGAGGCCGGTCTTGGGCACGCGGACCCGCAGATCGGCGTCGTGGGCGCGGCAGGGTGACCCGCGCAGTTGCGGGAACAAGAGACCGATGACCGCCGCCGCGAGCGCCGCGTGCTCGGGCGTGCCGCCCGCCATCGCATAGATCTGGCCGTCCAGATACTCGTGCTTGACGTTGCTCGATGCCTCTAGCGCCAGATACTCTGCCCAGGTATAGCGGGTGCGATGCAGGGGGGAAGACATCATTGTGCAGTATCGCACCGGGCGCTGGGCGTTTCCACCGACGGGACAGACCGCACGCGGTCGGCGCCGGGGAGGCGCCCTTCGTCCATCCCAAGAACGCGTAGCGGAAAGGCGTGTTCGGAGTTTCTGCCTGCATCGGTCGCGCTCGCGTTCCGGATTGCCGGCTCCGGCATTGATCGCGGTCTCCCCTCTATTCCCCCTTGCAGACCCGCCATAGCGAGTCCGTGAAGTAGCGGCGCGCGTCGTAGAGCCGCGCGACGATCGTGTAGCCGGTCTCCTCCGCCAGACGCTCGATGTCGGATTCCAGGTACTTGTAGGATAGCTCCGTCCGGATCGGTTCCCAGGGACCGAAGTGGAAACGCCGTCCGATCGCCTCGATGTACGCGGACTGCTCGGCCCGGCTCACGAGATAGCTCGTGATCGATCCGCCGTGCACATCGAAGGTGGAATAGAAGCGGAAGCCATCGACGTCGAAATCACCGCCGAGATCGCGGTTGATGCGATGCAAGAGGTTCAGGTTGAAATCGCGGGTCGCGCCCTCGGAATCATCGTAGGCGCGCCGCATGACATCGAGGTCCTTGCGGAGATCGAACCCGATCAAGACCAGATCGCCGTCCTTGAGCATGTTCCAGAGGCTCTTCAGGAACACCAGGGACTCGGCTCCGCTGAAATTCCCGAGGTTCGAGCCCAGGAACAGCACCACGGTGCGGGTATCCGCGCCGCGCGTGAGCCATCTGAGCCCCGACAAATAGTCCGCCGCAATGCCCTCGGCCTCGATACCCGGAAACGCCGTTTCCAGGCTGTCGAGGAGCGCCGAAAGCGCGGACTTGGAGATGTCTATGGGCACATAGCGGAACGGCTGCGAGCGCTCGCAGAGCGCGCGCAGCAAGAGCCGCGTCTTGACACCGTTCCCGGGTCCGAGCTCCACCAGAAGCAAGGGCTCCCCCGATAACTCCTCGACCACGCGCTGGTGCTGGCGCTCGAAGACCTCCCGTTCACAGCCGGTGAGATAGTATTCGGGGAGCCCCATGATCCGTTCGAAGAGCCGTGATCCGATATCGTCATAGAAATACTTCGAGGGGATATGCTTGGGGGCCGAGGACAGTCCCATGAGGACGTCGAGCGCAAAGGCCTCGGTGAGGCGCGACGCCTCGGTCGGGTCCTCGGACCTCAGGAGATCGTGGAGCATCGCTGAGAGCGCTCCGCCAGGCGGATCCCCGCGAACTGCCAGCGCTGGCCGGGGTAGAAAAAGTTCCGGTAGGTGGCCCGGATGTGGCTACGCGGCGTCGCGAAGGACCCCCCGCGCAACACCATCTGGCCGCTCATGAACTTGCCGTTGTATTCCCCGAGGGCCCCCTCAGACGCCTGGTAGCCGGGATAGGGCAGATAGGCGCTCGCCGTCCACTCCCAGAGATCGCCCAGCATCTGGGCGGGGGAATCGTCACCGCCATCGCGCCCGGGATAGACGGCTCGCAACCGGCCGTCTTCGAGGAGATGGGCGGTGCCGGGATCGGCGTGGGCCGCGCGCGCCGCCCGCTCCCATTCGGCCTCCGTCGGCAGGCGCTTTCCGAGCCAGCGCGCGTAGGCATCCGCCTCGAAATAGCTGACATGGCAGACGGGCTCATCGAGCGGCAGTGCCTCGAGCCCGTTCAGGGTATACATCATCCATCGCTCCCCGATCCGCTCCCAATACAGCGGCGCGAACCAGCCCTCGTGCCGCACCCGGTCCCAGCCGTCCGAGAGCCAGTGCCGGTAGTCCCGATATCCCCCGTCCTCGATGAAGCAGAGGTACTCGCGGTTCGAGACCAGTCGGTCCTGTAGCTCGAATGACGGGACATGGAGCGGATGCGCCGGGCGCTCGTTGTCGAATGAGAAGCCCTCGCCCTCGAACCCCATGCGCCCCATCCCGCCCTGGAAACCGATGGGGCGGGCCTTGGCAACTGCGGTGGCGCCCATTGCGATACCGGGCCGGTACGCCGGGCGTTCGGGGTTGGTAGCGAGGATGTGCTTCACGTCCATGAGGATCAGCTCCTGGTGCTGCTGCTCGTGGTGGAGGCCGAGGATGATCAAGCGCTCGACCTCCGGCCACTGCCCCACAGTCACGGTTTCGACGAGGTGCGCGATCCGCCGATCGACCTCCGCGCGGTAGGCATAGACCTCGGACACCGTGGGTCGCGACAGACACCCGCGGCGAGACCGTTCCAGCCGCTCCGCGAAGGCCTCGTAGTACGAGTTGAACAGGAAGCCATAGGTGGCCCGATGAGGCGTGGATGCGGGGAGATGCGGCGCCAGGACGAAGGCCTCGAAGAACCAGCTCGTGTGACCCAGGTGCCACTTGGGCGGGCTCACGTCCGGCATGGTCTGGACGACGTAGTCCTCGGTCTCGAGCGGCTCGCAAAGCGCACAAGTCGTCTGCCGAACCGCCCGATAGGTGCGAAGCACATCGGCTCTCTGCATGATCTTCTCCCCGCGGCCGAACGTCTCGGGTCCATGCCGGCGGTGCGGAGCTTAGCAGAGCCCGCCGCCCCTGGCCAACTGGGTTGATCGAAGGGAGATGCACCCTGCCAATGCGCGTCACCAGTCCCCCAGGCCCAGAGCCCGCGCCTGTTGCAGCCTCGATACTGACGAAACTGACGAAGTCAGCGCCGCCCGGCACGCGCTGGTGGCGATCCCCCGGCATCTGTCCCGTGTACCACCGTATCTTCATCGGGTGAAACATCGGTGGAGCGGATGCCGGTGCCGGTGGGGTCGGGTAACCGCGGCGCAGGGAGGCTGAACGGCGATAAAGTTCCCCAGACCGCTACCGAACAGAACCGGTACCGACGTTATCCGCGGGGGGAGGAACGCCATGATCCGATATCTCTTTGCGCTGGCCCTGCCGGCGCTCGCCATCGCGCCGCCGACGGCGCCCGCCTATCCGCTCGACGGCGACGCCGCGACCGGGATCCGGCGCCTGACCCATGCCCGCCTCGTACAAGCGGGACAAATGCCGGGCCCCAAGCAGCCGCCCGGCGAGCGGTTGTCCCTGGACCAGGTCGACCTGCGGCTTTTGGGGCAAAAGGACTTGGACCTGCCGAGGTCCGATCCGGAGCTGACCCGTGAGGTCGTCGGCCTGCTCGGCAGGATGGCCGATCGCTATGCCATCGCTGTCCTGGATGTCTCCGATCCGGCGACACCGCGTTATGCCGAGCACGGCGGCGAGGTGCGGCGCAACCCCGGGAGCGTCGGG
Organism: Gammaproteobacteria bacterium; assembly: GCA_013697045.1. Taxonomy (GTDB): domain Bacteria; phylum Pseudomonadota; class Gammaproteobacteria; order JACCXJ01; family JACCXJ01; genus JACCXJ01. The sequence continues at coordinate 4,306 of JACCXJ010000297.1, read as the reverse complement.
AAGCTGTGCGCGGCGCTGGCCGTGTTCCAGGCACTGGCCGACGTCTATCCGCAGGATGACGCTGCGCGCGTCAGGGTGCTCAGGGACTCGATGATCACGGCCGACGCCTTCGTCTTGACCGACAATCATTCGGTGCGGCTTTACCAACCGGGGGGCAAGACCCTGATGCGCCGCCCGCTGCGCGTCGGGGACCGCGGCTCGCTCTACGAGATCCTGGACTGGATGTTGTCGGCGAGCTCGAACTCGGCGGCCGCCGTAGTCATGCAGCAGGCCATGCTCCTGCGCCATTACAAGACCGCCTACCCGGTGACCCCGGAGGTCCAGGGACGCTTTTTCCGGGACACGCCGCGGGGCCAGCTGGCGCGCCTCTATATCGAGACCTTCGAGGCACCCCTCAGCCGCAACGGCCTGGACCTCAGAGCGCTGCGTCAGGGCAGCTTCTTCACACAGGAGGGCAAGCGCCGCGTCCCCGGCAGCGGCCCGAGCTACGGGACGGCCCGCGAGCTGATGAAGTTCCTGCTGCGCATGGAGCAGGGCCGGCTGGTCGATGCGTTTTCGAGCCGGGAGATGAAACGGCTCACCTACATGACCGAGCGCCGCATCCGGTATGCGTCTTCTCCGGCCTTGAGCGACGCGGCGGTGTATTTCAAGTCCGGCTCGCTCTACAAGTGCGCGCCCGGGTCTCCATGTCGCAAGTACCACGGAACCGTCATCAACTTCATGAATTCCGTGGCCATCGTCGAGTCCCCGGCGGGCTCGAGGCGGCTCTATTACCTCGTGGCCCTCATGTCCAATGTATTGGGCAAGAACTCGGCCGTGGACCACCAGACGCTCGCCACCCGGCTCCACCGCCTCATCGAAAACCGCCATCCGATACGGCCACCTGCGGCGCCACCATGATCCCGGCGAGCGAGCGGATGAGACGGGTCAGCCACTCACCGCCCGACCGATCCGCGCAGGGCCACCGCGATAGCAACCGGGCCAGTTGCATGATGCAAGTACTCTAGCCCGCATTTCTCACCACCACCCTGCTGCGGTCGCCGATCCGCTCGGTCTGGCGGGCCGTACTCCCTCAAGCCGGCTCGACGTAGTGTCAGCTACGCCTTCGCCGTCTTTCAGTCCGTGCGCCCGCCAGACCGGCGCCTCGGCGCCCTCGCGACGGGCAGTGGTGAGAAATGCGGGCTAGGCGATAGGTAATCTTTACCTATGTAGCGAGCCTAGCCACGCTCGTCAGCGCCGCAGTGATTGCACTATCGCATTGATAAAGATGACAATCGCGCCCCGCGCCGGTGCTGGCACCGTTCTTGAGATTACCCAGTTTGCGGGGCCAATGGGTCTGATTGTTAACTTACACCAATGTCCAAACGGAGGACACCATGAAGTGGGATCAAGTGCAAGGTAGCTGGACGCAAGTCAAAGGCAAGGCCAAGCAGATGTGGGGCGATTTAACGGACGATGAGCTCGATACGATCGCCGGTAAGTGCGATGAATTGGTCGGGCGGCTGCATCAAGTATGGCATCAGCAAGGAGCAAGGAGAAGCCCAGGAAGAGCTGGATCAGAAAACTCTAGTCCATGCTGGCTACCCGGAAAATCCCTCAACCGAGCGACTGAGCCCGTACGGTTGAGCAGATCCGTCGTCCGCTGTTAATGCAGATACGAGAACTGGGATCTCCATGAGGTGATCACCCGCGCGGCGCAGCCTACCTCCACCGAAAGCGACTCGGACTGGAGGCGCGGAGACGCGGCATCCCGGAATGGCGGCGTTGCTTAGCTCTGCTATGGCTCCGCCCATCCCGATCATCATCAATGACGCCGCGGGATCGGACACGAGCACGGAGGCGCGGGCGCGCATCGCGGAAGCGTTCCACAATCTCGGCGCCGAGGCGCATTTCTTGGTTGCAAGCAGCGGGGAGGAGATTGTGGATCTGGCACGCCGTGCGGCCGCCGGAGATGCCGGCCCAGTGGTCGCCGCAGGCGGGGATGGGACGATCAACGCCGTGGCGTCCGTACTTATCGAGACCGATCGCACGCTCGGGGTGCTGCCGCTCGGGACGCTCAATCACTTCGCCAAGGACCTCAATATTCCGCTCGCCTTGAACGACGCCGTGCGCACGATCCTCGAGGGTACGGTGGCGCAAGTGGACGTCGGGGAGGTCAACGGCCGGTTCTTTCTCAACAACTCGGGGCTCGGACTCTATCCGATGATCGTACGCCATCGCGAGAGGCTGCAAGAGCGCCTGGGGCACGGCAAGTGGCCGGCGTTCCTGTGGGCGGCGCTCTCCGTGCTGCGCCGTTACCCCTTCCTCGTGGTGCGCGTGAACGCGGACGATCACGAATCGGTGCGGCGCACTCCGTTCGTCTTCATCGGCAATAACGAATACGAGATCGCGGGTTTCGAGATCGGCACCCGCAAACGCCTCGATGCGGGACGGCTATGTATCTACATGGCACGCCGTACGGGGCGCCTTGGGCTCCTGCGCCTCGCCCTGCGCGCCCTCGCCGGCAAGTTGCGAGATGAGAAGGATTTCGATGCGCTCTGTACCGAAGAGGTCTACATCGAGACGAAGCGCAGGCGCGTGCACGTCGCTATCGACGGTGAGGTCACCGTCATGCCCACCCCACTCCATTACCGCGTTCGCCCCGGAGCGCTGCGGGTGCTCGTGCCCGCGGCGGAAACGGCAGAGCAGTGAACGGTGCTAGACGGATCGTCCGATAGCAATGTAGAGTAATTGTTCCGATTTCGTTGTCGCGTGCGCACCGTCGTCCATCTCTCCGATCTGCATTTCGGGCAAATCGATGAGACGATCCTCGCCCCGCTCATCGCTTTCATCCACGGGATCACGCCGAATCTTGTGGCCGTCTCGGGCGATTTGACCCAGCGCGCGCGCAGCTCGCAGTTCGAACAGGCGCGGGCATTTCTGGAGACGATCCGGGCGCCGCGGATCGTCGTGCCGGGTAACCACGACGTGCCGATGCGCAATCCCTTCGCGCGCTTTTTGCGCCCGCTCGCCAAGTATCGCCGCTACATCACGGAGGACCTCGCGCCGTTTTATCGTGACGAGGAGATCATGGTGCTCGGCATCAACACCGCGCGGTCACTGACGATCAAAGGCGGGCGCATCAACGAAACGCAGATCGAAATGCTCCGCGAGCGGCTACGCGATGGAGGAGCGGAGATGGTCAGGATCCTGGTCACGCACCATCCTTTTCACGTGCCCGAAGGCGGAGACGAGGATGATCTGGTTCGCTGTCCCCCACAGGCACTGGCCAAGCTCGGCCAATGCCGACTCGACGTCCTGCTGGCCGGCCATCTGCATCGCAGCCATAGCGGGCCCCTCGCCGAGCGTTTTAGACTGAACTTCTCCGGGGGCGGCTACAGCGCGCTTGCGGTCAGCGCGGGCACCGCGACCTCGACGCGCGTGCGCGGGGAGCCCAATTCCTTCAACGTGCTGCGCATCGAGCACCCGCACGTCGATGTCAGCCGCCACTCGTGGGAGCCCGATCGCACGGCGTTCGTCGCGGCGGGCTCTGAACGGTTCACGCGTACGGCGACCGGCTGGGCGCGGGCTACCCCCTCAAGCCTCCCCCTTACGAAGGGGGAGATTTAGAGGGGGTTGCACGATGGTCTGTTTCAATAACGTCGATACGGCGCTCTTGTCATTCGCTGCGGCGCATCGCTCCGAGATGCTAGATCAGTTGTTTCGTGGAATAACCTGGCTCGGCTCACTCTACGTTCTCATCCCGGCTGGACTCGCGTTGGTCAGCCTGTTGGCCTATCGTCGGAATCGATTCGAGGCCCTGCTGCTGGGGACGGGCCTCGGCGGGGCCGCGCTCATGGCCCACACCATCAAGCGGATTCTAGCGCGGCCTCGGCCCGCGCTTCACCCGCTCTTGATCGAGCTACCCGTCTCGGATTCGTTCCCCAGCGCGCATGTCGCTCAGGCGACTGCGTTTTTCCTGTGCCTGGTCCTTATCGTACGCCGCCAAGCCCCCGAGTGGGCATCGTGGGTCGCCGGCGCGGCGCTGGTTGTGGTGGCCTGCGTGGCCGCCTCTCGGATCTACCTGCAGGTGCACTTTCCATCGGATACGCTGGGCGGGATGGTTTTAGGGGTGTTGTGGGTGACTGTGGTCTATAAGCTCATGCTTTGGAGGCAGCGGCAAGCGTAGCAGTCTTAGTTTACCCTCCAGTTGCATAAATATTCACGCGGATCGTCAAGGAAGGGCGTAAAAGACAGGGTTGTAGCGAGTTTGTAGCGTTGCGCTGGACATCACCGCCGGTGATATCCAGCCTTTAAGGAAAAATAT
>JACCXJ010000282.1 GCA_013697045.1 Gammaproteobacteria bacterium | reverse complement strand
GCGAAGCCTGCCATCCTGCCACGCGGCGCCGCGTGGGTGATTTACGTAGTCGCGGGCGCCCTCTTCGAGCAGCCTCTCCAGGTTCTCCCGCGTGTAGGCCCGCCCCGCCAGGTTGGGACAGCCGATGCTAGCACAGTTCACCGCGTAGTGGATTCTCGGATCGCGCCAGATGGGCCGCAGGACCCCGTGCTCGATGTCGTTGAGCGAGAGCGCCCGCCCGGCCACCTTCGCGATCGTCCCAGGGCCCGCGGACCAACCACCCGCCGCCGATCTCGCGGATGCTCTTCACCGGATAGTGCGCGAGCACCAGATCGACGGTCAGGGCGTTGTACAGGTTGATCCAATAGGCCTCCTGCTCCGGGCGGGAATAGCGTCTCGGCTCCAGCGCCTGCAGGGCCGCCAGGTAGGCGCGCAGCACCGCCCGATCGGCACTGCGCACGGCGGCGTAGGCAAAGCGATGCACGCCGCTCGGGTGGCGGGTGTCGAGATAGGCATCGAGCAAGCCCTGCCAGTGGCTATGGTCGATGGCCGCGGGGTTCGCCGCGTCGCTGCGATCCCAATACGGTTGCAGCTCGGCCTTCGGCGCCGCGACAGCCGGACCCGAGGTCCACCCGAGCGCGAGGCCCATGCCTATCCACCAGAGGACCGAAATTAATCTCCCCTGTCCCTTTGCTCGCCCCCCGTCGTGGCGGCTGATGATCCGTAGAAACATGCTATTAACTAGTAAACTAATGAGAAACAACCGAGGCGGCTGCAAAGATGCGACCGACTACGCCGAGCGCCCCGGACCTCCGGCTGAAGAATTCAAAGACGACTGCTGCGTTCCACCGCCCGACAGTACATCGTACTACACCCGACCCTGTGCTGCCTCGTAGACGGCTTGCGCTCGCCGCATCCCGACCGCCAAGATAAGCACTTCGATGAGATCCAGGTTTACCCGATAAACGATGCGGGTGTTGCCGGTGCGGATCCGCCGGCAGCCGGTGAGTGCGCCGCGCAGTGCTTTCCGAGCTTGTCCGGCTCGCCGTTCTGAATACGGTCGGAGATCACCTTCAGGATCCTGCGCACTTCTGCCTAGCCCAGGGCTTCGAGGTCCTCGTACACCTCCGGGTGATACAGGACCCGCCAGGCCATTATTCACCCGCGAAGCGCCGCACCATGTCCTCGTGCGTGATCGCCTGCTCCGGGTCATAGCTCTGCGCTCTGCAGGCGCTCGCGCGCGAGGGCCTCGATGCGAAGATCTGCCAGTTCGTCCTGCAACGCCTCGTAGGCCGCCACCGGAAGGAGGACGGCCGCGGGTGCGTTATTTCGCATCACCACGTACTTGTCCTGCTTGCCGGAGGCCAGGCGATCGATGATGTTTTTGGTCGAACGTGCCACCTCCGTCACTGAGATTGCCTGGTTTCGGCGCTCCAGCAAGCTGCTCATGCGACCTCCTAATTAAGGGGAACCGTAGCTTATGTGAGTATACTACGCATAATTATCAGATAATTCAACCGTTATGCCCGAGCTGTCGCCAACTACTTTGCCTGACGTCCGCGGTGCGAGCCCCGCGCCGAGGCGGGTGATGTGGCGCGGGGTTGTATGGGCTAGAGGCTCGCCTTGAGCGCCTCCACGAAGCGATGGGCGTCCTCGAAGCGGTTGTAGAGCGGCACCGGGGCGACGCGCATCACATCGGGCTCGCGCCAGTCGCAGGTGATGCCGGCGGCCGTGATGCGTTCGTAGAGCCCTCTGCCATCGATGGTCTTGATGCGCAGCGAGAGCTGGCAGCCGCGCCGGGCGGGCTCGCTCGGTGTCAGCACCTCGATGTGCTCGGGGAGGTCGCGGCGTAGGAGGGATTCCAGGAAGCCCGTGAGCCGCTTGGACTTGGCCCTGAGTACTGCCATGCCGCCGGCCTCGGTGAAGACCTCCAGCGCGGCGCGACCGCGGCGAGCGACAGGATGGGCGGGTTGCTCTGCTGCCAGCCCTCGGCGCCCGGAATGGCTCGAACTCGGGACGCATCTCGAAGCGCGAGCTCTTGTCATGGCATAGGCGAGCTTGCAGGGTAGCGCCGGATCATCCAACATTTGCCTGTATGGCTAGGAGTGACAAGACGCCCGCGACCAGCCCGGACCTGGTGCCTCTTGATGTCATTCGTTCGGATCTGCGCTACGAGGCGACCCTCGCGCCCCCAACGTTCGACATGCTTCTGGGCGGGAAGTCGTTCGGCCCAGTCTACAACGCACTCGAACCCCTGGGCCTGCGACTTGATGACATGCGGGTGGAGGGGCAACAGCCGGCGGAACAAGCGCTTTCCTGCTATCTGTCCGCGCGGACCCTCGTGCGGTATCGTTTCGATCGGGTCGAGGTCCAAGGCCGCCCTAGCGAAGTCGGTGTCGAGGCGCTCTTCCGTCTGATCGAGGTCGCCGTGGGGGTCGTTCGGAGCACCAGCCACACGAAGATCGAGGAGCATACGTTCACCAGTGGCCTGCACGGGCGGTTGGGCGTGGGTAGCGTGGAAGACCAACTCGCTCGGCATGTTCCGGCGAAGCGAGCGGACAAGGTTGCGCTAGCTCCATCAGGCGTCACGTTCCGTGTGGCGTCGGAGTCAGCCGCCGGGTTCGCCAGTCTGGAACGCTCCCTCTTGGCCGAAGACGCTGCCTTCCTCCGAGTGGTGAGCATACTCCCTGGTGCGTTGAACGAGCCGGCGGCGTGTGAGCAGGCCCTCGCTTTCTTTAGGGCCGCAGCGGAGGCGCTGGGGTTGCGTGTACGTGAGGAACAAGCAGATGCTGGCAGATGAATCGCATCGTAACTTGGAGCGGGTTTGGCGGATCGGCCGACAGGGGGAGGAGCTTGGTCCACCCCGCAGGCAAGCGCTCCTTCAGACCCCAACACGAGTAAGTTCTGGTTTCGTGGGCGGAACACTCGGCTCTCTGGCACCGACTACTTCCTCCAGCGAGCTTCCCGCTGTGCCGGGGAGCCGGTTCGTAGGCGCGTTGCCTAGGGATATCGAACGGCGTGTGACCCACCAGGACATCGCCAGCATGGTGGGTGCCTCGCGCGAGATGGTGAGCCGCATCATGCGAGACCTCGAGGTCGGGGGCTATTTGGAATCACGCGGGGACGAGGTCCGTCGCCGACTCCCGGGGAAGCCGCCACGCTCACCACTTATCGATCTATACGAGCGTCGGCAGAGCGAACTGCGTGAACGGTTGCGCAGCCTCGAAAGCGCGCGCATCACGAGCGCCGCTGCGACGAACCGCGCGCTTCTGGGCGCCATGGTGGATGAGAGCTGGCTTGGCGCCCGGCTGCTCAGCCGACTTGCTGAACCAAGGACCGCAAGCGACCTGGCTACTCTCGTCGGAGAGGGCGTCGATCCGGTCGCTGTTGCGCTGGCACGTCTCCATCGTGGTGGCGCAGTCGATGCCGAGAACGGGCGCTTCCTGCGCACCGAACGCGGGACGGAGATGGTGACACGGCTGCAGCGAACCACGGGCGTAGACTTGGCTGCCGCGTGATGCCCGGAGCGTTCGCAAAGAATCAGCAAAAGCTCGAAAAGCGACTGCGCGAGCAGGAACTCGCCGTCCTCGTGTGGGGATCTGGAAGGGCGAGCGGCGAGCACTATGGATCTGGAAGGGCGAGCGGCGAGCACTATGAGAAGCGGCAGAAGATTCGGAAGGCTCTGGAGGAGCACTTTTCCAAGAGCGAGGTGCGCTTTAGCGAGGATCTCACGCACCTCGTCCCAAGCGCTGGCGACGTCGGCATCGGGCAGCAGGAGGAGTATCAGCTGGCGCTCTCGGATACTTGCGTGGTCCTCGATACGTCAGCGGGCCCAGCAGCGGAGATCGCGTACTTCGCTCGCAACCCGTTGAAGCACAAGCTCATCGTCTTCACGCACGACCGCCACAAGGGGAGCGAGAGCTTTCCGGCGCAATTGCGCGAGGGACTCGAACACCACTTCTACTCCGACGCGGAATACGCCTCCTGCTCGCTGGTTGAGCGCATATGCGATCGCATGCGCCACGTCGCCCTCGGCAAGCTCCTCGGGGTCAGCCCGGTCTGAGCGAGTAAACGCGTCACTGATTAGGGAAATTCACCGCCGCTTTGCAGTCTGGCCCGTACCTGCAGTCACCTAGCACTGCGACGCACTCCGGCAGCACGTCGGGTTGGCGGAGGGTGACGCCATTGCGGCATATCGAATGACCAATGGCGAGGAGTCCCTGTGCGAGTCGCGGCGGAGGGGGTGCGGCGCGGAGTCATAGGCGCATTAGAAGCTCGCCTTCAACGCCTCGACGAAGCGATGGGCGTCCTCGAAGCGGTTGTAGAGCGGCACCAGGGCGACGCGCATCACATCGGGCTCGCGCCAGTCGCAGGTGATGCCGGCGGCCGTGATGCGTTCGTAGAGCCCTCTGCCATCGGTGGTCTTGATGCGCAGCGAGAGCTGGCAGCCGCGCCGGGCGGGCTCGCTCGGTGTCAGGACCTCGATGTGCTCGGGGAGCTCGCGGCGTAGGAGGGATTCCAGGAAACCCGTGAGCCGCTTGGACTTCTCGCGTAATGGCGCCATGCCGCCGGCCTCGCCGAAAACCTCCAGCGCGGCGCGGACCGCGGCGAGCGACAGGATAGGCGGGTTGCTCTGCTGCCAACCCTCGGCGCCCGGAATGGCTCGAAACTCGGGGCCCATCTCGAAGCGGGTGGTCTTGTCATGGCCCCACCAGCCAGCGAGGCGCGGGAGATCGGTGCGCCGCGCATGGCGCTCGTGCACGAACAGGCCGCCTACCGCGCCCGGACCGCCGTTGAGGTATTTGTAACTGCACCAGCACGCGAAATCGCACCCCGAGTCGTGGAGGGCGAGCGGGAGGTTTCCGGCGGCATGGGCCAGATCGAAGCCGACCACGCACCCTCGGGCGTGGCCGAGGCGGGTGATCTCATCCAGGTCGAGCACCTCGCCGGTGTAATACTGGACCCCCGGCAACAGGACGAGCGCGATGGCATCACCCTCGCGCTCGATGGTCTCCGCGAGGTCTTCCCGCCGCAGACAAATCTCACCGGTCCTCGGCCGGGCCACGAGCAACGAAGACGCCGGTTCCAAGCCATGGAAGCGGATCTGGGACTCGACGGCGTAGCGATCGGAGGGAAAGGCCCGGTCCTCGATCAGGACCTTGTGCCTTTCCGCCGTGGGTCGGTAGAAGCTCCCCATCATGAGGTGCAGATTGGCGGTGAGCGACCCCATCACCGCCACCTCATGCGCCTCGGCGCCGACGAGAGACGCGCTCGGCTCGGTCAAAAGCTCATGGTAGGGCATCCAGGGACGTGGGGGCTCGAAATGCCCGCGCACGCCCCGGCGCTTCCAGATCGCCAGCTCCTCGAGGACATAGGTTTCCACGCGCTTGGGCATGAGCCCGAGGGAGTGGCCGCAGAGATAGACCTCCTCCCGGCCATCCACCCGCCTCGGAATATGAAACTCATCACGGAAGCGCGCCAGCGGATCCGCTCGGTCCTGGGCCCGGGCGTGTTCGAGGCCCGCGGGTTCGTTTCTGTGATCCGGTGACACGCGCCGATCATCCGCCTCCGCACCGCGGCGGTCCACCCCGCCGCGATCGCCTGTTTCAGCCGCCCGGGGCCAGTCGTACGAGCGGATAGATCACAGGCCGGCAGGGTGCCGCGTCGGACAGGAACGCCGGGACCGCGATGTCGAGGAGATAGAGCCCGTCCGGGATGCCATCGGGCACCAAGATCATCTCGGTCACGGTCTTTCGGGACCCGGTTTTTCCGCTCAGGGTACGGCTCCATGGCGGCACGTTCCAGAACAGGCGGTGGTTGCTCAACGTTCCCTGGTCGCGCATGCGGTCGATGGACGGAAAATCGACCAGGAGATGCTCGACGCCGACATCGATGAGATAGCCGATCGCTTCCGTCGAGAGGAACGGCGGCGGATCGGTGTCGTCATAGACACGGCCGGCTTTGGATGCATCGTTCGGCAGGGTGCGGACGATCAAGGCCTGCGATTCCTCGCGGGGCACCGCGTGCAGGGCGACTTCGAGCGCCGAGCGCGTGACCAGTCGATCGCCGGCGTCCAGTGTCGGGCCATAGCCCTCCGCACTGTCCCGGGCGAGCCTCGGGGAGATGGTGACGAGCCGCGCCGGGTAGAGGCTCGCGCCCACGACATGGGCGAGCGGCACCGGATCGTTCACGATGTGTCCCACGGTCTCGATATGAGTGCCGTTGCAGTGGGGGATCAGGCGCAACTCGGCGACGTTGCAACTCCCGCCCTCGTCCGTGGAACCGACGAAATCCGGGAGCCTGAGCGGCGCGGCCGAGGCGCGCGGCGCGCCGAAGAAGCTCGGCTGCGGGCCGGCGAAATCGAGCGGGATGGCGAGCGACCGGGCGGCATCCAGCCGCACCCGGTAATCGCCCCCGGCGATCACGACCCGCATTTCCATCACGCGAAAGCCGTATTCGGGAGGCCGAGCCACTCCAACGCGGTGCCGTGGAGGAGGCGTGCCATGGTCGGCGCATCGAGTCCGGCCGACTCGATGAGCCGGCCCGGATGTGGCTCTCCGAGCGGGAACGGATAATCCGAGCCCAGCGCGATGCGTTCGGGACCCATGATATCCAATAGATAGCGCAGCATGCGCGGTTCGTGCACCAGCGCATCCACATAGAGGTGCGTGAGCGACGCGCGGGGATTCACCCGGCAGTCCACGGCGCACAGGTCCGGGCGTACCCGGAAGCCCTGCTCGATGCGCCCGATGAGGGCCGGGAAGGCACCGCCGCCGTGGGCGAAGGCGATCCTGAGCCTGGGCAAGCGTTCGAAAACGCCCGAAAACACCAGCGAGCAGATGGCGAGCGCCGTCTCGGTGGGCATTCCGAGGAGCCATGGCAGCCAGTACTTCGACATGCGCTCCTTGCCCAGCATGTCCCAGGGGTGGACGAAGAGCGGGGCCCCGAGCGCCTCGGCCGCCTCGAAGAACGGGTAGAGCTCCGGGGCATCGAGGTTCCAGTCGTTCACGTGCGTGCCGATCTGCACGCCGGCGAGACCGATGTCCCGCACACAGCGATGAAGCTCCTGAATGGCCAGATCGGGCGCCTGCAAGGGCACGGTCCCGAGTCCCACGAAACGCCCGGGATGGGCCTCGACGAGCCCGCCGATGTGGTCGTTCAAGAACCGCGCGAGGTCCAGCCCATGCTCGGGCCGGGCCCAGTAGCTGAACATGACCGGCACCGTGGACAGCACCTGCACGTCCACGCCGTCGCGATCACAGTCTTTCAGGCGCAACGCCGGGTCCCAGCAATTCGCCTGGACCTCCCGGATCACTACCCCATCCTTAAGCAGGCGGCCGCAACCCGGTCCGTATTGATCAAGCTGGACGAATCCCCCATAGCCATAACGGTCCCGGAGGTCCGGCCAGGCCGGGGGCAGGACGTGGGTATGGATGTCGATCTTCCGCATCGCCCCCCCTTTTTATCATCTCAACTATCATTAATCACATCATCCACCACCGGCCGGCGCCGGCATCACCGTCCCACAACGGCGGCATACGGTGTCGGGGCTCGCGAAGAAACGCGCGAACACCGGCGGCAGGTCCTTCTCGATGTCGCGAAGCTCGATGAATTCCTCATAGAGCAGATAGTGGCAGCCGTCACAGTACCACTGGAAGCCGTCCCGCTCATGAGGAAGGCGCTTGCGCTCGATGACGAGCCCGATCGTATCCGCATAGCGCTGCGGCGAGTGCGGGACCAGCGGCGGGAGCAGAAACACCTCGCCCGCCCGGATCGGGACATCGACGAGCCGTCCGTCCTGCATGGTCTTGAGCAGCATATCGCCCTCGATCTGGTAAAAAAATTCCGGGCCCGCATCGACATGATAATCCTTACGGTGGTTGGGGCCGCCGACCACCATGACGATGAGCTCCCCTTCCGGAAAGACCTGCTTGTTGCAGACCGGCGGCCGCACCACCGCGCGATGCGCATCGATCCAGCGTTTGAAATCGATGGGTGGGGTGGGTGTCTGCATGGCGTTACTGTCTTTTCTCGCTCTCCCTCCGGGAGAGGGTTGGGGTGAGGGGCGCGCTAATCAATCGTGGCGATGCACTTCAGCTCGATGGCGATCGGCGTCGGCAATCGGTTGACCCCGACCGTCGTGCGGCAGGGCCGTGTTTCGCCGAAATACTCCGCGTACACACGATTATAGGCCGCGAAGTCGCGTTCGATGTCGGTCAGGAACACGGTGACGTCGACCAGCCTGTCCCAGCCGGACCCCGCCTCTTCGAGCACCAGCCGCACGTTCTCGAAGACGGCCCGACACTGTAGCTCGATATCGTGGGCGACGACCCGGCCCGCGGCATCGAGCGTGACGCCCGGGATCTCCCGGCTGCCCCGCCGCCGCGGCCCGATCCCGGACAGGAACAAGAGCCCGCCCGCGCGCCGCGCGTGCGGATAGGCTCCGACCGGCTCGGGGGCCTCTTGCGAAACCGTCACGCCCTCGGTGTTTGACATAGACTGGCCACGGTCATCAATCGCCTCTTTTATGATCCCCTGTCCCTCCGGGCTCTCCGGGACATGAGCGTTAGGATGAGGGGATCAAGAAAGGGCGAGCGGTGACCGTGCATGGTATACCTTAGAGAAGGCGGTGCGGGATGCCTCGACCCCCGCGCGACCGTCGCCTGCCGCCGCGACTGGTATCGAGACGCCAAGCGCATGGGGTAGGACCTCAGCGCAAGGTGGTGACCTGAGACGCCGGGTGTCGAGGGGAAAGCCGTGGCGCGTTCTTCGCCCCCTCCGGCGCCCACGAGACCCCTCACGCGCTTACCCGATACCTCTTAAAGAACCGCCGGCACCGTTGCTGAGTTTGATCTCGTCCCCGTGGACGAGGTCCCCGGCCCTGCCAACGACGCCGGAACCGCCTGAATCGTCGTCCGCACGCCCTCAATCATCGTCGGACCGGACCCGATCAACGTCCGCACGGATGGATACGTTGTGGGCACGCACCGAATTGAAGCATCGACACGGGGGAACGAAGTATCACCTCAGGGGAACAAAGGATCAGCGTGGGGGAACGAAGGATCATCGCGGGGGAAGAAAGGATCACCGCGGGGGAACGAAGGATTCTCGTGGGGGAACGAACGATCACCGCGAGGGAACGACGTCCACACGTCCGGCAACGTCGTCGGCGCGGGTGCGAACGACGTTGCCGTCGAGCGATCTGCCGACGGTGCGCGCAGGCGCATCGAGCGAGAGTCGATGTAGAGTGGATACATAGATTATGTAGTTAAGGAGTCGCGAAAATCGGCTCAAGACCGAATTGCAGCCGCCCACGTTGTCGATCTCGTTTAGGGTGTGCGCGTCGTGCGTTCCCGGCGAGGTAGTCGATGGTGCGTGCAAAGGTGTCAA
>JACCXJ010000265.1 GCA_013697045.1 Gammaproteobacteria bacterium | reverse complement strand
AAGATCACAGACGCGCAACTGGCCTCGCTCAATCTCAAGCCGGACAACTTTCATGGCGACTGGAACTACACGGTCCTGCCGACGCGAAGGACAACTTAGTCATGTTATTTGTGCGCGACGCCTTACTGTTGAATTTGATACCGTAGGGCGGGTCGACGTAGATACACTGGACCTTGCCGCGCAGGCCCTCACGCTCGGCGAGTGACGCCATCACCTGAAGAGAGTCGCCCACGATCATGCGGTTCGACCAGTTCTGGTCGTGCTGGTAGAACTCGGTCCTGTCTATGCCCTCCGGAATGCCATTGAAGTCGGCGAAGAGATCGATTTGCTCGACTCGTCCGGCTGCGTGCTCACGCTCCTTCGATTCCCGCAGCAGGTCGTCGATGAGCACCTTCGGTTGGACCTTCTCTTGGATGTAGAGCGGCGGGGCATGGACGACGAGGTCGCTCCAGTCCTGCTCATCCTTGCCGCGCCAGACGAGCTGGGGGTCGAGGTCGGTATTGCGGGGGTATTTCACCGTGCGCGGGGCCTCTTGCTCCTTCTGGAGGACCGCCTGGTGCTCGGCGGTAGGGATATTCTTGCGCTTGTCCTCCGTGTGGCGAAGCGTCTCGACGGTCTTGGTGGTGCCGGTCTTTCGTGCCATGGGATTCCTGCTCAATGCCGGGGAATGGGTTGCAGTTGGGGCTCGCTGCCCCCGAGCCGGGCCAGGCGTCGGGCACTTTCCCGCGCTGTATCCACGACGGAGTCGATCATCTTGTTGAACTCGCTTCCGACTTTCGCTGCGAAGTCGGCTTCCATCTGGTAGATCTCGGTAAACTCGGCGAAGGACCAGCGGCCGTAGGCTTTGAGGTTGTTCACGCCGGGCACCCAGTAGGTTTCCATTGTCGCCTTCTTGTCCTTCGCGTCCTCGCGGCGGTAGCCCTTGATCTCGACGACGAGATGCAGCAGGTCCTCAGGGCCGTGGCCGTCGTCGACCAGCACGATGAAGTCGGGAAGGTACTTGCGGGTCTCGGAGCCATAACGGTAGGGCACTTCGAGGCCGAGGTTGTGGTTCTTGGTGTACGCGACCACCTTGGGGTGGGCTTCGGCGACGCGGCGAAATTCCGCCTCCCAATCGCTGTCGAGCACGACCCAGTTGACGTGGTTCTTGGGCGGCGGGCCGCTCGCGTCCCAGCGGAGCGTGCTGGAGGTGGTGAAGTGCACGTGCACCGTGGACCCCGTGGGATTGTAAGGGTCGAGCAGCACCTTGATCGGCCGAGAGCCCTCCAGGGCACGGGTGATGCCGGCGGTGATGCGGTTGCAGGCCATGTCGGCAAGGTCCTGATACATGAGCAGAGCGGGATAGGTGTTGCCCTTGCAGACGAGGCAGGTGTCGAGCCACTCCTTGGTGATGCGCTTGAGCTGGCCGAAGAGGTGGAGCTTCGGCTCCTCGCCGGGGTCGCGCCACTTGGCGTAGAGGAGGTGCTTGGTGAGCGCGAAGAGGAGCGAAGATTGGCGCATGTCCCCAAGGTGCACGAGCGTCATGTCCATGGCCTCACCGATGATACCGGCGCTGCGCGTGATGGACGGTCCCACCAGGTCGGGTGTCAGCTCGAGGACGGAATCGGCGTTGAAGCTCGCGGTGAGGCGCTCCTCGGGCAGCTCCACGCGGTAGCCCTCGACCCGCGGGAAGCGGATTTCCAGGTGGTCTCGATCGGGGCGCATGGCCTTGACCTGCACCGTTTCCAGCGGCGGCTGGGGCGGGGCGATGACGGGCTTGGCCGTGAAATCGAAGGGGACGCCGAAGATGTCCGCGTATTCGGAATTGAAGAGCCCCTTCTCGTTGAGGTCGTAGGACTGGCGGCGGAGCGCCCGGCCGATGACCTGTTCGCAGAGGAGCTGGGTGCCGAAGGCGCGGATGCCGAGGATGTGGGTGACGTTGTTGGCGTCCCACCCTTCGGTGAGCATGGACACCGAGACGACGCAGCGGATGTGGCCCCCGAGCGTGCCGGGCTTGCCGACGGTGTTCATGACCTCGCGCAAGAGCTCCTGGTCGCTGAGGTTCTCTGCGGCGCGGGCATCGCCGGTGCGCTCGACGATCTCGCGACGGAAGCGCTCGATCTCGTCAGCGGCCATGGCGCGGAAGTTGGTGTCGAGGGCATCGCCGGCTTCAAGCTGCTCGCTGTCGATGAGGAGCGTGTTGGGACGCGGTAGCGGGTTGCCCGTGGTCTCGTCGAAGTTGCGGAACAGTGCCAGGCGTCCGTTTTCGAGCGTGGTCGTTCCGTCCTCGTTCTTGCGGTGGAAGCCCGAGACGTAGTCGTAGACGAGCTTGGAAATCGCGGTGTTCTGGCAGACGATGATGAAGCACGGCGGGACTTTGATGCCGTGGTCCTGCCAGAGCTGAAAGGTCTTATCGTAGTGGCCGTAGAGGGCCTGCAGGGCCGTCTGTAGGCGCGTGGGCAGTTTGAGCGGATCGAGCTCGCCGCTCTTGCCGCGACCCTTCCTCGGCATGTCCTTGCGGATGTTCTCCCAAAGGTTGCGAAAGACCGGCATCTCGTCGCCCGGAATGTTTTCGGCGACGGGCACGCGCGGCAGCTTCACGATGCCGCACTCGATGGCGTCCATGAGGGAGAAATCGCTCATCGCCCACGGGAAGAGTGTCCCTTCCGCATAACCTGAGCCGCGCAGGAAGAAGGGCGTGGCCGAGAGGTCGATCACACGCGAGATGCCGAGCTTGCGGTTCGCGGTTTCGAGGCCGGAGATCCAGAGGCGGGCGGCCTGGTTGTTCTTCTCAGCCTGCTTCTTTTCCTCACCCTTCAGCCCCGCATCGTCGGCTTCAGGCGGCTTTTCGCGGTAGCAATGGTGCGCCTCGTCGTTGAGAACGAGGATGTTCTTCATGCCCATGAGGTCGGGCATGACGCGCTGGAGCATCTGGCCCTCGGTTTCCTTGGTCTTCAGCTCCTCACCCGTACGGCCCTTGAGGAGCGCGCGGCCGCCGGCGGAAAGCTCGATGCGCTCGTGCAGCTTGAAGGCGTGATAGTTGGTGATGACGATCTTTACACGCTGGAGCTCGTCGAGGAGGTCGTGGGGGACGATCTCGCGATTCGCGTAGTAGCTATCGGGATCGTTCGGCTGGAGCACACGCAGGCGGTCCTTGATGGTGAGGCCCGGCGCGACGATGAGGAAACCCCGGGTGAAATGCTTGCTACCAGGGCGGCGGACGGCATTGACGGTCTGCCACCCGATGAGCATCGCCATCACGGTAGTCTTGCCCGCGCCGGTGGCGAGCTTCAGTGCGAGGCGTTGGAGCTCCGGGTTGGCGTCCTGGTTGGCGGCGGCAAGGTGATCGAGAAAGCGTTTGCCCGCCGCGGAGTGGGGCGCGACCTCGCTCAGCCAGATAAGGGTCTCGACCGCCTCGACCTGGCAGAAGAACGGGCGGACGCCGCCGAAGTTGTGGTGCCGCCAGTGCTGGAGGAGCCGGGCGGTTTCCGGAGTCACCTGCCACTGGCTGGAAGGCAAAGAGCGCCACGCATCGACGTGCCGGCGCACCTCGGTGATGATGGAAGTGGGGTCATATTGTTGCCCGCGGGTTGAAAGCCCTTTGCCCTCATCGAACACGAGCTCTTCCTGCTGTCGAGCGTACTTGCGTTTCTTCGGTTTGGGGATGGGAGTGATGAACTCGGCGCGGCGGCGCCGATCGAGGACGCGCTGGGTCGGTTGACCTTGAGCGTCAAGCTCCCAATGCCGCTGGGGATATTCGTAGGGCGAATTCAGGATGGGATGATCAAAGAAGGGGTCGGGCATGGTCAGATTCGCCAGGGAGCAGTTGCGTCCAGCGTGGCTTTGGATCCGTCGTTCAGGCAGGGCGGAGGACGCAATTCGAGATCACGAGCAAGGGATGGCCTGCGCTCAGCGATCTTGGTCTCATATCGTGCACGTGGTTGGTTTCCGGCGCGCTTCAGGCCAAGATCGCAGCGCTATCCGGGCCACTCGTTGCAATTCATCACGGCTTGCGCCGCCTGCTGCCTGGACCGCCATTCCAACAGTGACCGTTGCGATGAAGCGGGCGAGATCGGCGGGATTGGCGTCGGCCGGTAGATCACCATCCGATATCGCGCGCTCGAAGCGCTGGCGTATCGCCGCCTCGCCCGCCTTTCGGCGCGAGACCAGTTCCTGCCGGATGGGCTCTGCCGCCTCCCCGCATGAAAGCGCACCCTGCACCAAGAGACATCCCGGCGGATGGCGCGGATCGCTCAGCAGGTCGACGGCCCCGCGTAGCAGCCGTTCGATGACGACGCGGGCCGTCGGCGCTTCCAGGGCATCGCGAAAATAGGCCGCCGGCCCTTCGGCGTAGCGATCGATCGCCTTGCGGAATAACGCCTCCTTGTTGCCAAAGGCGGCGTAGAGGCTCGGGCGGTTGATGCCCATGGCCTCGGTCAGGTCCGGCAGCGAGGTACCCTCGTAGCCCTTGCGCCAGAAGACCTGGAGGGCCCGGTCCAGGGCCTCATCGACGTCGAAGGCTCGCGGACGTCCTATCGGTGCGGGCGGTTTCCTCGCTTTCATACCAATCGATACTAAAACCCTTGACAGCCCATGTCCATGCACGCATTATATACCGTACGATACATAACAAACGACCCGGATCCGCCGGAGGAGCAGGACAGTGACGAAGAAACTCGCAGGCAAGGTCGCATTGACCACGGGTGGATCGCGCGGGATCGGCGCGGCCATCGCGAGGCGGCTCGCACTTGACCGTGCTGCCGTCGCCATCACCTACGCCAGCGCGCAGCAGAAGGCCGACGAAGTGGTGCGCGCCATCGAGTCGGCAGGCGGGCGCGCCGTGGCTATCCGCGCCGACAGCGGCGACGCCGTGGCGGTAAAAAAACGCAGTTGCCGAGACGGTGCGCACGCTCGGCGGTCTCGACGTACTGGTCAACAACGCGGGGATCGCGGTGGTAGCGCCGCTCGACCGGTTCTCGCTCGATGACTTCGAGCGCATGGTAGCGGTGAATGTCCGCGCTGTCTTCGTTGCCGTGCAGGAGGCGTCCCGCCACATCGGTGAAGGCGGGCGCATCATCACCATCGGCAGCGTCAACGCCGACCGGATCCCCTTCCCGGGGGGTGGTGTGTACGCAATGACCAAGGCTCGTTGCCGGCCTCACTCGCGGGCTCGCCCGCGACCTCGGCCCGCGCGGCATCGCGATCAACAACGTGCAGCCCGGTCCGATCGACACCGACATGAACCCGGCGGACGGGCCGTTGGCCGAGGCGATGAAGGGCTGGACCGCGCTGGCGCGTTACGGCCGGGGCGAGGAGATCGCCGACATGGTCGCCTACCTCGCCGACCGGCAGCGGGCTTTGTCACCGGCGCCAGCGTGACCATCGACGGCGGTTACGCGGCATAGCCAAATATCGCATCGACGACATCGCTTTGGTACGAAATTCACAGACAGGAGCAATGACATGGCGAAACCCTTAGCAGGCAAGGTCGCATTGGTCACCGGCGGATCGCGCGGGATCGGAGCGGCGATCGCGAAGCGCCTTGCGGCGGATGGTGCGGACGTCGCGGTGAGCTACGCGGCGTCGGCCGACAAGGCCAAGGCGGTGGTCGACGCGCTCGAAGGCCACGGCGTACGCGCGGCGGCGTTCCAGGCCGACCAGGCCTATCCCGGCCAGGTGGAAGGTCTGGTCAAGGCGGTCGCCGAGGGCTTCGGCCGCCTCGACATCCTCGTCAACAGTGGCGGTGTCTTCGTCACCGCTATGGTCGGCGATCCTTCTACGGACGTCGCCGGGCTCGATCGGCAATTCGCGATCAATGTCGGCGGTGTGGCGGCAGCCGTGCGCGCGGCAGCGCCGTTCATGGTCGAAGGCGGCCGGATCATTTCCATCGGTTCCGTTGCCGGGAGTCGCGCGCCGTGGCCTGGCTTTGCCGACTATTCGGCGAGCAAGGCGGCCGTAGCCGCCTACACGCGGGGGTGGGCGCGGGACCTCGGCCCGAAGGGCATTACCGTGAACGTCGTGCAGCCGGGCCCGATCGATACCGACATGAACCCGGCCGACGGCGCTTTCGCCGAAGCAGGGAAGGCGGGCACGGCGCTCGGCCGTTACGGCAAACCCGAAGAGGTCGCCGCCGCGGTCGCTTTTCTCGCAAGTCCGGACGCGGCCTTCATCACCGGCGCGACACTAGACGTGGATGGCGGTTTCAACGCCTGATCGCACCATGAATTCGTAGCGGCAATGCAAATCGCACTGGCGACCGCGACGCGGCCCTCTGCCCTGACCCCTGAGGCATTCCGGTCCCGAAAGACACGAAACGTCGTGAACCGGCGAGGGCCCGATGCAAGGCTCGTCGGCGAGTGTACCGGGGGAACGCCATCTCGTGAACGGCCGCGCCTTGCTGTCCGCTCGGAACATCTCATCGAAACTCTAGCGGATCCCAAAGGCATCGTTTCCAACTCATGGTCGGCAGCGACCGTCGATCCTTCGGCGTCTGCTACAATCGCCGCCGTGGCACCAATCATCTCCATCTCGAATCTTTCCAAGACCTATGCCTCCGGATTCCAGGCCCTGAAGAACATCAACCTGGACATTCGCCGCGCCGAGATTTTCGCGCTGCTCGGCCCAAACGGCGCCGGCAAGACGACCCTGATCAGCATCATCTGCGGCATCGTGAACCCAAGCGAGGGCGCAGTCTCGGTCGATGGTCACGACATCATAGCGGCGTACCGGACGGTCCGCTCGATGATTGGTCTCGTCCCTCAAGAACTTACCACGGACGCGTTCGAGAGCGTTTGTGCTACCGTCACCTTCAGCCGTGGACTGTTTGGCAAGCCGGCAAACCCCGCTTACATCGAGCAGTTGCTGAAGGATCTGTCTTTGTGGGACAAGAAAGACAACAAGATCATGACGCTGTCGGGCGGGATGAAGCGCCGGCTCTTGATTGCGAAGGCGCTCTCGCACGAGCCGCAGATCCTGTTCCTTGATGAACCAACGGCCGGCGTCGATGTCGAGCGGCGCAAGGACATGTGGCAGATCGTGCGATCCCTGCGCGCGTCCGGCGTGACAATTATCTTGACCACCCACTACATCGAAGAAGCCGAAGAGATGGCGGATCGGATCGGGGTCATGGCAAAGGGTGAGC
>JACCXJ010000261.1 GCA_013697045.1 Gammaproteobacteria bacterium | reverse complement strand
CTGTCCACGCGGAGCACTTGCAGTCGTACCTTGAGGAGTTCACTTTCCGCTTTAATCGTCGACGCTCGCGCCCGACGTGGCCTGCTCTTCTACCGCCTCATCCAGCAAGTGCTCGCCACGCCTCCGGTACCTTACAAGGACATCATCGCCAAGCCCTGACCCCAATATCTTGTAGTCACTGCAGCTAAGTGGAGACCCCCTTTATCGTAAAGCGATTCAGTCAGAAGCTCGACCTCCGACTTCAGTTGAGGCGATTTGCGCTTACAGCGCTCGAGCCCCTCTCGGGCCTTAACAGCCACCGTGATGCTCGGGCCAAGCAGCGACACATACAAGCGTTGCGCGGCGTCGCAGTCGCCACCAGCCTCCAGGAGGCGTGCGAGAGTAAAGGTTAGATAGATCGATTCAGTAACGTCGATCCCTTGTATGAGCCACCGAAAGGTGGCGAGGTGCTCGTCGACCGGAAGGGTCTGGTCAAGCTTCGCGAGAACCGTGTCCCGATTCCCGAGGTAGACCCAGCTGAGGAGCCGGCTGCGGGCCGCTTCGGGGAGCAATTCGTCTTTCTTTCGCATCTCATTGCAGACGCGGATGAGCTCTACCCGGTTTTCGTCTGCTCCAACCCCCTGCAATGCAGCAAGCTGAAGCTCGCGCACAAACTTACGTTCTCGTCCGCTATTTAGCGCCGCGGCGAAGTGCCGCTGCGCCTCCGCAATGTGATTTCCGTTGACAATCAGCCAATGTCCCTACATCGCATGGGCGTAGGCGTTTTCTGCATCAAGGGCGAGTGCCCGCTGATAAAATTGCTCTGGCTCGACTCCTCCCTGACCCTCGCGTGATTTGAGAAAATCTCCCCAGCCCATGTGGGCCAGACAGTCAGCCGCGTGGGCTTTGTTCGATGAGACCGAACATCGGGACAGCGCCGGAAGGACCTTGTCCACAATCGCCGAGGAACTGCCCTTGCCTTCGGTGTAATGCGCGTTATCCAACCATGTCATGGCCAGCTTCGCTTCGTTTTCATGGACATCCGGATTGTCGGGCGCTAACGACCGGGCCTGTTCGGAGAGCCTCCAGGCATCCTCGTAATGCCCGTTGTCTCGTTGGATCTTCCCCTCACTAAACAAACGCTCCAATGCCGCACGCTCCACCTGGACTTGCTGATACCACCAGCCAACCCCAGCGCCGACCATAGCCAGCGCGATGAGCACGAGCAGTTGCGCTCGATATCGCTGGACAATTCGTAGCCACCCCGATTTAGGTATCCGGTGGACCTCGGCTGCAATCGTCGCCGCGACGTTTCCTGGTGGCTGAAGGACTGTCCCGGCACGGAGGTAGGAAGGGATGTCGGCCTTTGGGGTTGGCATCACCATTACCGACAGCACATAGCCCCAAGGTCGGGGCCACTTGCGCTCCGCGAAATCCAATTCCGTCAAGGTATAACGGCCCGCGGTGACAGAGTGAGGACTAATGAGGAAAACGAAGAGTTGACTATTTTCGATCGCCTTGCGAATGTCCGCGTTGTAAGGTTCGCCAGAGGCGAGCGATGAACGGTCGAAGAAGACCGTGTGGTTTTCTGCCCGAAGTGCGAGCGCGATCTCCTTCGCAAGCTCGCTTTGTTCAGAGGCGTACGATAGAAAGATCTTCATTTCGGTAGACCCGCGGAGAACCTTTGATTCCGTTTAGTAGTATACAGACCTACATGCACCGCACGCTTACGCCACTACGGAGCGCCCGGGGTAATACCGTACTCCATCGACAACACCACATCCTGAATTTCAGTCAGCGCGGCGCCAATCGCGCCGCCGGGCGCGAGCCTCGCCGAGGGTGGTCCCAGGGGGACGGTGGCGCTCGCACCGCGGGTGACGATCACGCCGGCACCGGCCCCGGTCAGGGCGTCGCCAACCGCGCCGAGCTGCTCCGGGAGGCGGTTTCCGGACACCGAGACCGGCACCTTGAGGCGACCCATCTCCTCCGCCACCGAGGGACGGCGCGACGCCCTGTGCGCCCGCGATCCGGGCCCGGCTGCCGGGGGCGAGCCGCGCCGCGGCCGCGCCCTGCTCTGCCGCCGGCGCGACGCCCTCTGCGAACACCTGGTGGCCCATGGTCGGGAGCGCGCCGACCAGGGCGGCCTCCGCGGAGGAGCCCAAGAGGAGCACGGCGGCAAACGGCGCGGCGCAAAGGCAACGCAGGGATCGCTGGTGATTCATTGTGGTCCTCCGGTCGAGTGTTCCACGCTACCGCGCTGGAGGGGGCGGTGTGGAACCAAGCTAGCCTATCCACGCGGGACGGTGCTGTGAACTATTTCACGGAATCATGGAGGAGCACTGGCGGCGAGCAGGGGGAACCGTCCCGTCCCATCCGGGGCCGC
>JACCXJ010000196.1 GCA_013697045.1 Gammaproteobacteria bacterium | reverse complement strand
TTCATCCAACACCGACACAAGCGATCGGTACTTCGACTCGATCTGCTCTACCGTGGACGCAATCTGCATCCCGCTTTAAAGCACATCTCTCACACTTTATTAAGTTATTTCTGCGCGATGCCTAAAGGGTAGCGCGGGTGGCCCTACATAGCATCTGTGCATCCGGTTCATGAGGCGCTTGATGATGCGAAGGAGTAAGGCCTGCAGCTCTGTGGCAGTCGGGGCGTGCACGGCGCGGAATACCGGCAGGCCCTCGGTGGTGCGGTAGACCCCATCGAGCACGGGTCGTGGTCGGGGTCGTAGACCATGGCGCCGCTCACGCCGAGGACGGCGGGGGGTGAGCCGGCCGCGCCCGGCGCGATGGCCCGAGTCCACGTCTTGGTCAGGACGTCGAGCACCCAGGTGTCGTTCAGCGTGGGATCGCCGCCGAACAGCACGGTCTGCCCGGCCACGTCGTCGAAGATCATGCGGGCCGAGCCACGCGCTCCGGGACCGGCAGGCGGATCGCCGACCGTTTGCTTCTCCACCCACGTGGCCGTCCACGTCTGGGCGACCGCGAAATCTACAAGACCCGCGACCGGCAACACTGACCCTGCGAAGAAAGAGAAGCCAGATGAACGATCGGAGGCGCGGCATTGTGACTCCCGCGTGGCCGGCAAGGACGATGCCAATGGCTAAATGGGTTGAATCGCGATGGATGCAGTCTCAGTCGATGTCAGGACGGCGCGATCCGTGTTGCAGCGCTCACAGCCGCGACAATCTGTCAACGGGAAGGATCGCGCGGAGGTCTGGACCGTCCTACGGCCCTTGCGATCGCCAGGACGGCTGCCAGCCGACACTCGTCATGCAAAGACGGGTTTCGGATTGCCAGCCATCGGGGACGTCGAGGAATCCTACTTCAGTACGTCGGCTTGCAGCGGTAATCGGGCCGCCTTGCCTTTGGCTTTTGCTGCCGCTGCCGGTGCGGTTGGTGCAGCGAGCTTCATTCCGGTGTCGAAGAAGTCGATGCCGTTCTGAGAGAATCGTAACCCCTTCCCTTTGTGGTCGGCGAAAAACTGCGGGTCGAGCACCGTGAAGTAAATCCCGTCCTCGTATTCCCAATATTTGGGGATGAGCACGTCACCCACATAAAGTGCCCATGCCATCGACGTGACCGGGGGCTTGGTCTTGAGCCGGACCTTGACGACGTAGGCGACCGGAGGCAGTGACCTATTCGTTTCCGCGCTAAGCTGCGCCATCGCCACGCGGTCCGCTTCCGTGGGCTGGGCGGCTACGACCTCTACCGCGGTGATTTCCGGTGGCGCGGGTGGCTGCATCACGATACCTCCGAATGGATCAGTATCAGTTGGACCATTGTAAATCGCCGACGTAGACCGTGCCAGTCACTCGCCGGTCGAATGCCAGCGCGATGGAGCGAAGATCGGTTGGGTCCACCCCACACGCGACGAGCCGCTCGATCGGGAGCCGCAAGGTCTGCATGACGATCTTCGCGGGACCGAAAGGCGGAGGATCCGGATACAGCAGCCGGTGGAGGCAGCTCGCTGGAATCGCGGCGGTGTGCGAGCCACTCGAAACCTCCAGGGTGAAGTCCTGATCCCGGTTGGCCGCGTTGCTTGCCTCCGTGGACTGTCCCACGCGGAGCGCGAGTGTCCTGTACCGTTCTGCGGGGAGCGTGGAGGGATCCGCTCTCAAGAGCAGGCGAGAACCGAGAGCGCTCCATGCGAGCCGAAGCGTGATCGTCGTGGTCGGGGCACCGCCGACCAGTGCCGTCAGTTGGCGCGCGGGGACGACGCCGTCCGCCGCGACGGTGCCTTGAACCGGCAGCGAGACGACCGGCGGGGCGAGGCTTTCCTGATTGTGTTGGACGAAGACCCGCTCGGGATCCTGGTATTGCGAGACGAACTCGGTGCCGGCCGGGTCCCACGCCACGGCGGCGCCGTGATCCCGCAACACGTCCAGATACTCCGCCCGATCTAGGAGCACCGCCTGGGCTAAGGCGCCGAGGTGGATCTTGGCAACCTCTTCCTGGCTGGCCCGCGGCATCGCGACTCCGGGAGGTGTTTCCGATACCCCAATGCTGTTGAACTGATTGTGGTTCGCCTTGTGCACCCACAACATCGCCTTGAACTTGCCGTCGGAAACGGTGGGATTGGCCAGGTCCACGGCATGCGCGCGTTCGTGGGTATGGTAGCCCTCGAACGTGAAGACGTCCGAATCCTGGCTGCCGTGCATCACGTAGTAGGAATCCGGGACGACCGTCGGCCCTGAGACCGGCACGAATTGCCGGTCGGTCGGCGCGATGGCGGCGGCGGCCGTCAATCCGAAGCGATAGGGACCGAGCCCGAAGGGGAGGGACCCGTCCAGCAGGACGACGCCGACCGAGGGGAGCCGATTGAACAATGAGGCATGCCCCACGGCTTCCCCTCCCCGCGAATGGCCCACGATGAGAATACGGTTGAGGTCGACCTTGCCGTGCAGTGGATGCGTCGCGGTGTTATTCCAGGTCCGAAATTGCTTGAGGTGTTCGAGATGAACGATCGCTCTGCCGTCGTTCTCTCCGAAGTTGAATCCGTTGAGGAAGTTCACGTCGATCGTGGCGGCGATGATCCCATGCGACGCCAACAACTGGCAGAGATACAAGTATCCGGGGGTGGAATTCTCGAATGGGTTATGGTTACCGTGCGCAAACATGGCGAGGGGAAAGGGGCCCCTTCCGCGGGGCACGCACACGTGTCCATTGAGCGGCACGTTGGTGTTGAGAAATGGCCATGGCGTGCCGGCCCCAAGGTTCGCGAAGGCCGACACGTTGATCCGGCCGGTGACGTACGCGGGGTCCGGCGTATTGTAGATCACATATTGGGACAAGGCTCCCGGGTAAGCGAGAGGCGGCGCGCCGTAGATGATGGTGGCGAATTGCGCGGCCCCGGCGAGTGCCGGATTTCTCAACATGGTCGTTTCCGCTCCTGCCATGTGTGTGTTCCTCAGCGTGTCAACTACAAAAAAGTGGAGTTTTCCATCAACCTTCTTTTATGTTCTGACAATCACTAACGTAACTTCGATAAGTTGTCAAGCCCTCTGTCGCGCATGACGTCCTGAAGCACGACGGACGGCCACCCGGTCGTCGTTGACGCCGTTCTGGAAGTCGACGACCACGCCGGTGGCTTCTTGAGGTGGGTCCCCTGCCCTCAGATCGCGTGGCCTCGGTAGTACGTCGAGCTGCCCTCGTGGGCCGAGGATGCCGGTCGTGCCCTTGTACGCGTGCACATCCGGCGTGAGTGGGCGAAGGCCGTCCAGCATCAGCCACAGGCGCAGAAGATGACGCTTGTGCCCCGCGCACCCGTCGTCGTCGAAGCTCGTGCGGTTGTGGAGGAGGGTGCAGTTGTTGAAGAAGATGGCGTGTCCGGGCTCGACCATGAACCGGAGCGTCACGTCGTCGCGGCGGCCGACCTCCTCGAAACATGTCGAGGGCGGCGACCTCGTGCTCGGTGAGCGGGACGCCGAACTCCTTGACTGCATACGGGGCCGCGGCCTCGGATCGGGCCCTTCCTCGGCCCGAGGCGCTATGTTTCGGGGCGTTTTGGCGTCTCGGGCGAGCGAGGGCCAAGAGGGAGGGTCAGCTCAGCGGCTAGCCGAATGGGAGGGGGGTCGGTGGGGGATGAGGCCCGTTGGAATCGATCGAAGGCCCTGGCCGCTGCTCGGGGCGGTGCTCGGGCGGGCAAACCGAGATGGGTAAGGATCCTGGTAATCACGGAGGGATGTTCGATGGCGGCGATGATCTTCAAGGGGCCACCGCACTGGGGGCAGTGCTCGATGTCGATCTCGAACACCTCGTTTGAGCAGCCGGGCCCAGCTTATGGGGGCAGGCGCCGCGGGAGGAGCACCTCAGCGTGGTCCGCTGAGGGGGTATTGGCGTTGGCCGGCAGGTTCGGAATGATGTCGGGACGTAGCTTGGCGTTGGGTGCGAGCACGCCATGGAAGCGGATGAGATGCAACCGCGGACGGGGAACCAGCGCGGCGAGTCGGTGTATGAATTCCAGCGGTGACATCACGATATGGGTGGTGCCCTCTCGATAGGGTGTCTTCAGGGTGAGCACCACCTGCCCGGCCCGGGCGCTGCGGCCGGTGTAGTTGCGGCAACAGAGTATAATATATATTATTAACAGCTGTTTATGCTATTCACTGAGGGTTCCATGAGCAAGTTGCTGGAACGGCACGACCAGGCCATCTCGGTTACCGAGGTTTCGCGCTCCACCAAGGTCATCATCGACCGACTGGCCTCGGGCGAGCAAGACAAGTACGTAGTGATGCGCAACAACGCCCCGGCAGCCGTCATGTTGCCGGTGGCGGCCTATGAAGCGTTGCAGGACGAGATCGAGGATCTTCGCGTCGAGGCCGTCGCGCGCGAGCGCTTGCGAACCTACGATCCTGCCAAGGCGATCACGCACGAGGCAATGGTTCGGCGCTTCGCGGGTGAATAATGCCTTGGCGTGACCCCGGAGGCGAGGTCGAGATGTTATGCTGTTTGCAATACCGCGGTAGGAAGTACATGAATGCGAAGCGCGGAGCGCTCCATGCAGAGCGAGATTCGGAAGATCGTCAAACGCATCGTCCGGGAGTTCCGGCCGGCGAAGGTCATCCTATTCGGTTCCCACGCCCGTGGCGAGGCGGGGCCGGACAGCGATGTCGACCTGCTCGTGGTCATGGACTGCAAGGGCTCGAAGCGCGAGCAGCAGCTCGCGATCCGCCTGGCCCTTCACGAGTTCCGTATCGCTAAGGACATCATCGTGACTACGCCCGAGGAGTTCGCTTGGCGAAAGGAGATCCCGGGCACCATCGAGCGGCCCGCGGCGCGCGAGGGCAAGGTACTTTATGCCAGCCCCTGACCGCGTCCTTGTGGTCGTCCGGGAGTGGGGTAGCCAAGGCCGAAAGCGATCTCACAACCGCGGCCCATGTGCTCAAGCTGGGCGCGGAATGCCCGACCGATACCGTGTGCTTCCATGCCCAGCAATGCGTAGAGAAGTACCTGAAGGCCCTGCTGGTCCTCGATGGCATCGATTTCCCGAAGACCCATGACATCGAGAGGCTGACCGCACTCACGCCGGCGCGGGCGGGTATTTCCCTGACCGCCGAGGAACAGGGAAGGCTGACAGATTACGCCACTACAACGCGATATCCTGGCTCCGGCGAGATCCTCCTAACAGAGGCGCGGCGAGCGGTCGTGTTAGCCCGTCGCGTCCGCAAGCAGGTCCGCGGTCTCTTTCCCAGCGAGATCCGGCGGGTTCGCGGGAGCAGGCCGTAGCGCCGATGCAGCGCACCGGGATCCCGGCAAACAAAAGGAATCTCCGATTCCAGATTCCATTCTAACCGGGCTACGCTCGCTTGTGCAAGAGAAAGACTTAACCTAGGGTGCTTACGACTCCGAGCACTTAACGACATTTCGGCGGCGGCATCGATTCGATGTGCGAGATCAATGCTGGCGTTTGCTCATCAAGACCGTGCTCATCATGACCTTGTCCGTGTAGGCCATTGCGAGCCCCGAGAACACGAAGGTCAGGTGGATGATCACCTGCCACTGGATCGCCTTTTCCGGGACGTGCTCGGCCTCGATGAAGGTCTTGAGCAGGTGAATCGCCGAGATCCCGATGATGGCCGTGGCGAGCTTGACCTTGAGGACCCCGGAGCTAACGTGGGACAACCATTCCGGTTGATCGGGGTGGCCTTCGAGATCAAGCCGCGACACGAAGGTTTCGTAGCCACCGACGATGACCATGAGGAGCAGATTCGAGATCATCACCACGTCGATGAGGCCCAGAACGACCAGCATGGTCTCCGTGGGGGTGAAGCTCCCAGCCCGGGTGATCAAGTGGACCAGCTCGATCATGAACTGGTAGACATACACGCCCTGGGCGGCGATGAGGCCGACGTAGAGCGGCGCCTGGAGCCACCGGCTCCAGAAGATGAAGCCCTCCAGCCATCGGATCGGGTCGCGCGTCTGCCTTGTTGTCATGAGGATGCCTGTCTCGGATGGCGGCGATTTCGGTATTATATCGACAACACCCTACGAGGGGCGTCGGTGAGACTGACTGCAGACGGGCTTCGCCACTGGGAGAACAAGCGTATCACGCTGCTCGGCATGTCCGGGGTCGGCAAGACCCGGCTCGCGACCCTGCTGCGACAATCCCAGTGGTTCCACTACTCCGGCGACTACCGCATCGGGACGCGCTATCTGGACGAGGCGATCCTCGACAACATCAAGTCCCAGGCGATGCAGATCCCGTTCTTGCGCGAGCTGTTCCGCTCGGACTCGATCTACATCTGCAACAACATCACGGTGGACAACCTGAAACCACTGTCCACCTTCCTCGGCAAGCTCGGCAACCCGGAGCGCGGGGGCTTGGGCATCGCGGAGTTCAAACGCCGCCAGTTTCTGCATCGCGAGGCCGAGATCCGCGCCATGAAGGACGTGCCCGATTTCATCCGTAAGGCACGCGACATCTACGGATACCGGCACTTCGTGAACGATGCCGGCGGGAGCCTGTGCGAGATCGACGACCCCGAGGCGTTCCGCATCCTCGCCGAGCACACGCTCATCCTCTATATCCAGGCCACCGCCGAGGACGAGGCCATCCTCATCCGGCGCGCCCTCGCCGATCCCAAACCGCTGTACTATCGCGAGACGTTCCTGGACGAAGAGCTCGACTTCTTCATGCGCGAGCGAGGCCTCCCCTATGTCGCGCTCGTCGAGCCCGACGATTTCGTGCGCTTCGTGTTCCCGAGGCTCTTCCGATCGCGCATCCCGCGCTACGAGGCGATCGCCGCGGAATACGGCTACACCGTGACCACCACCGAGCTCGCCGGGGTCGCGAGCGAGGCCGATTTCCTGGCGCTCCTGGCCACCGTGCTCGAGCGGACCCCGGCAGGCGCCTGAGCATGCCGCTCGTCGCCAATTCCGAGCTACCCGCCTTCGCGGCCCTGCGCGCGGAAGGCGAGACCGTCCTCCCGCGCGAGGCGGCCCTGCGCCAGGACATCCGCGAGCTCCACATCGGATTGCTGAACATGATGCCGGACGCGGCGCTCGCGGCCACCGAAAGGCAGTTCTTCCGGCTGGTCGGCGAGAGCAACCAGATCGCGCAGTTCTACGTGCATCCCTTCACGCTCGCGGGGCTGGAACGCGATGCCGAGGCGCGAGCCCATATCCGCCAATATTACGAGGATTTCGAGGAGGTCCGATCGGCCGGGCTCGATGCCCTCATCATCACCGGGGCCAATGTGACGCAACCCGATCTGGCGCTGGAGCCGTTCTGGCGGCCGCTCATCGAGGTCATCGATTGGGCCTACAACAACGTCACCTCGACCCTGTGCTCGTGCCTCGCGACCCACGCCGTGCTGCAGTTTCGTTATGGCCAGAAGCGCCGGCGCCTGCCCGACAAGCGCTGGGGCGTGTATCCGCACCGGATCACCGATCGCCGCCACCCGCTCGTCAGGGGCGTCAACACCCGCTTCGACGTCCCCCACTCGCGTTATAACCAGATCGATCGGGGACAGTTCGAGGCGGCCGGGCTCACCGTGTTGATCGAGAGCGAGGCGGCCGGCGTACACCTCGCGGTCAGCGCGGACGGCTTCCGCCTCGTGTTCCTCCAGGCCCATCCCGAATACGACACCGTGAGCCTCCTCAAGGAATACAAGCGCGAAGTGCTGCGCTTTGCGCACCGCGAGCGCGACGACTATCCGCCATTCCCCGAAGATTATTTCACTCCTCAGGTACAGGCGATCCTCGGCGAGTATGCCGAGACGCTCCACGCCGCGCGATCGAACGGCAAGCCCATCCCCGAGATACCCGAAGGGTTGATCACCCCGCACCTCGACAATACCTGGCACGACACCGCCGAGGCCATCGTCAACAACTGGGTGGGCAAGATCTACCAGGTGACCCACAGCGACCGCCGCCGTCCGTTCATGGACGGCGTGGACCCCGAGGACCCCTTGGGATTGCGGACGCGGCCAGACTGAGCACCCTGATCATGGATGGGCGCGCTCGTTTCATCTGCTTGGCGGCCCAGTCGCGAATGGTTGTCACAATCTCTGCCGCTTCCTCCTTCGTGATGCGTGCTATGTCCGTATCGTCGTAGCGAAAGGTGACGGGGCCTCCGGGGCGTCTCGGAGGATTTCAAAGGCCTTGCTGTCTCGATCCGCGGCGCGCAAGGACCGTAGGGCTTCTTCAATATTGGGCGTCATACAGGACCCTGAGTTTACCATGGTG
This sequence comes from Gammaproteobacteria bacterium, assembly GCA_013697045.1. GTDB lineage: Bacteria > Pseudomonadota > Gammaproteobacteria > JACCXJ01 > JACCXJ01 > JACCXJ01. The sequence goes on along the minus strand of JACCXJ010000196.1, from coordinate 3,644 downwards.
GCACTCGGGCAATGCCGCCAACGACGTATACTGCGATTCGCCCCCATGCCACTGACCCTGCGCGCCCCCGACGACTTCCATGTCCATCTCCGCGATGGGGCGGAGATGGCCGCGGTCGTGCCCCACACCGCCCTGCGCTTCGCGCGGGTGCTGGTCATGCCCAACCTCCAGCCGCCCATCGCCACTGCGGCACAGGCGCTCGCCTATCGCGAGCGCATCCTGGCGGCCGTACCGCGCGGCACGCGCTTCGAGCCGCTTATGACCCTCTATCTCACCGCGGCGACGACGCCCGAGGAGGTCCAAAGGGCTAGCGCGAGCGGCCTCATCCATGCCGTCAAATACTACCCCGCCGGTGCCACGACCCACTCCGAGCACGGCGTCACGGACCTCCGCCGCGTGTATCGCGTGCTCGCGGCACTCGAAAACTCCGGGATACCGCTGGCGGTACACGGCGAGGTCGTCGATCCGGAGGTCGATGTCTTCGATCGGGAGCGGGTCTTCATCGAACGGGTGCTCATCGATCTGCTCGAACGATTCCCTGGGATCAAGATCGTCTTGGAGCACATCACGACCCGCGAAGCGGTAGACTTCGTATTCGCCGGCCCCGAGCGACTCGCCGCCACCATCACCGCGCACCACCTGCTCATGAACCGCAATGCCCTCTTCGATGGCGGCCTCCGTCCCCACCATTATTGCCTTCCACTCCTGAAACGCGAGGAGGACCGCCAAGCCCTGGTGCGGGCTGCAGGGAGCGGCAATCCCAAGTTCTTTCTGGGTACGGACAGCGCCCCGCATGCCCGTGGCGCCAAAGAAACGTCTTGTGGGTGCGCCGGGATCTATACCGCGCACGCGGCCATGGAGCTGTACGCGGAGGTATTCGAGGAAGCCGGCGCACTTCCCCGCCTGGAAGGCTTCGCGAGCACCTTCGGCGCGGCCTTCTACGACCTACCACCGAATCCCGACACGATCACGCTCGCGCGGACACCCTGGCGGGTGCCAGCGAGCCTACCCTTCGGCGACGGCGTTCTCATCCCCTTCCGGGCCGGTGCGGAGTGCCGCTGGGGGCTCGTCCATGAGCGTTGATCCGGAAAACAAGACCCGCATCGCCCAGCGCTTCCGCGGGTTCCTGCCGGTGGTCGTGGACGTCGAGACGGCGGGGTTCAATCCCATGACCGACGCGCTTTTGGAGATCGCGGCGGTCACGGTCGTGCCCGACCGCAACGGACAGTGGCGGCGCGATAAGACCGTCGCCTGCCACGTGCAGCCCTTCCCCGGCGCCAACCTCGAACCGGCCGCGCTGGAGTTCACCGGCATCGACCCCCATCACCCCTTCCGCTTCGCGGTCCCCGAGGGCGAGGCCCTGGAGAAAGTGTTCAAGTTCGTGCGCGAGGCGGTGGCCGCGAGCCACTGCACGCGCGCCATCCTGGTGGGTCACAATCCGGGCTTCGATTTATCCTTCATCAAGGCCGTCGTGACCCGCAACCGCATCAAGCGCAACCCCTTCCACGCCTTCTCGACCTTCGATACGGCCACGCTCGCCGGCCTCGCCTTCGGCCAGACGGTGCTGTCGCGGGCCGTCGAGGCCGCCGGACTCACCTGGAACGACAAGGAGGCCCACTCCGCGATCTACGACGCCGAACGCACGGCCGAGGTCTTCTGCGAGGTCGTGAACCGGTGGAATGGGCTCCTGGGCCCGTTGGATCGGTAGCGCCGCATGCCGATCGCCGGGGTCGACGAGGCCGGACGGGGGCCGCTGGCCGGTCCGGTGGTGGCGGCGGCCGTGGTCCTCGATCCCGCCCGTCCCATCGCGGGGCTCAGGGATTCCAAGCTCCTCAAAGCCGCCGAGCGCGAGGACCTGGCCGTCCAAATCCGCCACGAGGCCCTGGCCTTTGCCCTGGGGCGCGCCGAGGTCGAGGAGATCGATACCCTCAACATCCTGCGGGCCTCTCTGCTCGCCATGTGTCGCGCCGTGCTGGCCCTGCCGATGGCGCCCACGGGTGTCTGGGTGGATGGCCCGATGCGACCGGAGCTACCCTGCGCCAGCGTCACCGTGGTGGGGGGTGATCGGCTGGTCCCGGCGATCAGCGCCGCTTCCATCCTGGCCAAGGTGGCCCGCGACGCGGAGATGGTCGGGCTCGACGATCGCTATCCGGGCTATGGCCTGGCGCGCCACAAGGGCTATGCGACACAAGCCCACCACGCCGCGCTCCTGCTCCTCGGGCCTTCGCCCATCCACCGCCGCTCGTTCGCGCCCGTCTCTGCCGCACTTCAGTTGTCGCTCGCGTATTCCGCTGGGATCGCGTCATCTAAGGAGTCCAGCAAGAATAACCTGAACATATCCGGTTAACCTCCTACCCCGACCCTTCCCCCTTCGTAAGGGGGAAGGGAGAAAAAGTCTCCCCCTTACGAAGGGGGAGATTTAGAGGGGGTTAAAATCGCCGATCAAATTGACCAACTTATTTTTGCTCGCATCCTAAGGGCTTGAGGCGAAAGGCAAACGCCTGACTCTGCCCAAGGCGCACCGCGCTTGACGCCAGATGCGTGATACGCGAGGCTTTGCATCATGCGCACGATCCTCAATCTCGACGATGACGTTTTGCAAGCGGCCCGCGCGCTGTCGCGGCGGCGGGGAAAACCGATAGGCGTGGTGATTTCCGAATTGATCCGCCGTGGCCTCGGGCCGTCGCAACGTCGTTTACTTGACTTAGACACTCCCACGGCGCGCGGCGCTTTTCGCGCGTCCGTTGGAACGCGTTGTTGTGCTACGTGCAACAAACTGCTTCAGTGCCTCGTTAATTTTGACCTGATAGCCAGGTCCTTGCGCTCGAAAGAACGCAACCGCATCCGCATCGAGACGGATTGTTGTTAGAACCTTCGTGGGCGCCTTCTGAGGACCTCGGCTGCGACGAACGACAGGTGGACCGAGCATCTCCTCGGACCACGGTGGGTTATCCGGATCATCAATGGGTTTACGAGAAGTAGCCTTTCGTGACTTCAAAATAATAGCGTGCTTCATATCGCTCCGCTCAGCCTCAGCGAGATGATGTGAATATCGTCGTCGCGTTCAACGTAGACGAGGACGACGACTTCCCCGTTCAAGAGCCCGAAGGTCACAAGTCGCTTTTCCCGGTGCTCCTTGCGCTTGTCTTCCCGCGTTACCGTCGGGAAGTCCCAGATCGCCTCAGCGCCAACGAACTCGAGGCCATGAATACGAATGTTGCGTCGGCGCTTGGCTTCGTCCCAGGTGGGCACGAGCACAGTGTAGTAACAATTTGCGCATGCAGCAAGTCTGTTGTTCTACAGGGCCCCTTTCACGAGGCAGCAACATCTGGATCAGCTCTATCCACGGCACCGTGGATCGGTAATAAAGCGGGTGCGCACGTCCCTCCGTAGCACGCGTGCCGACTTGTTCGAGCTCAGAGGTTGATCTACTATTGGACGATGATCGAGCTCAATGTTCACGGTGCCAAGACGCATCTTTCGGAGTATCTCGCCAAGCTGAAGCAGGGTAAGACCATCGTGCTGTGCAAGCGCAACCGGCCGATCGCCGAGATCCGTTCGCTCCCCGCCCTACGCCCCGCCCGATTGGTCTCGCGAAGGATATCTTCGAGGTCCCAGCGACCTTCTTCGAGCCGTTGCCGCAG
>JACCXJ010000177.1 GCA_013697045.1 Gammaproteobacteria bacterium | reverse complement strand
TCCTCCTCCTGGCCCCAGCCGGTCACGGCGACCAACACCATGTCGGTACCGCCATCCTGCTCTCTGATCCGGCGAGCCGCCTCGTAGCCGTTCAGCTTCGGCAGGCCGAGGTCCAGGAGGACCACTTCCGGTCGGAACGCCGCCGCAGCTCCTACGGCTTCCAGGCCGTCGTGAGCCGTGTGGACCTCGTTGCCCATCATCCAGTAGCATGCCCAGGCTGTCGGCAACATCCCGGTTGTCATCCACGACCAGGATGCGGCGGCTGGCAGGCGCAGCGCCCTTCTCGCCGTCGCATGCCGCCCGTTGTGGTCCTTGGTCCTTGACCTCCGCGATCGCGAGGCGCACGACGAATTCACTGCCCTTCCCAGGGCCGTCACTGCGGGCCTCGACGGTGCCGCCGTGCATCTCGACCAATCGTTGCACCAGCGTCAAGCCGATGCCGAGCCCGCCCTCGGAGCGCTCCAAGGTACGGTCCACCTGCATGAACATGTCGAAGATGCGGGGCAGCGTCTCTGTCGGAATGCCGATACCGGTGTCCTTGACCCGGATCAGCACATGGCCGTTCTGCCGCTCGGCGATCACCCAAATGCGACCGCCCTGATCCATGTACTTGGCGGCATTGTTCAGTAGGTTCGATAGCACTTGCGCCATCCGGGTCGGATCCGCTTCGAGCTGGATCGGCTGTGGCGGGATAGTGACCGTGAGTCCGTGCCCCCATTTCTCGATGAGCGGGCGGCTGGCTTCGACGGCGCTATTCACCACCACCGCCAGCTCGACCCGCTCCTTGCGGAGCTCGATCTTGCCTTTAGTGATCCGGGATACGTCCAAGAGGTCATCCACCAGCCGGGTCATCTGGTGTACCTGCCGGTCGATCACGTCCGTGGCCCATTGCAATTCCGGTACGGATAGGCCGTTGGCACGATAGATTTGCACCGCATTGCGGATCGGGGCCAGCGGGTTGCGGAGCTCGTGGGCCAGTATCGCCAGGAACTCGTCCTTGCGGCGGTCGGACTCCTTGAGCGCCGACAAAAGCCTCGCATTCTCGATAGCGATGACGGTACGGTGGGCAAGGTCTTGTGCAGCGGCCAGATCGGTGGCGTCGTATACCCGGCCTGATTCCGCCGTTATAAACGTGAGCGCGCCGAGCGTTCTGGCTCGCGAACGGAGCGGTACACAAATAAAGGACTTCAAGCTCAACTGCCGGAGGATCCGCAAATGGTCCTGGTCCTGGGCCGACTCCACCAGCAGGGAGTCCGGGCTCATCGCCATCCACTCCGGCTCGCCCGTGCGCAGCACCTTCATGACGCCGTGGGGGTCGGAAGGCCGAGGGGGATAACGGCGGAATAGCTCGTGGGCCAGTTGCAGCTTGGCGGGATCGCTGTGTGTGACCGCCAGCCGCCGCAACGAGCCATCGGCTTCCTGCATGTCCGCGGTGCACCAGTCCGCAAAGAAAGGCACGGCAAGAGCGGCGACCTTCTGCAACGTGCTTTCGTAGTCCGTCAATTCGGCCAGAGCGGCGCTGGCGTCGGCGAGGAAGCGGGTGGTCCGCTCGGCCTGCTTGCTGGCCGTGATGTCTCGAAAGCTCCAGACGCGGCCCACGTTCCGCTCATCGACGAACTGAATCCTTGAGAATCGCTCGACCACTCTTCCATCAGCGAGCTCCAAAAGGTCATAGCTTTCCGGCGGCGAAGACGCGTAAATGTCCTCAATCCTCGCAAGGAACTGCCGGGGATGGGATCTTGAAGCCGTCCGGGGCCGTGTTCGGCAGCCCGTGCACGCAATACGTCCAGAAATTGTGGTACTTTCTTTGCTCGCCGTCGGTAATCACCGGCGAGCCCGTAGCCTCGAACCGCTCGATGGTGTCTCGGATCGCTTCTTCATAGAGCGCATCCAAGGTCGGGTCCGTGCCGTCTCGTGTCGCGACGGCCTCGATGAGCCCAAGAGGTCTTGGGATACTCCCGATTGGCTCGGTTGGGATTGTCATACGGATGACTTGTGGTTGCCCCTTTGGCGCGCAGAGACATCCCGCTCGCCTTCAACTATCTGTGGGCGATGTTACTCGCCCGTATCTATGAAAGCCAGGCCCAGGGATGGGCCTGCTTGGGCCGCCGAGGAATGCAAGTTTTTCCACTCCTCTGTCCCGGCTGTGGCGAGCCGATGCGGATCATCGCCTTCGTGCGACGTGGGTTCCATTCCGCGTATTCTCGCCGTCAATGAGGTGCTGCACGAGCGCGACCAAGGGCATCCTCTACGACCCGGGGACCCGGCGTACTGACCGCAACGCCGGACACCGGCGGGCCCGGGACCGGACCGTTTTCATAAAGATGGCCCCGTGACGCGGGGAGGTCGTTGTTTCCCGGACGGCTGAAGAGCACCTGGAAGAGCTGCAACCAACCGGTCTCGAATGCCGCGAGAGAGGCAGATAGATACAAAAGCCAAGTTCGCATGAAGACCTCCCCGTAGCGTCCCTGCACCGCCTCGGCGTGTATCTCATAACGGCTTAGCCAATCGTGCAGCGTCTTGACGTAGTGCGGGCGCAGGTTCTCCACGTCGAGGATCGAGAAACCATGGGGCTCGAAGACCTCGAGTAGCTCGCGCAGGCTGGGCGGATAGGCGCCCGGGAAGATATGCCTTTGCGTCCAGCCGTTCATCGGGACGGGCGCGTTCCTCCCGATGCATTGGATGAGGCCGCGGCCGTTCGGCGCGAGACACCGACCGATCACGTCCCCGAGCGCAGCATAGCGGTGTTTTCCCACGTGCTCCAGCATACCGATGGAGACGAAAGCATCGTAGCGGCCGCGAATGTTCCGGTAATCGTCTTCGATAAACGTGACCTGCGTCTCCAGTCCCTCCTCCTCCAGGCGTGTGCGCGCATAGTCCAGCTGCTCTTGGGATACGTTGTAGGCGGTGACCTTTACGCCGTAATGCCGGGCCATGAGGAAGGCCAGTCCGCCGAAGCCGCAACCGGCCTCCACAACGGTTTCCCCCGGGCGCAGTCTGAGCTTACGACACAGATAATGGGCCTTGGCGCGCTGCGCCTCTTCCAGGCACAGCCCCGGCTCGGGATAATAGGCGCAGGTGTACTGCATGGTGTCCCGGTCCAGCCACAGGCGATAGAAATCGTTGCCGAGATCGTAATGGTGGCGGACCCGGGCGGCGTCCTCCGCGCGGGCGTATCGCTCCCACAAGGGGGGGAGGGACGAGCGGCGCAGACGGTCGAAGAAACCCGCCTGGCGCGCCGTAAGGGATCGATTGACCTCGGCCATGGCGTTTGCGAGATCCCCCTCTACCTCGACCTCCCTCTTGCCGTAGAGATCGCCGAATCGCGACGCCGCGTCCCAGCAAAGCCCCAGGAGCGCGCGCCGACTCTTGACCGTGACGCGAAACCGGACCGGGGTGCGCGGCGGGGACAGCTCGTCGCCGTCCCAGAGGACGACTGCGCAGCCGGGATCTCCCAGGCGCGCCAAGGCCAGGCGCACGAGCATCCGATCGAGCGGGGTGACGACGCCGGCCCTCGCCTCCCACTGGCGATCGACTTGGCGATCGACCGGGGAACGGTCGAGTCGTTCGAACTCGCCCCTCGAGATGTCTTGCCCCTCTGCCACGCCTGTGCCTCCTCGGTGCCCGCCGCGCCAGTGTAGTGGATCTGGGCCGCCGGGCGGTTCGCCCCACGGGCGTCCGGTCTGGGTCGCGGACGACGCGTCCCGGGGCGTGCAGCGCGCCTCGCTCACTCGCCCGCGCCGTGATGGGATCTCATTATCTTATCGCGGGGCCTGGCCGCCCCAGAGATGCGGGTTGCGCTTGATACCGAGCCATGCACCTGGTGTTTCCCCCCAAAGGAGTTCTATCGTTATGATAGCAGTCAGTCGGGCGGGACCGAGCATGTCACAGTTGCTGGTACGGGATCTGGCCCCGGAGACGCTCGAAAGGCTCAAGGAGCAAGCCAAGCAGCAGGGGCGCTCCCTGCAAGCGGAGGTGAAGCGCATCCTCGAGCAGGTAGTCAAGTTTTCTGCGGGAGTTGTCGGTCGTACATTTTTGCCGGAACGCGTCAGGAATCTCCTTCGTCACGATCGCGTTCGCATTCAAGGCAAAGGATAAAGCGATCTGATAGACCTCCCAACATACCTGCGTTCCAACGAGCATCTGTAACCGGTGGTAGGCGATTACATGAAACTTCGAGGAGTCGAGATCGAAAAAAAACCCCGCTGAAGCTCCGTGATGTCAAAAGACTCCCCTGAGTCCCTAAACATCTTTGTCAGTGGAAGAGATCTGGCCCGAGACCGTTTGTCCTGATCGACCGCGCTGCTTACTCGGCCGCCGTGGACGAGGTCGGCCGGCAGCAGCCGGAGGCGCCCATCGGGGTCGTCGGACAGCGCTGAGCCGGGCGTGCCAATAGCGGTGCTTGAGATTCGACACCCGCACGGAACCCGTGGCCCGGCTCGGGGCATGGACGAAACGGCCTTGGCCGACGTAGATCCCGACGTGCGAGTCGGGACGCCCGCGGGTATTGAAGAACACCAGGTCCCCCGGCCTTGGAGACGCGGCAAGGACCCGCGGCAGCACGCGCGCCATCGATGCCGAATCGCGCGGCAGGGCTATCCCGTAGCGCCGGTACACGTGCCGCACGAAGCCGCTGCAATCGAAGCCCTGCCGCGGACTGTCGCCACCGTAGCGGTATGGCGTCCCCCGCAGGCTCAAGGCGTAACCGACGAGCGGGGGAGCGCCCGCCTCCGGGGGCGGGCGGCCGGCGGTCTTCGGTACCGTCGAGCACCCCGCGAGCGCGACCAGGAATGCCGCCAGTCCATGCGCCAGGTGGTGCGCCGCGCGCCTCCGGGCCCCCGGGTGGGGATCGGTCACGAAGAGTCGCGGTCGGCCGCCGCCTCGGGCCGGCCCCGCCGCCGTGCCTGCGATCGCTCGACCGCGGCCCGGATCACCGCCGGCGCGGCGGCCGGATCGAACTCGGGGGGGTCGCTTTCCCTTCCTCGGTCCCCACTCCGACCGCGGCCATCGGCTTCCTGGCCATCGGTTTTCTCCACGGGCGCCAGACGGTCCTCGCGTGCCCGCTCCCGCGCCTGGGCCGCCTGGACGCGGTCGTCGTCCCAAGCGAAGGGGGCCTCGACCAGCTCAATGCAATCGACCGGACACGGTGGGAGGCACCGCTCGCAGCCGGTGCATTGCTCGATCAAGACCGTGTGCATCTGCCCCGCCGCGCCCACGATCGCATCGACCGGACAGGCCTTGAGGCACTTCGTGCATCCGATACAATCGGCTTCGACGATGCGGGCAATGTGCATACGCCTCTCTATGCAGATGACGCTGGGCGCATCGTGCAATCACTCAAAACAGCAACATCTCACGCATCTCGGCTTGCCCGCCCGAGTACCGAGCAAACCTCACGCAACTACCGGGCTTACGGCGTGCGCTTGGAAGGACAGGAGATCGTAAATACGTCGACCAGCCGGAATGTCGGGTTACCGGCGAAGCTCGCAACGGGCTCGTCTATCCCGATCACATAGCCGGTAAGCGAGTCTTGCGTCAGCTTGATACGGACCAAGTGCCGAAATTTCTCGGTACGGGCACCGCCCCCGGCCTCGTTGTTATGGCCGTTGAACGCGAGCGAGACCGCGAGGTACCATCCCAACCAGACACAGCTCAGTAGCGCTCCGATCAGTGCCGCGCCGACAATACGGCACAAGGTGACGACTTCCGCCGGATCTCCCCAGTTTATGACGAGGGCGGCGAGGAAGGGCAGCAGCCCCACGGCAATCCAGGCCATCCACATCCTCCGAGCGTAATCCTTCTGGTCCGTATAGGTAAACTCTCCTTCGACACTAAAGTAGAGCCAAGCGGCGGCTGTGATTGCGCCGATGGCTAGGAGGATGCCAACTATCTCCCACGCTCCACAATAGGCGATCAGCACAAAGGGGACGGCGACCTGGACGAAGGCGTGCCAAGCGCCGAGCAGCAAGAATTGCTTCCGGTCTTTCGCCTCGTACAGCTTGCCACCGACGAAGAATCCCAAGGCAACGAGGCCCAGCGTGGCGAGACCCAAGACGAGAAGCGTCACGACATCCGTGAGCATGATAGATGCGTTGTACGCGCCGAAGCGCCAGACACCGTAACAGACGCTGATCCAGGAGGCGGCGATCAAGGCAAACGGCAGGTACGGTTCGAGCCGATCTTCGAGACGACGCCACAGCGAACGCGCTTGCAGGGGCGGTGCGGAGCTCTCGTCTCCTCGCTGCCGTTCCAAGTGCTTCTTGCGTGCAATCAGCACATCGCTCACGTAGCGGCAGAAGACCAGGCCGGCGATCAATACGCCCACGAACAAGAAGACCATGAAGCTGGCGAAGAAGGCAGGCGGTACCGTCAAGGGGACCAGAGGGAGCACGAGAGGTGCAGCGAGCCAGACCAAGACGAACACCATCCAACGTACACGCGTGCTGTGCCATTCATCGAGCCCGGCCTGCGCCAGCTTTTCGGAATCGGTCCTAGTTCTGAATGCCAGGTAGATCAACACACCCAGTAGCGCCGCGGCGAACAGCAGGTCGAGCAGCAACGGGAACGTGTACTGCGCGGTGGTCTGGCCGGGGATGTGCAATGCCCATTGAATGCGCTCCAAGAGCGAATCGCCTGCACACCTCGCCTGATCTCCACAAGGACGCTGGCCATTACCAATCCTAGTGAGCCACTTGGAAGCTGACCAGCTACTGTCGGGAATGGCGGCCGCGAAGTACGTTGCCGCGGCCACTATCGCTCCTGCGACGAACACGTATCCGCCATTAAAGATATTGCGCGGATCGAGCAGCCTTTTGAGCATGAGATTGTGCGAGTCCCCGCGGGGCGGATATATCACTGCATGGGGGACCTGTTCCACGTCGGTATGGGAGGCATGCAGGAAGGCGCCACCACCGCCCGCCACCAGCGAGGCATAGTTCGGACGGTCGTTCCCCGATGGTTGTGAATCGGATCGCTTCGGGGCTCCTGTCCCCCAATAGCGGGCGTAGTGGTGGACGTCCCCCGAGATATCGAGACGGCATCGGTCTCCCGCGAGCCCGCCGTTGTTCTGCTCGAGAAAGGCCGGCTCCAATCCGAGGTTCCTATAGGCCTGGACGATCTCGGCACCCGGTTCCGTGTACTTCCCGAACTGGGTCACCGGCTCCGGTGTCGCCACGATCAGCTTTTTGGGGACAACGCCCGCCTCGCAGGTCTCGAGGAAGAACGCCTGCTGCCGCTTGTCGAGGTTGCCATCCTGCACATCCAGGGCCCACAGCTTCCAGTCGTGGGGCAGCTCGAACGCCACGTAGCTGGCCTTCTGCTCGCGATCGAACCCCTTGAGCTTTAGCTGACCGTATGGGCTTATGGTGCCGGAGGGACCTGCTGCGGTGGGCAGTGTAATTGGTTCGAGAAACTGGCGGTTGAATCCGTCCAGGGCATCGTAGTAGTCGTGGTTGCCCGGGATCCCATAGATATAAGTACGGCTCGGGGTTTCACCTGCCGAACAGCGGTCGTCATAGGCCCAGTTTAACGGCTTGCGGAAGCGGTCCGCGAGTGTCTCGTAGTCCGCAATATGATAGGCGGTGTCCCCGCCGACCAGCAGAAATTGCCCGCGCGGTAGCCGATACCCATTGTCCAGCCCCTTATTATTAAGCGATACTATCCCGGCACCCGGTTGGCTGCCAGCTTGTGGAAGCCAGAGGTCGCCCTGACACAGGTAGGCGATGTTATATACAGCCTTCTGGCCGTCGCCACTGTCGGCGATGTAATCGAACCAGAACTCGTCGCCGTTCGCGTCTTTGACGACAGGTTCGGCGCGCATCCAGTCGCGTGCATCCAGCTTTTCGCCATAGGAGGCATAGAGCGCGATCCATTTCAGGCCGGCGAGGAGCTGTTGCCCGAGCAGCCAGCCGACGGGTGGCTCGAACTCGCGTTCGGCAGGTTGTTGGCCGACAGTTGGTTGTTGTGTCATCGTTCCCCCTTTCTTTTGTTGATGTTCGAACGCGGCGCGCTCTCGCCCCGGCGAGTATACACCTCCGGATCTCCATGTCGAGGCTAGGCAGAGCGCGTTGCACCCCCGCCGGCTACCCGATCGATCCTCCTCCGGGCCGAGACGCGGTGCTCGCGCTGGACATCGCCTCCCGTACGACCGCGGATCGGCTGCTGGACCCGGTGGTACCTACCGACGGCCGCCGGGAGCTCGCCGTTGCTGGACCCCATGGTGGCCGAGGAACGGGACCGCACCGAGGCCGTGATCGCCGGTCGCGCCCGAAGCCCGGCAGGGCGTGTTCCGGATCGCGACCGCGATCGCTGCCGCTGCGATCGCCTGGCGTGAGAGTGAACGGGCCAGGGAGCAGGAGGTGGCCGCAGAACAGAACGCGCGTTACTCACTAAGTCCTTGGCTGCCGCAGCCGAGCCGACATTCCCCCTTGGCCTGCGCCCGCGGGACACCAAACGGCCCGGTTGAAGGGCCCGAAAAGTCCCCGATCCCAGGCCGAGGACTCGCATGTTGTCGCATGTTTGACAGCTCACGAGCCCAGCAGTACTGTGCCTCTCAGCGAATAAGGGCGTTTAAAATCCCGATTCCCTTCCCTATTCCCCGCACAACGCATAAGATCCTGTTCGTTGGGCGGACCGAGAGGCTGCAACATTGTGGCAGGTAGACGTCCCCGTGAGAGAATTCTACGACGCGATAATTCTACGACGCGATGTCGAGGCAGCTCGCCCGGCCAAACATCTTGCACTTCTTACGGATCTGCTTCGTTGATTCCGCATTCGTAATGGCTGTGCAATAGTGCGGCGCCGGACCGGCTCGCATGGGGGGTACAACATGTTCAAGCATCTCATGTCTTCGGAGGCCGACGCGGGCAAGGGCGCCGTCGATTGCGCCGCCGATCCGATCGCATCGCTGGTCGAGATGTTCGTCGCCATGGTGCAGGCCGGCCGCATCGCGCGCGGCCAGTGCCCGGCGCTGCGGCCGGTCTTCCTCAAGCCGCACGGCGTGGCGCACGGCGTATTCCGAGTCCGGCCCGATCTCCCCGAAGACCTGAAGGTCGGCCTGTTCGCCGGCTCCGAATACCCCGCCTGGGTGCGCTTTTCGTCCGACACGGTGCCGACCGCAAGCGACTTCAAGACCACGGTCGGCATCGGCATCAAGCTGTTCCACACGCCAGTGCCGCGCCAAGCTCGCACAGACGCCCAACCCGGCCACCAAGTCCGATCCTTACGCCGAGCTGCGACAGGTGATCCTCAACAGCTTCCGGCCCTCGCCGCCGAAAGTGAACGAGCCGCGCGTCTGGCCGTGGATCTACGGCGACGCCTTCGGGTCGTTTTCCGACGCCTCTCCGGGCAACAACCTGGCGCTGCCGTCGGTGCAGCAGGCAGTGCTGAGGCGTTGGGCGGATGGCGACTTCGTCAACGACTGGCCGCCAGCAACGCCGCCGCCGATGTCGCTCGCAAAGGTGCCGCTGGCGCAGCAGCCGGCGATGCTCGACAAGGCGGCGCTGCACTTCTGTCTCGCGGATGCATTCCATCCGGGCTGCGAGATGACGTGGCCGATGCGCCATGCCAGCCTGTACGAGAAGCCGTTCCGCATACGCCGTCGACCGCCCGGGCAGCCGGAGCCCGATTACGGCAATAGCCTCAATCAGCAGATTGCCTTGGAGCCCGGCGGTCCGCTTTATGCCCAAGGGCCGGGCGACATCAGCCGCTGGATGGCGCTGCCGTGGCAAGGCGACACCGCCTTCTGCCGCTCCGGCTATGATCCCGACTACGACCCTTATCTGCCGACCTTCTGGCCGGCGCGGGTTCCCAACCAAGTATTGACCGAAGAGGACTACCTGACGGTGATCAACACCGCGCTGCCCCGCGCGGCGCGTATCGCCGCTTTCAATCACCGCCCCGACTGGCTGCGCGCGATCATGAAAGGACCCGCACCCACCGTCATGATGCGCATGATTGCCCAGTTCGGCGCGATGGGCATCGTGGAGGCACGAAAAGGTATCGCCAACGATCCCGACTTCCCGGCGGTGATCTTCGTCGAATCGCTGGCCGCAAGCCCGCTGAAGGCGGCCGCCATGCAGGTCAGCCGCTTCCTGGCGGCGCCGCAGCGGCCCCTCAGTCGCACCGAACTGGCGGGCTGGGAGAGCGAGGAGCAGTACGAGGAATTCCGCCGGATCCGGGTGCGGCCCCGGTAGCGCGCGATGTGGGACGCCATCGTCGGCGGCGCCGGTCCCGCCGGTGCGGTGGCGACCTATATGCTCGCCCGCAACCGTCGTCGCGTGCTGCTGTGCGACGCAATCGGTCCGGAAGGCCACAAGGTGGGCGAGGCATTGCCGGGGGCCGCCTTGCGTCTGCTCCGGGCGATGGATCTGCCACTGCCCTGTCCGGAGGGCCCGCACACGCGCATCGGCGGCAACCTGTTCGCTTGGAGCTCCGACGAGCTCTGGGCGACCGATTTCATTCACGACCCCGACGGCCCCGGCTGGCGGCTCGACCGGCTGCGTTTCGACGAGGATCTGCGTGCCGCGGCGGTGAGCGCCGGCGCGACATTCAGACCGGCGCGCGTCCGGGATATCGCGCGCGAGGACGACGGCTGGCGCCTCCGCCTCGACGATGGCGCGACCGAGAGCGCGCGTTGGGTGATCGATGCGACCGGACGGCGGGCAGCGCTGGCACGCAGGCTCGGCGCCCGACGGTGGCGCGATGCCGGCCAGATAGCACTCTACGCGCTTGGCTCGCCCGCTGCGGAGCTCCGACTCAGCCGCACTGTGATCGAGGCCGTGCCCCGTGGCTGTGGTACACGGCGCGGCTGCCTTCCGGTGCGGTGCTCGCCGGCCTGCACGTGCGCCCGCGCGAGGCCGCGCGCCTCCTCGCCGACCCCGATGCGTGGCGCCGGGCGCTTGCCGAGACGCGGCACGTCGGACCGATGCTGGCCACGACCGTGTTCGACCGACCGCTGCGCGTGCTGGAGGCCTGCGGGGCCCGCCTCGACCGCTTCGGCGGCGACGGATGGATCGCCTGCGGCGATGCCGCCCTGTCGTTCGATCCCATTTCCGGTCAAGGCATATTCTCGGCGCTGCATGGCGGCATGACGGCCGGCCGCGTCGCGGCCGCCGCGCTCGATGGTGACGACACGGCGTTCGAAGCCTATGCGGCGCGGCTCGAGAAAATCCGCGAAGTTTACCGCGCGCACACGCGAAGCATCTATCGCGACGAAAGCCGTTGGGCTACCGAGCCGTTCTGGGCGACGGCCTAGCATCGGCACGCGCGTGCGGACCCGGCCGCCGCGTCATCCGCCGGATCCAACGCGGCATCAACTGGCAGGTGATCTTCGCCGCTGATGCGGATTATCAGTTTTTCGCGATGTCTTGGTCGAAGCGGCAAGAAGCATGGTCGACGCCGGAATTCGACCACAGCAAGTCTTCCAATCAGTGGGCAGGCGATATGCGCAGTACTTCAATTTCACCTACCGGCGCAGCGGGACCCTTTGGGAAGGGCGCTACCGGGCGACGTGGTGGACAGCGAGCAGTACCTGCTGACACTGATGCGTTACATCGAGCTCAACCCGGTACGAGCAGGCATGGAGGCCGCGCTCGCGCAAGGGCGACACATCGGCCTCGATGCGGGCCAGCCGCGCTGCCCGGCTCATATCCTAGGGCGGAGGCGAAAGCACGGCCAGCAGCGCATGCAACGGCGTCGGACCGGGGGTGAGTGTCAGAATTTCCCAGACATGTTTGTCAGCGCCGCGCCGCAGCGCCGGCACCAGGCCGGCGCGCACGACGGACGATTTTGCCGGAGCCGGACGCGCCCACGACGGCGACGAGGCTGCTGCTGCGAACCTTTTCGATCAGCGTCGCCATGAAGGCTTCGCGACCGATGAAGAAGGCGGCGTCCTCCTCGCGAAAGGGAAGGAGGCCGCGATAGGGACAGATCGCTCCGCGCGGATCGGGGGCGAGCGCCGCCTCGTCGCCCGGCGGCAGGCCGCATGCGGCCCGCGCTAGGATCTCGATGGTCACCCCGTCGTCGGGGCCCTGCCGCAGGTCGACCCAAGTGTTGAGGCCGAGAAATCCGAGCGCCGGATCGTCCGCTCCGGGGAGCAGCACCGGGATCACCGGAAAGCCGGGCTCGTGCGCCTGCCGGTCGAGCGCCTTGTAATGCTCGCGCTGCTGCCACGCCCCCATGCCCGATGCGCCGATGCAGACGGCGACGGCGCGGCAGTCGCGGGGGTGCTTTTCCAAGGTCTCGGGCCACGACTGACCGGCGACGAGGTACCAGCGAGTCGACAAAGACCGTGAGGCCGCGGGCGCGAAGCGCCCGGCCGAGCCGCTCCACCGCATCCCGGTCGGCGCGACTGTGGCTTAAGAAGACATCGAAGGCAGGCATATCGCCAGCGTCCTGTAATAGGCGAATTACTGATCGACAAATCCACTGCTTCGGATCTTAGATTCTTGCAGCAGCATGGCCGGTAAAGAACTCCACAGCCACCCCATATTTCTCGGCTGCACTCGCAAGGCCCACGTCGGAAGTCACGAGCCGGGTATCGGAGATCTGCGCGACCGCCAAATGCAGGGCATCCAAGGTACGCAATGGGGCCTTGCGCTCGAGGAGCCAGTCGCGCGCCTGCTTGAAATGCACTGACGCTAGTTCCAGCACCCGGTAGCAATTGCGGGCGATGTCCTGCGAGAATGCCGTTTGGATCACGCCGGCACTTCGGGCATCCAGATCCCCCATCCGGACGAGCCGTGCTAGAACGGATGCAAATTCGACCTCTACGAGCCGGCTGATGACAACCTGCTCTTGGGCCTGGATGAGCAAGGCTTGGATCTCGGCGCTCAGGGGTTCAGGCCGGTAATAGGGCATGAGCGCGCTGGTGTCGAAGTACAGCACCTCAGGCGCGCTCCTCCTCACGCAGCGCGCGCAGGACCTCGGCCGTGCTTACTTTGGCCGCGGGCAGCTTTTCTCTAAAGCGGGTGCGATCCGGAAAAGGACTGCGTGCTGCGATGCCGATGAGCTTCGCGACCGGTTTGCCGCGGCGAAGGATGACCACCGCCTCGCCGTGTGCCACGGCATCCAGAAGCTTACCGATGTGCTCACGTGCTTCGCGTACGGTGACCGATCGCATGATCCACCCTGCACCCTGAGATGTGTACACATTCATGGTACACCGATGGCCAGGATTCGGCAACCGGGTAAAGGCGAGGGGATCGCGCTAGGCAGGTAGCAGGTAGGGTACGCATCGCGTACCTTCTCCAGGTTGGGGCTATCCTATCGGGCGTATCGAATGGTATGCGGTGCATACCCTACTCTTGCT
>JACCXJ010000171.1 GCA_013697045.1 Gammaproteobacteria bacterium | reverse complement strand
GCTGGGCAGGAGGTTCATGATCTTGCGCGCCGGCGGCGTGATCCGCCGGATCTTGAGATCCAGCCCCACCATGACCACCGGGATGGCGGTGCTGGCCAGCAGGTTCTGGAGGTCGTTGGTGGTCTCGTTCAGCTCCAGGTTGCGGTGCTGGAGCTGGTCGTTGACCGTGGACAGCTCCTCGTTGGTCGACTGCAACTCCTCCTTGGCGGTCTCGAGCTCCTCGTTGGTGCTCTGCAGCTCCTCGTTCGAGGACATGATCTCCTGGTTGGCCGAGCGCAGCTCCTCGTTCGACGCGTCCTGCTGCTCGATGAGCGATTGCAAGTACTCGCGGGTGGAGGATAGCTCCTGGCGGAGTCCCGCGGTCGCCCCCTCCAGCTCGGTGGGCCCCTCGCTCCCCGGAGGACGCCTCACCTCCGCGGCCGGAACAGCGGGCGCGTGGAGCCACCGGGAGAGGCGCGCTTGCCAGCCGGTGGGCGGCGGCTTGGGCTCGGCGGCCGACTTGGGTGCCTTGCCCTCCTCGAAGAGCACCAGGCAGCAACTCGCTGCCGCCTCGCGCGGCCGCACCGGCAGGACCTCGATCGCGACCTCACGCACCCCTTGCTCGTCGCGCAAATGCAAGCCTTCCCGGCGCACGGCCTCCCCGCGCGCCAGCGCCTCGTTGACGGCGCTCCGGAGCTCCACGAACAGCCCCGGGCGGGCCATCTTGAGGAGGTTCATGGTCGGCTCCCCCGGCGGCGCCTCGAGGTAGGGACCGGTGCGCCCGCGGAACTGCAGGATGTCTAAGTGCTCGTTGACGAGCACCCCGGGCGGGGCGTAGCGGCTCAAGAGCAGCCGATCGGCTTCCGTCTGGAAGTCGGCCGGGGTCGAACCGGGCGCGCCCGCCCGCGTGCCCGCCGCGCCCGGCATCTTGTAGTCCTCGAACGCGAACGGGACCGTCGGCCGGCCGGCCGTGACCTGCTTCGTATAGATCTTGTGCGCCCGGTCCGTCACCTCGAACCGCTCCTTAAACTCTCCCACCGTCTCGGAAGACCCCAGGACCAGGAATCCCGGCACGTTGAGCGCGTAATGGAAGGTTAGCAGGACCCGCCGCTGCAGCGCCGGGGCCATGTAGATCAAGACATTGCGGCAACTGATGAGATCCACGTGCGAGAACGGCGGATCGGCCGTCAGGTTCTGGCGCGCGAAGATGCAGTAATCGCGGATCGACTTGTCGATGCGGTAGAGACGGTCTTCCTTCTTGAAGAAGCGGTGCAGCCGCTCGGGTGAAACCTCGGCCTCGATGCTCTCGGGATAGAGCCCGGCGCGGGCCCGCTCGAGCGCGCCGGGATCGCTGAGATCGGTGGCGAAGACCTGGAACGGGCGGCGCACGGGCACGGGCTGGTCGTCGAAGAACTCCCAGAGCGCGATGGCGAGCGAATAGGGCTCCTGGCCGGTGGAGCACCCCGGTACCCACAAGCGCAGCGGCGCGTCCGGGGGCTTGGCCTTCAAGATCTCCGGGAAGACGCTGGTTTTCAGGGCCTCGAAGAGCGCGGGGTTGCGAAAGAAGCTCGTCACATTGATGAGGAGGTCGCGATACAGCGCCTCGGCCTCGGGACCCTCCCGCTCCAGCCGCTCGGCGTAGGCCGCGAGCGAGGACTCGCCGTGCAGAGCCATGCGGCGCAGGATGCGCCGGCGGATCGTGGTGTCGCGGTACTGGCTGAAATCGACTTTGGTGGCGGCCCGGACCGCGCCGAGCACGCGCTTGAAGTGGTCCTCGGCCTCCGCCGGCGGCGCCTCGACCGGGTCCAGCGCGAGGTAGGGGTGGTGCCGACCTCGGCGAGGCGCTCTGCGATCCCCTTGGGCGGCAACACGAAGTCCACCGCGCCGCTGCCGATGGCGCTTTGCGGCATGCCGCCATGCCCCGCCGTGCCCGGCTCCTGGGCGAAGGTGATCCCCCCCACCGCCTTGATCTCCAAGAGCCCGAGCGTCCCGTCCGAGCCGGTGCCCGAGAGCACGACGCCGATGGCCTGAGCCTGCTGGGTCTGGGCGAGCGCGCGCAGAAAGTGATCGACCGGCAGGTTGGGACCTCTCGCGTCCCCGCGCGGGGCGATCTGCAGCGCGCCCTGGGCGAGCGCCATGCAGGTGTTGGGCGGGATGATGTAGACGTGATCGGGCGCGACCGGAAGTCCCTGGCTCCCCTCGATGACCGGCATGCGGGTGGCGCGGGCGAGGATATCCGTCAGCCGGCTCTCATGGCGGGGATCGAGGTGCTGCACCAGCACGAAGGCCATCCCGGTGCTGGCCGGCAGATGGGCGAGGAGCTGGGTGAAGGCCTCCAGGCCCCCGGCGGACGCGCCGATCCCGACGATGGGAAAGGGGCTTTCCGTCCCTGGCCCGTCTACGGGCGGGGCCTCGGTTTGATCAGGCGGGGTGTGGTCCAGAGGTTCCCCGGGGGCGTCCGGTGACATGGGTGTCCACTGCTAGTGCGAGACCGCAGTATGATACTCGCGGAGTTGCCACAAACGGCTACCGGCGGCCTGGAAGGCGCTCACGGCGGCAAGACCTGCGGCACGCGGCGATGCAGGCCAGGACGCCGCCCAAGCGTGCAGTGGGGCTCAAAGACCGAACCCGTGGTCCAGCGGGGTTACGCCACTGCCGAACCCCGGTGCATGGCGGATCGCCTCGAAGACATAAGCACGCGCCCGCCGCACCGCATCTTCGAGCCCCATCCCTTGGGCGAGGCCGGTGGCGATCGCCGAGGCCAGGGTGCAACCGGTCCCGTGCAAGTGCCGATCGATAGCACCACGGGCGCCTAGCCGTGGCTGCGCAGGGATACTGGCGCGCGGCGGCGTGCTCTTGCCGTCGGCGTGCAGGCACGGATCACCGACACGCCGGCGTCCGTTTTGAGGGGGGCAGGGCACTTGGCCCAGACCCTCCTGGTGTGGGGATCTATCCCCGAGGCGCGCGTGCTCGAAGATCTCTGTCCCTGTGGGAGCCACCAGCACGTCGCGCACCGTGGGACCGGGCAGGTGTCCGCCCTTGACCAGGACTGCCGCGGGTCCCAAAGATAGGAGCCTCCGCCCCGCGGCGATCATGGCGTCGCAGCCGTCGATGCAGAGCCCGGTGAGGGCCTCGGCCTCGGGGACGTTGGGGGTCAAGAGGGTCACACGGGGAAACAGGCGTGCCGTGAGGATCCGCACCGCATCCGGGTCGAGCAACTGCGTGCCCTCGTGTGCCCGCATCACCGGATCCGTCACGACCGGGATGCCTCGCGCCTTTTCCTCCAGCACCGCGCACACCGCGTCGATCACGCCCCCGTCGCACAGCATGCCGGTCTTGATGCAGTCGACGCCGATATCGTCCAGGACCGCGGTCATCTGCTGCGCCACGAACGCCGCCGGGATAGCCAGGACATCGAGCACCCCCAGGGTGTTCTGGGCCGTCAGCGCCGTGATCGCGGTAGCGGCGTAGCCACCGAGTGCGGTGACGGTCTTGATATCGGCCTGGACCCCTGCCCCGCCGCCCGAATCGGACCCCGCGATGATGAGCACCCGGCCGTTCATCCCCCTATTCGAGACGTAAGCGTATGCGTTCGCCGTCTTCCTGGATCTTCTGCTCGAGATCGAGGGCGGAAAGCAGGATCGCGCGTCTCGTCTCCGGTGCCTCGGGATAGTCGTGGGTCAACCGATTGCGGAGATCGCGCGCAAGCCGCCAATCGATCGCCCGCTCGACAACTCAGCTTCTCCAGTCGATTGAGAACGTCGATGAGGGGCATGCCGTCCTCGTGCTCGCCCAGATGTGCCATGAGCACTGGAAAGAGCCTGCGGGTGGCGGCGTCCACCGTCTTCAAGAAGCGCAGCACGAATTGTTCGATGGCTTCGATCGCCCGATCGTCGGGGTCGGTCAGGGCAACGGGACTGGCGCGGTCGATATCCCTGACCCGCGCCGCGTAGCGCCGCAGGTGATACAGATTTCGCTCGATCTCCTCGCGCGCCGCGACCAGACGCGGCTCCTCTGTCATAAAAGGACCCCCGTTTCGCGGGCCACGCCGTAGATGGGTGCGCGGTCGCCCCCCATGTCGCCGTGGCGCACCACGATATCGATCTTCTGCTCGCCGAGTCGCTCTGCGAGCAAGAGCCCGAGTTGCGTTCTGGCAGGAAAGCTCCTTTCGAATGGAAGGTCCGTCTCGATGTAGAGGTCGATGTCACCGCCGCGCAGCGCGTCGTCGACACGCGATCCGAAGAGCCACACCCGTGCTCTACCCTCGAAGGCCTCGCCTACCGCCTCCCGGATCACCGACCGTTCCTCTTCGCTCAGACGCATGGCGGGGCTTGTCCGTCTCGCGGTCTCATTCCGATCCCCTTTCGCTCCGGCACGGGTCGCGCCGTGCGGCGATCCGCATCCTGAGCGCGTTGAGCTTGATGAACCCGCCGGCGTCGCGCTGATCGTAGGCGCCCGCATCGTCCTCGAAGGTCGCGATGCTCGGGTCGAACAGGCTATCGGTGTCCGAACGCCGTCCGACCACGATCACGTTGCCCTTGTAGAGCTTGAGGCGCACGACACCGTTCACGCGTACTTGGGATGCGTCGATCATCTCTTGCAGCATGCGCCGCTCGGGGCTGAACCAGTAACCGTTGTAGATGAGCGAGGCATAGCGCGGCATCAGCTCGTCCTTCAAATGCGCCACCTCGCGATCGAGCGTTAAGGATTCGATGGCGCGGTGGGCCTTTAGCAGGAGGGTGCCGCCCGGGGTCTCGTAGCAACCGCGGGACTTCATGCCCACGTAGCGGTTCTCGACCAGATCGAGACGTCCGATCCCGTGTGGGCCGGCGACGCGGTTGAGGGCCGCGAGCATCGCCCCCGGCGCCAGGCGCTGCCCGTCGAGCACCACCGGGTCGCCGCGCTCGAAACCCAGCTCCACGTAACGCGGCTCATCGGCCGCGCGCTCGGGCGAGACCGTCATGCGCCACATGGGTTCCTCGGGCTCTACCCACGGGTCTTCGAGCACGCCGCCCTCGTAGGAGATGTGCAGGAGATTGGCGTCCATGGAGTATGGCGGTTTGGTACCGCTTTGGGCCTCGACCGGGATTCGGTGCAGGCGTGCATAGGCGAGCAGCGACTCGCGCGATCCCAAGTCCCATTCCCGCCACGGCGCGATGACCCGGATGTCGGGCCGAAGGGCATAGGCCGACAGCTCGAAACGCACCTGATCGTTGCCCTTGCCGGTGGCGCCGTGGGAGATGGCATCGGCACCGGTCTCGTCCGCGATCTCGCACAGGCGTTTGGCGATGAGCGGCCGTGCGATCGAGGTGCCGAGGAGATATTCCCCTTCATAGAGGGCATTGGCGCGAAACATCGGAAACACGAAGTCGCGCACGAATTCCTCCTTGAGATCGTCGATGTAGATCTCTTTGACGCCGAGCGCCCGGGCCTTGGCCCGCGCCGGCTCCAACTCCTCGCCCTGGCCGATGTCGGCCGTGAAGGTCACGACCTCGCAGCGGTAGGTCTCGGCGAGCCATTGCAGGATCACAGAGGTGTCCAGGCCGCCGGAATAGGCTAGTACGACTTTCTTTATCATGTGTTTGCTCCGGATGAAGGCAAACGGTCGAGGCGTGACGGCGATCGTCCCCTACGCGACCGAAGATACGTGAGAGTCATGGTGGCGAGCACCGTCTGGCAGAGAGCACGGGACCTTGCGAACGCTCGCATCCGGAACATGAGTCGCCCTGGAATAAAGGATAGGAAATTCAAACTGGTTTCGCAATAGCACGGGATCGCCGGGCGGGGGGGTGGAGACTAGACACCGTGTCGCACATACGTTACGGTTAATCCTGTGTACACGGTGGAGCACTACTGCACCGCGGCGGGGCGGGACGTGATCGCGGAGTGGCTCGACCGGCTTGCCGACAAGCGGGCAGAAGCCCGTATCGTGGCTCGTGTCGATCGGCTTCGGGCCGGCAACTTCGGCGACTGCAAGCCTTGCCGGGAGGGTGTCTGGGAGATCCGGATCGCCTAGGGCGCAGGCTACCGAGTGTACTACGCCCGCGTCGGGCGTGCCGTGATCCTGCTCCTTTGCGGGGGCGCCAAGCAGACGCAGGACGGCGACATCGATGAGGCCATAGGGTATTTGAAGGAGTTCAAACGGAGGCCATCATGAGCGAACGAAAGACGTGCGCGACCGTTCCTCACGAGCAATGGTTGCGCGAGCGGCTGCGCGCCGACGGTGAGTTTGCGCGCGAATATCTACAGGCAGCGATCGACGACGATGACCCAAGGGTACTGCTATTTGCGCTTCGTGACCTGGCGGAGGCACAGGGCATGGCACAAGTTGCCGAGGCCGCGGGGATCCCGCGGGAAAGCCTCTATCGGGCGCTCGGTCCGCGCGGAAACCCGCGGTTTTCCACTCTCACCGCCATTATGAAGGCCATCGGGATGCGCCTGACGGTGACGGCGGCGTAACCGGAACGACACATGGCAGGCAGAGTGCTGTAGGACGGGCGTGTCGTAAGGGATCACTCGTCCGCCAGGAAACGCGTGGAGAGCCCGAGCCGGGCGCTCGCCAGGAACTCCAGGACGGCGGCGAGGAACTCCTCGGGCGCTTCGGCGTGGAGCCAGTGCCCGGCCTCGGGCAGGGTCACGAGGCGCGCATTCGGGAAGCGCGCGACCACTGCATCCCAGTGCTCGGGCCGGACATAGCGCGAAAGACCGCCGGCGAGAAAGCACGTCGGACCGTGATACTGGATCCTCGCATCGAAGTCCGGAAATCCGACCAGCGAGTTCATGTTCGCAGCGATGGCCCCAAGGTTGACGCGCCAGCGAAACCCGGTCCCGTCGCGTTCCAGGTTTTGCAGCAGGAACTGCCGCAGGCGCTCATCCTCGATGTGCGTGGCGAGCGCCGCGTCGGCCTCGGACCGGTGCCGCAATGAAGCGATCGGCAAGCTCAGAAGCGCCGCAAGGAGCTCGTCCATATGACGCCCATAGCGCACCGGCGCCACGTCGGCGACGACGAGCGCGCCGACCCGATTGGGATAAGCGAGCGCGAAGCTCATGGCAACCTTGCCCCCCATGCTGTGACCGAGCAGGGCCACCCGCGCCATGCCCTGTTTGTCGAGCAGCATCAAGACGTCCTCGGCCATCTCCTCATAGGTCATGCTGTCGGCGTGCGGGGAGCGTCCGTGGTTGCGCAGATCGACGACCAGGACCCGGTATTTGACGGCCAGGCGCCGCGCCATGGGGCGCCAGTTACCGGTCGAGCCGAATAGACCCGGGAGGATGACGAGCGGCACACCGGCCCGGAAAACCTCGTAGTAGAGCGCGAGCGGCATCAGCGCGGGAGCCTGTCGGCATTGAGGTAACGGCGCGGCCAGATCCCGAAGTAGGCGATGTCCTCGTCGATTCCGTCCATGACCGGATAAGCCCGGTAGTCATCGCGCTCGACCCAGGCGTAAGCGCTGTGCTCGTCGTTGAGGCTGACGACACCGCCGTGCCAGCGGTAGTGAAACAGATGGATCTCGAAGACGCCGCCATAGAACGTATCCCGCACCGGGCCCAGGCGGTTCAAGAGCAGGATCCGGCAATCGTCCCCGATCTCCTCGTGGATCTCGCGCAACGCACAGGCCTCGGGGCCCTCCCCGGGCTCGATGTGGCCGGCCGGAAAGCCCCAGAGATCGGCACCGAGGCGGGCGCCCGGGGCACGCTTGAGGAACAGCAGCGCGTTCTCCCGGTTCTCGAGGAGGCTGATCGCGAAGCGGCCTTCCGTCGTCCGCACCATGCCCGGGCATGGTGGCCATCGCGGCCATGCCTGTCAACGCCTGCCTTGTGGTAGTCTCGGGGGCCATGCCCTCCTCCTCCTATGACGGCCTGTTCGCGACCATCGAAGAGCTGGTCATGCACCACTCCCCGAGCGGCGTCGAAGGGGAGATCGACCGGCGCCTCCTGGAGCGCTTCAACGCCCTGGGGCTCGAGTCCCGGCAGGACGCCGCCGGCAACGTGATCGCCCGACTGCCGGGCCGTAGTGACGAGGCCCTTGCCATCACGGCGCACAAGGACGAGATCGGGGGCATCGTCAAGGGGGTGCTCGCGGACGGCCGCCTCCAGGTGCGGGCCCTGGGCGGGGCCTTCCCCTGGGTCTATGGCGAGGGGATCGTGGACCTGCTCGGCGACCAGGCGGTGCTACACGGGGTATTGTCCTTCGGTTCGCGGCACGTCTCGCACGAGTCCCCGCAAAAGGTCCGGCAGGACGAGGCGCCGCTGCGTTGGCAGGACGCCTGGGTCGAAACCAAGTGTCGGCCGCACGAGATCGAAGCGGCCGGCGTGCGCCCCGGCACCCGCATGGTGATCGGCAAGCACCGCAAGCGCCCATTTCGCATCAAGGACTACATCGCCAGCTACACGCTCGACAACAAAGCCTCGCTCGCGATCCTGCTGGGATTGGCCGAGCGGCTGGCGGCGCCGGCTCCGACGGTGTACCTGGTCGCGAGCGCCAAAGAAGAGGTGGGCGGGCTCGGCGCCCTGTACTTCACCCAGCGGCAGACGCTCGATGCCCTGATCGCGCTCGAGATCTGCCCCCTCGCTCCGGAGTATCCCATCAAGGACGGGGAGGCGCCGGTGCTCTTGTCCCAGGATGGCCACGGGCTCTACGACGAGGGCCTGAACTCGGCGCTCCGGCGCGCGGCCGAGCGCGCCGGTATCCCGATCCAGCACGCCGCCATCGCCGGCTTCGGCAGCGACGGCTCGATGGCCATGAAGTACGGGCACGTGGGACGCGCGGCCTGCCTCGGCTTCCCCACCCAGAACACCCACGGTTACGAGATCGCCCACCTGGGCGCGATCGAGAACTGCATCGCCGTCCTGTGCGCCTACTGCGAGGAACGAGGGGCCGAGCCTTCGGCCTGATGGCGCTCCTTTTCGCCCCCGCACCGTCGTTCGGCGCGGGGCCGGCCGAGGGGTTCGAGGCGGTACGGGGTCCGGACGGTATTCAGCGCGTGCGCGTGCTCGCGGGCAGTTATTTTTTCCGGCCCCGACAGATCCGAGTCGCGGCCCACTCCCCTGTCGAACTGACCGTGGTGTTGGAACCCGGCCTCATCTCCCACGACTTCGTGATCGATGCCCCGAAGGCCGGGATCACCGTCCACGAGACACTCGGCGAAGAGCCGAGAGTGATCCGTTTCATGCCGGCGGTCCCGGGTATTTTCGAGTTCTATTGCAGCAAGCGGTTCCTGTTCTTCGAAAGCCACAAGGACAAGGGCATGCGCGGGGTGATCGAGGTCGTGCCGTAGACTCGCCACGGCTTTCCTGGTCCGTGCGACGAAACGTTGCGGATTGCGAAACAGGATCGATCTTCGTATCCTTGCCTCCTAGCAGCCTGTCGGACTAAGGTTGAACGGTAAAGCGGAAGTGCAGGTGCTGGGCGCGACCATCGTGGGTCGGGCGGTCATTGATGCTGTAGGGACGGTGAAATGATGATGATCGGATC
>JACCXJ010000154.1 GCA_013697045.1 Gammaproteobacteria bacterium | reverse complement strand
GCGCTGACCATCGACGAGGCGAGCTTCGGGGCGAACCACCCAAGGGTCGCCATCCGCCTCAACAACCTGGCCGGGCTGCTTCAAGACACCAACCGCCTGCAGGAGGCCGAGCCGCTGATGCGCCGGGCGCTGGAGATCTTCATCGGAAGTCTAGGCAGGGAGCACCCGAACTCGCACACCGTCGCGAAGAATTACTTCGGCCTTCTGCAGGCAATGGGAAGGACAGACGACAAGGGGGAGCTTGCATCCCTGCTCCAGCGGGGGTGATGGGGGGCTCACTCCACCCGAAATTCCCCACTACAACCCGCAGCGGCAGCCCGCCGATTCGTCGATTTGCTGCGGCAGATTCACGACCTGGCTTCGCTGCGTACGCCTTGGACTGAATATGCGGTCGGTAAGCGTTGGATGATTGCGGTGGGTCCAATTCACCGCGATATTTCACACTCGCATACCGGGCGTACGTAGAGGCACAATCCACTCCCATGTCGCGCATCTTCATCAGCCACTCGAGCGTCAACAATGCGGCCGCCCTGGCGCTGGCAAGCTGGCTCGAGACCAAGGGCTGGAGCGACTACTTTCTCGACATCGATGACAGCCGCGGTATTGCCCCTGGCGAGCGTTGGATGGCCGCCCTGGCCGGTGCGGTGGATCGTTGCGAAGCGGTGATCTTTCTTGTCTCGCCGGCGTGGCGCGACTCCAAGTATTGCTTCGCCGAGTTTTTCCAGGCCAAGAATCTCGGCAAACGCATCTTCGGCGTCGTTGTCGAGCCGATACCGCTCTCGCAGTTGCCCGAGCAGATGACCGCCGAGTGGCAGGTCTGCGATCTGACGGACGCCTCCAACCCAATGCCGTTCCGCGTGGCCAGGTTGCCTTTTGTGCGCGAAACGGTGGTGAGCTTCCCGCGCGCCGGGCTGGAGGCGCTGGCGCGTGGCCTGCAGAAGGCGGGTCTGGACGCATCGACATTCGTGTGGCCGCCCGAAGGCGAGCCGGACCGATCGCCCTACCCGGGACTGCGCGCCCTGGAAGAGGTGGACGCCGCGGTCTTCTTCGGGCGAGAGGCCTCCATCGTGCGCGCCATCGACCAGATGCGCCTGGTGCGCGAGCGCGACGTCGAACAGCTCTTTGTCGTTCTGGGCGCTTCCGGAGCGGGCAAATCCTCGTTCCTGCGTGCCGGCCTGCTGCCGCGACTCAGGCGTGACAGTGAGCATTTCATCGTCTTGCCACCCATCCGGCCCGAGCGCGCCGCGATCTCGGGCTCTCAGGGCTTGCTGAACAGCCTGAAGGGCGCGCTCGCCGCGGCGGGGCAGCCGATGAGCCCTGCTCAGGTCCGCGCGGAGTTGGCATCCATCGGCCTGGCCGGCGTCCTGGGGCGAATAGAGCCCGCGGTGCGGCGGGCGGACCACGCGCAGCGGCTGGCCGAGCCCACGTTGATCGTGCCCGTCGACCAGGCCGAGGAGTTGTTCGCCTCCGACGGTCAAGACGAATCCCAGCAGTTCCTGGCCTACATCGATGCGTTGCGCAAGCACCTGTCGCCTACCGTATCGCCAGCTACTGGCGGCCGGCGCCTGCGGCTCCTGTTCGTGTTGACGATCCGCTCCGATTCGTTGCCGAAATTGCAAGCGCAGGCAGCGTTGCAGGCGATGTCGCCCGTGCTGTTCAGCCTGCCCGCCATGCCGATGTCGGAGTACAAGGTCGTGATCGAAGGCCCGGCCAAGCGGCACTCCGAAACCGTCAAACCCCTGGTCATCGCCCCTCAGCTCACCGAGCAACTCGTCGTCGACGCCCAAGGCGCCGATGCGCTACCGCTCTTGGCATTGACGCTGGAATGGCTGTACCGCGAGTTCACCAATGCCCAAGGCACGCGGGTCGGCTACGACGAGTACCAGCGGCTCGGCGGCGTGCGGGGTGTCATCGGCATGGCGGTCGAACGCGCCTTCGAGCGGCCGGGCAGCGAGCCGGCCATTCCCGCACAGAGGCAGCAGCAGGAGCGCCTGCTGCACCAGACGTTTCCGTACCTCGCCACGGTCGATCCCGATACCGGCGACTGGAAGCGTCGGGTGGCCTTGCGAGAAGCCATGCGCAAGAAGCTGCCGCAGGCCGATGCGCTGGTGTCGCGTTTGATCGAAAAGAGGCTGCTGCTGGCCGATTCCCGTCGCGTGGTCGACGGCGCTGAGCCCGTCGAGGTGGTCGAAGTTGCGCACGAGGCCTTGCTGCGTCAATGGGGCACACTGGAGCGCTGGCTGCGTGAGCTCGCCGCGGTTTTGTCTGCGTCGGAGTTGATTCGAAGATCCGCCAAGGACTGGCATGCAAGCAACCGCGATGAGGCGCTGCTGGTGCATACCGCGCACCGCCTCCAGGCGGCCGAGGCAGTGTTCTTGGATGAGCGGTTGGAGGGGCGATTCGAACCCGTCGACGGGGAGTATCTGACCGCCTGCCGCGAGCGCGACCGGCGGGAACTGCAGGAGCGCGAGGATCAGTCGCGGCGGATTGCTGAACAACAGGCTGCACGCGCCGCACTTCAACGGCGCGTGACATGGGGCCTGTCGACTGCGGCGGTGCTCGTGCTGGGCCTGTCGGTCAGGATCGTCATGCAGACGCGGGAGGTGAGCTTGCAGACTTCCCTGGTGCTGGCAGGCGCGGCGGAAGCCGGGGTAGACGAGAAGCGCTTCGACCAAAGCCTTCGATTGGGCGTGCTGGCGGCCAGGGCTTCGTGGCTGCGGTCCGCACATGCCACTGCACCACCTGTGCTGGCGAGAGCGGCTGATGCCAGCACCTTTCGCGCACTGTTCGTCGACCACACGGGGAGCGTGCTCTCCGCCAGCTTCAGCCCCGACGGCAGGCACGTGGTCACGGCGTCGTCGGACGGACATCGCCAAGGTGCAAGAGTGGCTCGGGCATGCGAATATTGCCACTACGCGCATCTACAACCGGAGGAAGACGCGGCCGGAGGACTCACCGACGTTTAAGGTGACGTATTGAACCCAGACAGCGTGAAAGGGGGCATCGGCCATCGCACCTGCGGGGGGAGATGTGAGGCACTACCTCTAGGTTTTATTCTGTTTTGATTCCTCGTAAGGAGGACTATATGCCGAGACCACATCCAGCGAGAAAAGTTCTGATACTGCTTATAGTCTTGATCGTCATATGGTTGACCCTTGAGTTGATCTAAAGGGCAGCACAGAGCCGCCGGATCTACAAGACCGTGCGGGGGGGCGCATGCGTTGAGGGCCACCGCGGCGACCAACGCGCTCGACAACGGGGCGGACATCGCCAAGGTGCAAGAGTGGCTCGGGCATGCGAATATTGCCACTACGCGCATCTACGACCGGAGGAAGACGCGGCCGGAGGACTCACCGACGTTTAAGGTGACGTATTGAGAGGGGAGATTCCTTGCACTATGTTGCACTCTCACATCTTTGTAATTGGGTATGAGAATGGCAACCAAGAAAGATCAGGATAACAGCGTCGCGCATCCAGGTTGACAAACCCACAAGACGGCCCGTGTCTGGGATGCCGACACCGGCAAGCCCGTGGGCGAGTCGATGACACATGCCGGAGAGGTCGCCTCCGCCAGCTTCAGCCCCGACGGCAAACGCGTGGTCACGGCGTCGTGGGACAAGACGGCTCGCGTCTGGGACGCCGACACCGGCAAGCCCGTGGGCGAGCCGATGACGCATGGCAACATGGTCGTTTCCGCCAGCTTCAGCCCCGACGGCAAGCGCGTGGTCACGGCGTCGTGGGACAAGACGGCCCGCGTCTGGGATGCCGACACCGGCAAGCCCGTGGGCGAGCCGATGACGCATGGCAACGGGGTCGCCTCCGCCAGTTTCAGCCCCGACGGCAAGTGCGTGGTCACGGCGTCGGAGGACGAGACGGCTCGCGTCTGGCACGCGTTCTGGTCGTCGCTGGTCCGGGCCGAGAACCTGATCCAAGAGGTCTGCCAACGGAAGCTTCGCGGCAATCTCCGAATGATCACCGAGGCGGATGTGCGCGCGGCCAGGATCCTTTCTCCACAACGGGTCGGGAGGATGTCTGCGACGGCGTCGCGCAAGTGCCCACACGCTGAGCCCGGATACGCTTGGCGGCACGTGGCGAGCATCCGGCATGCGGTGGCCTTCCACTGAGCTCGACGTGGCCGCGGGGATGTTTCCGGACGTCCGCTCAGGGATCAATTGGGGAGCTGATGGTGAAACTGTCGGCCGTCAGCATCCGTAGCCCGTATGGAGCGCAGTGGAATTCGGGGATCCCGATGTCCCCCGGTTCCCACCCCATCGTATTTCATCCGGGCTGGCTGGCCGAGCGTGCGGCACAAGGACAATGGGTGGGCGGTGGCCCACCGTTTGCCCGCGCGCGAAGCCCGGTACTCCGGCAGCGAGCACCTGGGCTTCGCGGGCCAGGTTCCGGGGCTCGCGCGCCGGACGGAGAGCCTTGCGCGCGAGGGTCCGGGGCTTGTGCGCAAGGCTTTGAGCTTTGCGTGCAAGCCAAAAAGCGTTGTGCGCAAGGTTCCGAGGCTTGCGTGCAAGGCAAAAAGCCTTGCGGCCGGAGCTCTGCGCCTCGGTCGCGGTCCCGGCGAGGCGGGTCGACGTCGCCTACTACTAGGCGGCGGCGGGCAGGGCCTTGATCCTGGCCCTGCGGGTGAAGCCGGCGGACATGCCCTGCCGGAGTGCGTCCAGGCCCGCGCCTTTGCCGGACACCTTGAGCATGGCATAGCCTTGCAACGCCGCGCTCATCACGTCGCTGCCGAGCGCGGTCTCGCCATCGTCGGCCTTTTCCAGCAAGCGGCGCAAGCGCGCGGCGCGCGGTCGGATCTTGTCGAGGTGGGAGAGATCTTTTTACGCCTCGGCGAGATCGAAGCTCGGCGGGAGGAGGTGGGTGTTCTGGGCCAGCACCATGAGCGTCTCCCGGCAGAAGGCCTCGGATCTGTCGCCCATCTTCATCCTGTACCTCCCCAAAGCATTACATCCATGTAATCCCGGTTCACGAGGCCCCGCCGCACATCGGGCTCAGCTGACGCCGTGGATCGCTCGCGTTTCCAAGCCTTGTTGCCCGGCGCGGCTGATCTTGTTTCGGTAGGCCATATAGGAGACTGCAGTGAGCACATCGTCGCTTCTTTGGGGCTTGCTTTTCGGCTCAGTCGGCCTCGGCTTTTTCGTGTACGGCAAGAAGCAGAAGGCGGTTGTCTCACTGATCTGCGGGCTGGCTCTCATGGTCTTCCCGTATTTCATTTCCAACACCATTCTTCTTGTCGCAGTTGGGATCGCGCTCATAGCTATTCCCTACTTCGTCCGCATCTGAGCATGCAGACTGCGGTCGCGGGTCTTCAAGTCCATTCATCGAGCGGACGCATGTCAGTACTATTTGGGCCGTCGCCTAATCGGGTAGCCGGGGGTGTTTAACCCCCAGCCCCACAACACCCCGCATGCGTGTCCACGGGGCGTTTCCTTCGAGGTTGAAAGCAACCAGATGAATCTGTCCGCTTCAAAGCTGGTTACGACCGACCTACCGCCAACACGGACTTCCAGTGGTCACCGGCAACGCCTGGGCTGGCCCCACGCCTGGAGCGGATGCTGATATCTCTCCATGCCGTTTTTCCTAACGGTCGGACTCCCGCCCCCCGCACAACACGTTCCTCGTCAAGGCCTTGGCGGCCCTGCCGACGCCCGCCGTATAACGGTATCGAGGCCGCCTCTCTCAACTCCCTCGCCCCCTATCTAGAGGTAAGACCGGGGCCCAGGCGTTGCTGAGCGATTGATGTGACGTGTGGTACACTTTGCCAGCAGGGCCGCCACCGTCTAGCGAGACGGCGGATCGGGTTTCGATACTATGTTAGGCGGCGCGAGCTTGGGTAGCGCAAACGGCGATTTCCCGAATTCGGAGGGTCGTTGACGGTCTCTGAACCTGGCATTCGTCGTGTGGGTCGTCGGCTCGCGGCCCGTGACTCGTCGATCCTTTGTGGCTCATTCGACCCCAAAAGGAGAGTTTCCCATGCCAATAACGATCACGACCTGGAACGTCCAGAACCTTGCTAAGAGCGACCCGGCCTTTGCCGACAAGCTCGACTTCCTCGTCGGGACCCTGCAAGCGCTCGCCTCGGACATCGTAGCGTTGCAGGAGATTCTGGACCTGAACGCGTTGCAGGACCTCGCCACCAGACTTGGTTTCCAACCCGTTGCGGCCACGCCCGACGGTCGCGGTAACCGGGTGGCATTCCTCACCCGAAATGTCCTCGCACGACCGCCTCAGCAGATCGACCAGTGGCAACTCGCGCAAGGCGTCAAGGTTCGCGACTTCGACAGCAACGGGGCCGTCGGTATCCTGCCGCGGTTCCCCCGCCCTGCCTTTCAGATCACCGTCGCGCACGCAGGCGGAGAGCTCGACATCGTCACCGTACACCTGAAGTCCAAGCTGCTCACCTTCGGAGAGAACTTCTCGACGACGAACGAGACGCTGCGAGCGCGGACCGCCTACTTCGCGCTCGAGCGCCGGGCGGCTGAGGCAACGAGTCTACGGGAGCACGTAACGAGCCTCCTGTCGGCGGGTCGGAAAGTGGTCGTCCTGGGCGATCTGAACGACGGACCGGAGGCGGCGACAACGCAGATCTTGTACGGTTCGCCAGGCAGCCAGCCACGCGACCCCGACGACGCAACGCACGTGCACGGGGCGTTCCAGAGGGCGGATGCCCAAGACGCTCAGAGATTGTTCAACGTGACGAAGCTCGTCCCCGAAGGCCTCCGCTGGTCGCGACGGCACAACGGACAAAACGAGCTTCTGGATCACATCCTGACCAGCGAAGGGCTTATGCCGCGGGTAAACGGTTTGCGGCGGGTGCCGACCATGAGCATCCTCAACGAGGATACGCCAAACTTGATCGGCTCTCAGCCGACAGTGGGAGGGGTGGTCCCTGACCATGCCCCAGTCACGGCGACGTTCATATAAGCCGTGTGGCAGGAAGGGAATGTCGTTACATTGGATATCGAGCCAACTGAGCCACCACCAGCGTAGGGTGCGCGCTACATTTCTCTCCCGGCGCTAATCAAGGATCTTAATGGCGAGAATCCAGAGAATAAGGCATCCAAGTCCGCACTGCGCCCCGCTTTGGGATCGCCCAGGGGCTGAGACCGGGTCCCGGCATTGAAATCGCTGTCGTTCATCAGGCCGGTGCTCGCCGCGTGGAAGGATCTGGTCGCACAAGACATACGGCGGCCACAGGAGGACGAGGCGTTTTAGCCCCACTGCAGCAGAGGCGAGGGCCGCGGAACGAGTCGTCCCAGCGGACTCCATGTTATTGCGCACGCACGCGGCGCAGTTTGCGCCTCGCGGGCAGCTCGCTGTCGTAGACGCGCTTGACGCCGTCGCCGAGCGACGTCTCGATGTCGCGGATGTTTCGCACCAGGCGCTCGAAGCCCCCGATCTCGACCGAGGCCGCTTGATCGGTGCCCCACATGGCGCGGTCGAGCGTGATATGGCGCTCGATGAAGCTGGCGCCCAGGGCCACCGCCGCGCCCGTGGGGGCGAGGCCGGTCTCGTGGCCGGAGTAGCCGATCGGGGCCTCGGGATAGGCGGCCTTCAGGCTCGGGATCATACGCACGTTCAGCTCTTCGAGCTTGCACGGGTAGGTCGAGGTCGAGTGCGCGATGAAGAGTCCGGGCCGCCCACCGGGACCGTGGAGACCGACGATCTCGACGGTGGTTCGGATCTCCTCCGCCGTCGACATCCCGGTCGAGATCATGACCGGCCGCCCGGTCGTGCGTGCCTTGCGAAGTAAGGGCAGATCGGTCAGGGAGGCGCTGGCGAGCTTGTAGAAGGGCGGCTCGAAGCGTTCCATGAACTCGATCGAGTCTTCGTCCCAGCACGAGGCCGTCCAGTCGATCCCGAGATCGCGGCAATAACGGTCGATCTCGAGGTAATCCTCGAGCCCGAGCTCGACCCGGAACCGGTAATCGATGTAGCTCATCCGGCCCCAGGGCGTGTCACGCTCCACGCCCCATTGGTCCTTGGGGACGCACACCTCGGGGTTGCGCTTCTGAAATTTCGCCATGTCGGCCCCCGCGCGCTTGGCGCCGGCGATGAGCGCCTTGGCGTGGGCGAGCGAGCCGTTATGGTTGATGCCGATCTCCGCGATGATGTAGACGGGCTCGCCGTCGCCTATTCTGCGCGCCCCGATATCGACGTTTGCCATGGCCCCCCCTTTCTTGTCTCTGCCTTACCGGACGCAAGATATAGCTACCACGGTCACAGGTCGCATTCTCGGATCCCCTCTCCCTCCGGGCCCTCCGGGAGAGGGCTAGGGTGTGGGGATCGAAAAAGGGCGATGTGACCGTGCCTGGTATATGCCTTGAAATACGCTATGCCTTTGGCACCGTTGGTGGGTGGCGCCGCAGCGCGCCCAACCCACCGTACCTACGTGCATGCCAATGCGGATCGTCGCAAAGCCCTTTTACCGGATTGTGAAACCTACCAGGCGGTGAAGCCCCCGTCCACGATGAGGTTGGCCCCCGTCATGTAGGCCGAGGCCTCGGAGGCCAGGAACACCAGCGCGCCTCGATAGTCCGTGGGCGCCGCCATGCGGCCGAGCGGCGTGCGGCGGCCGTATTCCGCGACGAAGAAATCGTCCTGGCCGTTCTCGACCCCGCCCGGTGAAAGGGCGTTGACGCGCACACCGCTAGCGCCCCAGTAGGCCGCGAGGAAGCGGGTGAAGGCCAGCACCGCGCCCTTGCTGGTCGGGTAGGAGGGGGATTTGTAGAAACGCCGGCGGCCCTCGGGGTCGAGATAGAGCGATTGATCCGGGGCCACGACGCCATAGGTCGAGGCGATGTTGACGATGCTGCCGCGCCCGACCTCGGCCATGTGCGTACCGATCACCTGTGAGCAGAGAAAGACCCCGGTCACGTTGACCTTGAGGGCCTGTTCCCAGAGCTCGAGCGGGTAACGCTCGAAGCGCGACGATTCCAGCGCGGTGGACGGGTCCTCGTAGCGGTCGTTCAGCGCCGCGTTGTTGACGAGCACGTCCACCCTTCCTGTGATCGAGAGCACCGCCGCCAGCAGGATTTCGAGGGACTCCGGAATGGTCACGTCGGCCCGATGGCCGAAGGCACCGGCCCCGATCTCGGCGGCCAAGTGATCGCACGCGGCGGCATCGAGGTCCGTCGCCACCACCCGGGCCCCGGCCTCCGCCAGAGCGCGGCAGTGCTCGCGGCCGAGCAAACCTGTCGCGCCGGTCACGATCGCCGTCCGGCCCTCTAGCAAGAAGAGCTGCGTCGTGCTCGTCACCTCTCCCGTGCCTTTGCCCGCGGCTTGGTGTGGAACCCACCGGTCTTGCGGAACACCGGCTCGATCGGCGCCCCCTCGAGGGACTCCGAGACCCGCCCGGCATCGACCGCCGCCTTGAGGACGCCGAGCGCCTCGCCGTAGGCGGCGAGCGTGTAGTCGATGTCCTCGGGCGTATGGGCGTCGCAGAGGTTGTGGATGCCGGCCCACAGGACCCCGCGCCGGATCAGCTCCTGCTGCACCAGCGTCTTCAGGACGAGCGAATCGCCGGCACGGGTATCGCCCGCCGGGGTATCGAAACTGACCAGCGTCCGGAACGGATAGCCCGTGACCGAGACGTAATCGAGCCCGAGCGTCCCGATGAGCCGTTGCAGGCCATCCAGGAGCGACTGGCCGCGCCCAGCGATGCGCTCGATGACCCCGTGATCGCGGAGGTGCCGGATGCAGGCGATCGAGGCGGCGAGCGACAGGGTCTCGCCGCCGAAGGTGGTAAAAAAAAACGCGTCTTTTTCCAGGAGCGACATCACGTCCCGTCGGCCGGTCACGGCCGAGATCGGCATGCCGTTGGCCATGGCCTTGGAGAAGAGCGACAGGTCCGAGCGCACCCCCAGGAACGCCTGGGCCCCACCGAGGGCACAGCGGAAGCCGGTCCACATCTCGT
Organism: Gammaproteobacteria bacterium; assembly: GCA_013697045.1. Taxonomy (GTDB): domain Bacteria; phylum Pseudomonadota; class Gammaproteobacteria; order JACCXJ01; family JACCXJ01; genus JACCXJ01. Next base: position 25,673 of record JACCXJ010000154.1, on the reverse strand, counting down.
CGAAGATGAGGAGCGCGCCGTTCCGATCGCAGAGCCGCCGCAGCTCCGCGAGAAAACCGTCTTGCTCGCGCTCGAAGGTGAAGGGCTCCAGGATCACGCAGGCGGTGTCGGTATCGAGCGTCGAGAGCACCGAATCGATGTCGTTGTAGCGGAAGGTGCTGGTCAGCTCGGCGGTCGCGGCCGGGATGCCGGCGGCCCGATCGGTCACGGCGATGTACCAGTCGTGCCAGCCATGATAACCGCAGCACAGCACCCGCTCGCGCCCGGTGTAGGCACGCGCTAGCCGAACCGCGGCGCTCGTCGCGTCGCAGCCGGTCTTCGAAAAACGCACGGATTCGGCATGCGGCACGACCTCGCGCAGGAGCTCCGCGAGCTCGACCTCCAGGGGGTGCATGAGCGAGAAGGTGATCCCGTCTTCGAGCTGGCGGCGGATGGCCTCGTCCACCGCCGGGTGGCAGTAGCCCAGGATGATGGGACCGATGCCCATGTTGAAATCGAGAAACTCGTTGCCGTCCACGTCCCACACCCGCGCGCCGCGGCCGCGTGCGAGGTACTTGGGCGCGACGCCCCGGGAGAACTGCGTGGGTCCCTTGGCGAGCGTCTGGGTGCCCGCCGGGATGAGCCCCTGCGCCCGCGCCCAGAGGGCGTCCGAGCGCTCGATGCAGGGCAGTTGGGGGTTGGACTGGACTCGGTTCGGCATTAGATCCCCTCATAGCTTGTGAAAAAATCGTCGCGAGCGAAGGGAGGTCGCCTTCCGCCGGAGCGCAGGAACCGGAGTGTATATTGAAATGCATGAGGATTCCGAGCACCGCCGGAAGGCGAGATCCCGAGCGCAGTAGATTTTTTCACAAGCTCTCAGAGACGTTCTAGCCGGGCCAGGACCTTGCGCGCCAGGGCCTCCGGCGTGTAGCCCTCGTGCTCCAGGAGCGCCGGGTAGAGCGCCGGTTTGAACCAGCGGTCGGGGAGCGACAGGCACAGGGTCTCGGCCGTGACCCTCGCATCGAGCAGGGTCTCGGCCAGGATGGAATACAGGCCGCCGGTCTTGAAGTGGTCCTCGACGACCACCAGAAGCCGGCAGGAACGGGCCAGGGCGACGAGGAGATCCCGGTCCACCGGCTTCAAGGTCCGGAGGTTCACGAGCCCGACCGACAGGCCGTTTTTCCGCAAGCGCTCGGCCGCCTTATAACATTCCGAGAACAGCACGCCATAGGTCAAGAACGTCGCGTCCCGGCCCTCGGCCAGCACCTCGGCACGGCCGGAGACGAAGTCGGGGCTGTGGGTGACCACGGGGCTCTGGGCGTTATAGCGGATGTAATACGGTGCAGGGTCGCGGAGCACCGTATCGAGCCCGATCAGCAAATCATCGAGGTCCGCGGGGCAGAAGACCTTCATGCTGGGGATGCCGCGCATGAGCCCCACGTCCTCGATGGCTTGATGGGTCGGGCCGTTGGCCTCCGAGACGAAGCCCGGGAAGCTCCCCACGAGCTTGACGGGCAGGCCCGGGATCCCGACATCGGTGCGGATGAACTCGAAGGCCCTGAGCGTGAGAAAGGTCGCGAGCGCGTGGATGACCGGGATACGGCCGCGCAGCGCCAGTCCCGCCGCCATTCCGACCATGGTTTGCTCGGCGATCCCGACATCGATGAAGCGCGGCCCCAAGCGCTCGGGCAGCGTCCGGATCGCGGCCCGGTTCTCGGCCGTCATGACGACGAGGCGATCGTCCTCTTCGGCGAGACGATAGAGGGCGTCTTCGTAACTCTGCAATCTTAGGTCTCCCGCTTGCCGTCCGCGTTACGCATGAGGCCAGGCCGGTGCGCGGTGATCTCTGCCTATTCCCGGTCAGACCGACGCGTCCCTGAATGCCTTCAAGACCGCGTTGATCTTGACTTGATAACCGGGGCCTTGAGACTTGAACCACTCCAATACATCGGTGTCGATTCGCAGAGATACGGACGTCTTGCCGGGCGCGGGCCTCAGTCCATGCCGCACGATACCGTTGCGGATATGATCGATATCCGCCTCGGGATGGTCTGGGGTGAGATCAATATCCTCGTCTTTCATCGTCTTCAGGCGAGCCCAATCCGTCTTGGAGGTTTCGGAAGAGGATTTCCGTTTCACGTCTGGTCGCTTTTCGGAAGGAGATGATATGGATTTCATCGTCCCGCCCCTACCTCGCGACGATGGTCTCGCTCGCGAGCACGGCCTGACGGGTCCCATCCAGTTCCTCCAAAAGCATCTCGACCTCCCCGGAGGTGAAGTTGCAGAACCAGCGGTCGGCCCGGGCCGTCAAGCTCGGCAGGCCCTTGCCGCGCACGGTGTCCGCGATGACGGCGCTCGGCCGGCCCGCATCGATCGGGATGCGCGCCAGGCCGCGTTCGATGGAATCGAAGTCGTGGCCGTCCATGCGCAATGCCGCCCAGCCGAAGGCATGGAACTTCTCTTCGAGCGGCTCGAGCGGGATCAGGTCCTCGGTCGCGACGTTGGCCTGAAAGCCGTTGCGGTCCACGATGGCCACGAGGTTGTCCATACCCTTGGCGGCCGCGACCAGGGCCCCCTCCCACACCGATCCCTCGTTCAGCTCCCCGTCGCCGAGGACTACCACCACGCGGTTCGGGCCGCCGCGTAGCTTCACGTCGAGCGCGATGCCGAGGCCCACCGAAAGCAGGTGGCCGAGCGAGCCGGAATGGAACTCTACGCCCGGAATATTACGGTTCGGGTGCCAGTAGATGTCGTCGTCGGGCGCAAGGTGCCGTTCGAGGCGTGCGGGATCGAGGACCGCAAGCTCGGCGAATAGCCCATACAACGCGGGGACATCGTGTCCCTTCGAGAGCAAGAGGTAATCGCGCTCGGGGTCCTCTAGCCGCGCCGGATCGAATCGGAGCCAGCGGGCATAGAGATACGTCAAGAGATCCACGCACGACAGCGAGGCCCCGATGAAACAACCCCCGCGGGTCGCCATGCGAACGATATGGCCGCGCACGCGATGGGCGAGCGCTTCGAGGTGTTTATCGTCCTCGGGCATCATAGGGATCCGACGGCGCGGGTCGCTCCCGGATCGATGGTGCGGAGCCGATGCAGGTGATGGCGAGACCAGTTGACGCCGGCGTACTTCGCATTGATCGCCGCAAGCCCCGGCCGGCGGTCCAAGAGGTCCAGGACGTCGTAGAGCCCGAAAGCGGGATCGGCGGGATACAGGGCCTCGTACACCCGCCGGATGAATTCATAGTCCTCGGGATAATCGATGGTCCAGCGGTGCGACATCGAATAGTCCCTGCCGGGGCGGCCATCGGCTCGCGCCTCCCACGCGACGTTACTCAATCGGAAACGACCGGGCTGCTCCCAGAGGAACGGCGTCGTGTGCTCGCGCTCGAAATCCAACCGGGCCTCGCGCCAGGCGTATTCCAAGACCTCGACCGACATGACCTCGGCGTCGTTGCCATCCGGGAAAGAGGCGGGGTGCAGGTTGCTCGTGTAATCGCTGTCTCCTTCCGCGAAGCGTGCGAAGACCGCGTCGATGACCGCCGGATCGACGAGCGGGCAGTCGGACGGCACCTTGGCGACCACCTCCGCACCGTAGCGGCGCGCCACCGCCAGGTGACGGTCGAGGAGATCGGTCGGGTGCCCGCGAAAGACCTCGATCCCTGCCGCCCGGCACACCGAGACTAGCCCATCGTCGGCGGGATCGGTCGTCGTAGCCACCACGATCCGCACCGGGGTCTTCATGCCCGCCACGCGCTCGACCATGCGAACGATGAGCGGCTCGCCGGCGAGGTCCATCAAGACCTTGCCCGGCAGGCGCGTCGAGGCCAGCCGTGCCTGCACGACGACGAGTGATTCAGCCCTGCTCATACGGGGCCACCCCTCCCCCTCCCCTCCCCCGCCATCGTCTTTCGCCCACCGCTCCCGCATGACGCGGATCATACCCGGCAATGTCCTGAAAGGTCGCCCGTCCCTGTCTCGGCGAATGCCCATCATCGTAGCGCCCCTGGTGGGTGCGCTGCGGTATGGGGCGGCCGGTCTCGAAACGGTGGTCGCGACGCCGCGTATGCCGCGGCGTGCCCCGAGCTGCGCCGTCTTGATCGCTCGGTGGAAGTAGCGCCAGCCCCCTTCGGTGCGCCGGTTCATCGCGTAGACCTCGGCCTGCAGGTACACCGCGAGGACCGGGTTGCCGGTGACCGGGTCCTGCTCGGGGACGGGCTTCTCCTGCTTCCCGGTGAAATAGTGGACCTGGACGCCCTTCTGGCCGTCGGGGTGGACGCGCAGCACCTCCAGATCGATGACGTCGGTGTGCTGCTCCTCCGCCGTCCCGGTCTTGGTATAGCGATAGCGGAGCCTGCTCGGGCGGCGGACATTGGCCAGGTGGTCGGTCTGCCACAGCAGGGTCTCGGCCTTGGAGAGCTGCCGTTGGTCATCGTCCGGGTTGGCCGCACCCGGCGCCCCCGCGTGCGTGGCCGTCATCCCAACGAGGGCGGCCAGGCCCAGCAGCGCGCGCAGAAACACCCGCCTGAAGGCGGCGCGGCGCAGCCACGAGCTCGGCGCCGGCATCCGGCCTCAGAGTTTGTGAAAAAACCTACTGCGCTCGGGATCTCGCATTCCGGCGGTGCTCGGAATCCTCATGTATTTCAACATACACTCGGGTTGCTCGTCCCGTCCTTGGGACTCGCCCCTTCGGCGCTTGCGCTCCGTTTCGCTCCTGGCGAAACGGTCCTGCGCTCCGGCGGAAAGCCAGGGCCAGGGAATGGCCCTGCTTGGCGCGCCGAGGATGCAACGCGACATCCCTTCGCTCGCGACGGTTTTTGCCCAAACTCTCAGTCCTCTAGCAGCGGCACGCCATAGTCGAGCAGGATCGCGCGGATGTCCGCACGGTGCTTGTCGATGAGCCCCTGGACCTGGTCCTTCCAGGCCTTCTCGCCATGGCGCACCGCCATGGCGATGGCGAAATCGAACCGGATCCCCGGTTCGGACGGCATCGGGATCACGGCTAATTCGTGCCCCTTGGCCTCGTGCCCCTTGACCCGTTTGGCGTAGTAACCCGCGATCGGCCCCCAGACGAAGGTCACATTGATCGTGTCGCCGACGAGGTCCTTCTCGATGATCTCGCCGGGATAGGCGCGCGGGTCGCCGGACATTATCGGGTAGGGGACGGCCTGTTCCATGAGGCCGTGGTGCGCCACCCACAGCGCGGCCGGGCTGCGGTCGAAGAGCCCGATGCGCAGCGCTTTCTTGCGTTCCGGTAGTAGACCGGCGAGGGCTTGTGCCGATCGGACATCATCCAGGCCGCGGCCTTTCACGTATACCATCACCCACGAAGAGCGGTAATAGGGCTTGGTGGTCGCCGCCAGCTCGAAGTTGGCCGGGACGCTCATGACGATATCGCACTTGAAGCCGCCACCGGCGGTTTCGGTGCTGCGCAAGGTATTGCGGATGAAGCCCATGCGCTGCGGAAACCAGGTGTACTCGATGGGGAGCTTGAGATCGTCGGCGAACATCTGCGCGATCTTGTTCTCATAGCCCTGGAGCCCCTCGTCGGAGCTCGGCAGGTCGTGAGGGTCGGCGCACACCTTGAGGGCCGTGCGCGGGCCTTCCACAGGACCTTCTGCACCAGCCGCATCAATGGTACCTTGTGCCAATGCGAAAGCAGAGACGAGCAGCGGGCCGGCCACGGAAGGGCCCAAAGATACGATGCGTTCAGATACCGAGCGGAACCTCATTGTTCACCCCTGATGTTGACTGTCGTGCGCTCCCCCATGTCGCTCCCTCGCCAAAACGAAACGGCGGCTGCGTCCGTCGCAGAACGCAGCCGCCATTTGCGTCGTGTAGAGCTACAGCCCCGGCGCCCGGCCGTGCCTACTTGTGCGCCTCCAATTCCTTTTCGAGCTGGCGCACGGCACGGCCAATCATACCCTTGTTCTCCGGGTGCGCCTTGATCGCGTCGAGGTTGGCGGGCGGCACCTTCCCCACGACAATGGCGCCCAGCATGCCGTTCCCGACGTGCGGGGTGCATTTATAGACATAGGCGCCCTCCTTATCCAAGGTGATGGTGATCTCCTCGCCCATCGCCGATTTCCACGGTTGCGCACCTTCCGGGATCATCCCCTCGATCGCCACCGTGTCGTGACCCGCCATGTTGGTGAACTTGACGGAATCCCCTGGTTTGATAAACACTACTGCGGGTTCAAACTTGGTCACCACCGCCTTGACTTCCACCACATCCGCCATCGCGATTTGAGACCACAGTGCGCTCGCGAGCACAAGCCCGGCGATGTTCGTTTTATTGATCAGCATGACTCCGACTCTCCGTTTAGGGTTGACTCAATCATTTGCTATGCCACCATCTTCTCCAACCACCACCTTCGACGCAGGGTCGGGCGGAAAGTTCACCCGAAAGACGGGTCAACGCCGCCGTTGTATAATCCACCTGAAGAAACCTAGCCAAAGATATTGGAAATTGTATGGCTCTTTTCGATTCCTTCCCCTTGGAAGGGGGAAGGATGTAGGATGGGGGTTGAGCCTCTCAGAACTATGCGACGCTCAACCCCCACCCTCGCCCTCCCCCTGCCAGGGGGAGGGAATAATCTGATGCTGGCAGCTTATTGAATTTGCACATGAAATAGAATCTGTTTGAGTTTTTGTGTTCAACATTTGGAACGTAAGTATCTATTCGGGAAACAACCAGGAGGCCTCGGCCCGGCGTCGAACCTCGAAACGGCGGATGTCCTCCGCCGACTGCATCGTCATGGCGATATCGTCGAGCCCGAGCAGCAGGCGTCGTTTGATCCCGGGGTCGATCTCGAAGTGCAAGAGCTGCCCGTCCGGCATCGCCACGGCCTGTCCCGCGAGGTCTATCGTCAACGCATAACCGGGATTTGACAGCACCTCGGAGAACAGCCGATCCATGACCTCTGCCGGCAACCGGATCGCGAGCAGCCCGTTCTTGCAGCAATTGCTGTAAAAGATCTCGGCGAAGCTCGGGGCGATGACACAGCGGATCCCATAATCGAGCAACGCCCAGACGGCGTGCTCGCGCGACGACCCGCAACCGAAGTTGTCGCGTGCCAGAAACACCCGGGCACCCCAATAACGCGCGTCGTTGAGGACGAAATCGGGATTGAGCGGGCGTTGGCTGCAATCCTGACCCGGTTCACCGCGGTCGAGATAGCGCCATTCGTCGAAGAGATTGGGACCGAAACCGGTACGCCCGATCGCCTTCAGGAACTGCTTGGGCATGATGGCGTCGGTGTCCACGTTGGCGCGATCGAGCGGCACCACGATGCCACACAGGTTCCGGAACGGCTCCATGGCCGATCAGAGCTCGCGCACGTCCACGAAGTGGCCCGCGATGGCCGCGGCCGCCGCCATCGCGGGGCTCACGAGATGGGTCCGGCCACCCTGCCCCTGGCGCCCTTCGAAATTACGGTTGGAGGTCGAGGCGCAGCGCTCCCCGGGCGACAGGCGATCGGGGTTCATGCCGAGACACATGGAACACCCCGGCTCGCGCCATTCGAAACCGGCCTCAATGAACACCCGGTCGAGACCCTCGCGCTCGGCCTCCTGCTTGACGAGCCCCGAGCCCGGCACGACCAGCGCCTGCTTGATATTCGGGGCGAGGCGACGGCCGCGTGCGACCTCGGCCGCCGCGCGCAGGTCCTCGATACGCGAGTTGGTGCAGGAGCCGATGAAGACCTTATCGATATGGATCGCCGTGATGGGCGTCCCCGCTTCCAGGTCCATGTAGGCCAGGGCGCGCCGCATCCCGTCGCGCTTCACGGCATCGCCCTCCGGCGCCGGGACCCGCGCATCGACCGCGACCACCATCTCCGGCGAGGTCCCCCAAGAAACCTGGGGCTTGATCCCCGCGGCCTCGATCTCGACCACCCGATCGAACGACGACCCGGGATCGGAATGCAGGTCCCTCCAGGCCGCCACCGCCTGCTCGAAGAGAGGCCCGCGCGGCGCGAACGGCCTCTGGGCCACGTAGCCGATGGTCTTATCATCGACGGCGATGAGCCCGGAGCGGGCGCCCGCCTCGATGGCCATATTGCACACGGTCATACGCCCTTCCATGGACAAGGCCTGGACGGCCTCGCCGGCGAATTCGATCGTATAGCCCGTGCCCCCCGCCGTTCCGATGCGCCCGATGATGTACAGCACCAGGTCCTTGGCGGTGACCGGAGGTGCGAGCCGCCCGTTGACGCGCACCAGCATATTGCGCGATTTCGTTAATTGCAGACACTGGGTCGCGAGCACATGCTCGACCTCCGAGGTGCCGATCCCGAAGGCCAGCGCCGCCAGCGCCCCATGGGTCGAGGTGTGGGAATCGCCGCACACGACGGTCGTCCCCGGCAGCGAGAAGCCCTGCTCCGGGCCGATCACGTGCACGATCCCCTGGCGGAGGTCGTGGATCTTGAACTGCCGGATCTCGTAGACGGCGCAGTTGGCATCGAGGGTCTCGAGCTGGAGCCTGGAGATCGGGTCTTCGATGCATTCCCGGTGGACGGTCGGGACGTTGTGATCCGAGACCGCCAGGTTCGCGGCCCGGCGCCACGGCGTGCGCCCGGCCAGCCTCAAACCCTCGAAGGCCTGGGGCGAGGTCACCTCGTGGATCAGATGCCGGTCGATATAGACGAGCGCCAGGCCGTTGTCATATTCCCGCACCACATGGGCCGACCAGAGCTTGTCGTAGAGGGTCCGGGCCGTCATGGCAAACTCCTACCCACCGGCGATCCTGACCAGGATCCGGCCCGTCACCTCGCCTTTCAGCATGGCCTGGAACGTTCGCGGCAGGTCTCCGAGGCCAATCTCGGTGGCGCCGATGGCATCGAGATGCCGAGGTCGGAGATCGGTACCGAGCCGTGGCCACAGGAGATGGCGCAGCGCGGTCGGGCAGCCCGCCGAGGTGATCCCGAGGAGGCTCACGCCCCGCAGGATGAACGGCATGACGGTGGTGTGGAGGACGCTGCCGCCGGCCAGCCCGACGCTGCAGATGTTCCCCAAGGACCGCGTGGTGCGCGTCAGCCAGGCGAGGACGTCCCCGCCGACGTTATCGATGGCCCCTGCCCATTCGGCCTTCTCCAGCGGCCGCGATCCGAGGTCGAGGCTCAGGCGATCCAGGACCCGCGCCGCCCCCAGTCGCTCCAGGTACGCGCGGGCGCCGGGTTTGCCGCTCACGGCGACGACCTCGTAACCGAGCCCCGACAGCACGTCCACCGCCAGGCTGCCCACCCCCCCGCTCGCGCCGGTCACGACGATGGGCCCCTGGGACGGCGCCTGGCCGTTGTCCTCGAAGCGTTTGACGCACAATGCGACGGTGAGCCCCGCCGAGCCGAGCGCCATCGCGTCGCGCAGGGTAAGACCCGATGGCAGGGGTACGACCCACTCGGCGGGCACCCGCACCCTTTCGGCGTAACCCCCGTCGTGGCCGGTACCGAGCTCATAGCCGGTCACGAGCACTCGATCGCCGGGGCGAAAGCGCGGGTCTTCGGACGACTCGACCGTCCCCGCGACATCCACTCCCGCGACCAAAGGAAAACGCGTGAGGATCTTCCCGGCACCGGTGGCGCCCAGGGCGTCCTTGTAATTGACGCTCGAGTAGGCGGCGTCGATCACCACCTCCCCGGGGCTGAGATCGTGGAAGTCGATCCATTCAATGCGCCCGCCGATGGTGTCGGCCTCGCGATGGACGCGGAACGCCCTGAAGGTGCTCATCGAGCGAAACGCCGCCAGCCGGCGGGAGGAGCCGCGCGCGGCACGTGGTAATCGCCACGCGGATCGGGGAACATGCAGGCATTGTAACAGACGGAGCCGAGCCGGCCATGATACGACGTCCCTTTCTGGTTCTGGTCCTGGCGGCCCTCCTGCCTGATCCGGCACGGGCGCAGTTCACCGAGGCGGTGATGGCCCACGCGCAGGGCCGCTACGATCAGGCCCTCATGATGCTGCGGCCGCTGGCCGAGACCGCCCACCACCCGTACGCCCAGTATTATCTCGGGAACATGTACTTGAACGGCCAGGGGGTGGCCCCAGACCCCAAGGAGGCGGCACGCTGGCTCACGAGCGCCGCCGAGCAGGGCGTCGCCCAGGCCCAGTACCGCCTGGGCCAGCTATACGCGAAAGGCCAGGGCGTATCGAAGGACATGGAGATCGCCTATGCCTGGTTCGGCGTAGCGGCCCATCTCGGGAATACCCAGGCCGCGACCGAGAAAAAGACGGCCGCGAGTGCGCTGTCCGGCGATGCGTTGCGCAAGGCCGAATCCCTCGCCACCGACTACATCGATCGTTACGGCAAGCCGCCCGGTGGGCGCAAGTAGTTCATATATGGGCGACGCACGCCGTTTGCATCGTAACCCACCTAAGGAACTTCCGGCGCCGACCTCATGCGCAGCCTTCCGGAAGGCGGGTTACGCGATAAAGCCGCTAACCCGCGCTACGGGCTACTTCATCGTCAACCACGACATCACGTACCGCATGGGTCGGGATGCGGAGGGCGGGGACGAATGAACTACACGTTAACCGAGCACGCAAAGAAGGTGCTGGCGGAGCGGGAGATCCCGCTTGAATGGCTGGAGCGCGCCCTGAACGAGCCGGCTCTGTGTCGACTCGACCCGGACGATGCCTCGCTGGAACGCCGTTACCGATCCATTCCCGAATTCGGCGGGCGAGTGCTCCGCGTGGTGGTCGAGCGCTCAGTTGAACCGGTTCGCGTTGTCAGCGTATTCTTTGACCGGAGTATGAGAGGAAAAATATGAGATTACATGTAGACCAAGACGCCGATGCGCTCTATTTGCGTTTGGACGACTCGACGATCGTCGAGTCCGAGGAGGTGTCTCCAGGTATCGTGTTGGATTACAACGTGGAGAATCAGGTGGTCGGCGTTGAAATTCTGCACCTATCCAGGCGCGCTCCCCGTTTGGAGACCGGGAAACTAGTGTTCGAGACCGCGCCGAGCGTGGCGTCCAAGTGAGCTTGTCCGCCGATAGAGCGGACAAACCCAAGCGGTTGCTGGTTCCCAAGCTCCGGCTTGGGAACCCAGTGCGTGAAGCTCCCGCTTCACGCCCCCATCACCAGGCCCGGTCCACCTCATCAAGCCTTGCTGCCCGGCAACATTTCGGGTACTGGAATACCGCTAACGTTCCGGCTGGTCGACGCGACCGGGTTCTAGGAAGTGTGGGCATGGTTCTTGGAGAACACGGTAACGGCTCCGAGGCATGTCGAGTGGTCTACGGGTGGATTCAGGGTGGGGGGCGCGCGGTTGGCCCTATTGGCTCTTGATTTATGCGTTTCCAAATTCCAACGTGGGGATGAGTTCCCGGAAGCTGAGCTTCCCGACCGGGTTCCCAAGCTCGAGCTTGGGAACCAGCAAAAGTGATCGGGTTCATCAAGGGTAAGAGTGCGATCCACTTGGCCCGGGTGTACGGCGAGCGGAAGCGCAATTTTGTTGGGCAGCACTTCTGGGCGCGGGGATACTTCGTCTCGACGGTGGGTCGTGATGAGGGGATGATCGGAGAGTACATCCGTAACCAGGAGCGAGAGGATCAGCGTCTTGAGCATCTGAACCTCTGGCGCTGAATCGCCACCTTTTAGGTGGCCCAAGAACATTGGGGCCGCGTTAGCGACCCCGGATAGCCGCTTTGAGCGGCTCAAGAACGAAAGCCCCCGGCTCTGCCGGGGATTTGTTACTCACTACCCCTGGGCTCCTTTGCCCATTGAACCCCGGTGCTCTGGCCGCGCTTAGCGCAACAAGAACGAAGCTAGCGCTTGATCTTCACCTGTCGCCGCGTGATCCAGACAACAGCGGTGCCCAGAATGAACAGGACAGCTCCGGCCCCTCCGAGGACTTCCACTTTCAAGCCCGGAAGTCCCATCGTCAACTCAGTCGGCGATAGCACTCCACAGACGAATGTTCCAACACCGAGAGCCGCCAGCACAACCCCGGTTGCAAGACCGAACTTCGAATATTCCAGTTCGTGTCGACTGAGATCAGTAAGTAGCTGGTTCTCAAGGCCAAGCGAGACCGGATCGCGCCCTTTCAGCTTCGCTTCGATCTCCGTAGCGAGTCGGCCGCCATTACGGGAATCGTCGCTGGTGATGGGTATATATGGTTCGCCGCCATTACGGGTACGGGAATCGTAGCTGGTGCTGAGTCGTGCCATGTCTCATCTCGCTCAGTTGATGCGTTCGAAACACTACTGGAGTACCGTCGAACACTTGCCATCTAACCAAAGGGTTGAGGGACGCCGCGCTTTTCGCGGCGTCCCCTTCGTACGCCTGGTTGGGCCAAGGCGCCTGAAGTATCGCACCACGGAACTCCGGAGACAAGCGGTGATGCGTTTCCGGTGAAGCGCTTGAAGAGCCTCAGCGACTCTGCCGACGGGACCCTGGTGCTTTGGCTGGGGGCCACCGAGGAAGACGTGCGGTCAGCCACCCGACTTCACTGGATGGGCGGGACCACTGCCCATCGCGAGGCCGCCGAGGCGCCGGTCTGGCGGGCCGCACGGACTGAAGACGGCGAAGGCGTAGCTGACACTACGTCGAGCCGGCTTGAAGGACGAGGCGGATGAGCTTGTCGTCCGGTGGACGACAGGCTCGTCGAGCGGGCGGCCGGGGCCGGGCTTTGCGCGGAGCAGGAGTGCGCAGCGCAAAGACGGCCCGCCAGACCGAGCGGATCGGCGGTCGCAGCAGGGTGGTGGTGATAAATCCGGGCTAGGCCTAATGAGCCGCGCCGGCCGCCTTAGGCGCCTCGAACTGCGCCTCTTCCGTCGATCCGGCGCCGTGATGGACGAGGTACCGCCCGTGATGGCCTGGGTCACGGCATCGAAGTAACCGGTGCCGACCTCGCGCTGGTGCTTGATGGCCGAATAGCCCTGGGCCACGGCCCGGAACTCGGCTTCCTGCAACTCCACATAGGCCGACATCTGGCGCGCCGCGTAATCGTGCGCCACTGACTACCCCTAATTGGCTACCGTACCATTGAATTTTGTTAATCCAACATCCCACTCCATCCAATGTCAGGCTGGTATCATTAGCCGTACAAGCGCACGAAGATGCCGGTCATCGCCACGACCGAGCCAATAATGAGGCCGGCCATCCATTTGATTAGGTCTGCTTTGAGCTCGGCGATGTCGGTCTTGGTTGCCAACTGATTAAAGTCGTCCCGGCTCAATACGCTGGCGGCCGCTCGTTTAGCCAGATCATCGGGAGCTCCTGCGGCAATGAGCGCTTCTTAGAGCTTTTGGTTGATGGCCAGCGGTCTCCTTAAACAGGGACGCCGGGATCGGCGGCCCGCGGCGGACCGTCCGGTCGACTGAACTGCCAGGCGTCCGGCCCTCCCACCCGCCTTCGCTTTGGCAGGCGGATGCCCGCGGTCTAGTGCGCCGCGCCGGCCGCCTTGGGCGTCTCGAACTGCGCCTCTTCCGTCGATCCGGACAGTGCCGTGAGGGACGAGGTGCCCGTGATGGCCTGGGTCACGGCATCGAAGTAACCGGTGCCGACCTCGCGCTGGTGCTTGGTGGCCGAATAGCCCTGGGCCTCGGCCCGGAACTCGGCCTCCTGCAACTCCACATAGGCCGACATCTGGCGTGCCGCATAATCATGCGCCAGGCTGAACATCGAATAATTGAGGGCGTGGAATCCGGCCAGGGTGATGAACTGGAACTTGTAGCCCATGGCGCCCAGCTCGCGCTGGAACTTTGCGATCGTGGCGTCGTCGAGCTTGTGCTTCCAATTGAACGAAGGTGAGCAGTTATAGGCGAAGAGCTGGTTCGGGTGCACCTTGCGCACGCTCTCGGCGAATATCCTCGCAAAACCGAGGTCCGGGGTCTGGGTCTCGCACCAGATGAGGTCGGCGTAGGGGGCGTAGGCGATGCCGCGGGCGATGGCCTGATCCAATCCCTTGCGGGCGCAGCAAAAGCCTTCCGCCGTGCGCTCGCCGGTACAAAATTCCCGATCGCGCTCGTCGATGTCCGAGGTGATCAGATTCGCGCTCTCGGCATCGGTGCGCGCCACGATGAGCGTCGGCACGCCCATGGTGTCGGCCGCGAGCCGTGCGGCGATGAGCTTCTGCACCGCCTCCTGAGTCGGCACCAGCACCTTGCCGCCCATGTGCCCGCACTTCTTCGCCGAGGCCAGTTGATCCTCGAAATGCACAGCCGCGGCGCCCGCCTCGATCATGTGCTTCATGAGCTCGAAGGCATTCAGCACGCCGCCGAAACCGGCCTCCGCATCCGCCAGGATCGGCAGGAACCAATCGATCGCGTGGTTGCCCTCGGCATGCTCGATCTGGTCGGCACGGGTCAGCGCATTGTTGATCTTGCGCACGACACAAGGCACGCTGTCCACCGGGTAGAGCGATTGGTCGGGATACATGGTGCCGGCGCTATTGGCGTCCGCCGCGACCTGCCACCCGGAGAGATAGATCGCCTTGAGCCCGGCCTTGGCCTGCTGCACGGCCTGGTTGCCGGTGAGGGCGCCGAGCGCGTTGACGAAGGGCTCCGTGTGGATCAGGCCCCACAGCCTCTCGGCGCCGCGTCGGGCCAGGGTATGTTCGATGTGCAGGCTCCCGCGCAGGTTCACGACCTCCGCCGCGCTGTACCCGCGCTCGACGTCCTTCCAACGAGGATTGGTCGCCCAGTCCTCTTCCAGCGTCTTCACTTCGTTCTCGAACGACATCGCTTCTCTCCCGAAACTCCAAACAGTTGGGCCTCTAGGGCCGGACAGGCCACCCGCCCGGTCCCGGTCATGGGCTCGCCGAGCCGCGACGCCGCGTCCTCGATGCTGCGACCCTGAAAGCGCTTCCCACCGAATCTCGCCGTGGATCGGCAGGGCCGTGCCCCGGGTCTCCGTAGAGCAATCGATTGTAACCTTGCGGCCATCGCCAAGTACACCCACCGGGGGGTGATGGCGAGGGCCACCTGGTTCCGGCCCGCCGCGACCTCGACATCTTACGCTGCAACGCAACATTCTACGAGGGCGATGCGAACCGAACGCGCTTGCGCCCGGCCCCCGGGAACGGGATCCCGCGACCGCGTGTACCGAAGCGCTCGGTGTATATGGAATCTGCCGATCCGCTTCGTATAATAGGCGAGACGGACGGTGTGGACGCCGAGGCGATGTCCGAGAAGACCGAACACGATCACGGTGACGTGGCGCTACGGGAGGCCCGCCCGCGGCTCAGGCGTCCTCCCCTCTACAAGGTGGTCCTGGTCAATGACGATTACACCCCCATGGACTTCGTGGTCCAAGTGCTCGAGCGCTTCTTTGCCAAGAACCGGGAGGACGCCACCCGCATCATGCTCGAGGTCCATATCGCCGGCCGCGGGATCTGCGGGGTGTTCAGCCATGAGATCGCCGAGACCAAGACCGCCCAAGTCAATGATTTCGCGCGCGAGCACCGACATCCCCTGTTATGCACCCTGGAACAGGCCTGAGGCACGCACCCATGCTGAGTAAGGAACTGGAAGTCACACTCAACCGCGCCTTCAAGGAGGCGCGGGCGCAGCGCCACGAGTTCATCACCATCGAGCATTTGCTGCTCGCGCTGCTCGACAACGGCGAGGCATCCAAGGTATTGCGTGCCTGTGGCGCGGATCTCCAGCAGTTACGCAAGGATCTAGCGTCCTTCATCCGCGAGACCGCACCGCTCCTGCCGCTCCTCGACAGCCGGGACACCCAACCGACGCTGGGCTTCCAACGCGTGTTGCAGCGGGCCGTCTTCCATGTGCAGTCCGCCGGCAGGAAAGAGGTCACGGGGGCCAACGTCCTGGTCGCGATCTTCGGCGAGCGCGAGTCCCAGGCGGTCTATCTCCTGAACAAACAGAACATCACGCGCCTGGACCTCGTGAACTACATCTCCCACGGGATCACTAAGACCGCCGACGGCGAGGACTACGGCGGGGGGCCCGAGGCGGAAGGTGAAAACGGCGGCGAGACCGGCGCCAATCCCCTCCAGGCCTATACGGTCAACCTGAACCGTCAGGCACAGCTCGGAAAGATCGACCCGCTGATCGGACGCCGGCAGGAGGTCGAGCGGACCATCCAGATCCTGTGTCGCCGCCGCAAGAACAACCCGCTCTATGTGGGCGAGGCCGGGGTCGGCAAGACCGCCATCGCCGAAGGCCTGGCCAAGATGATCGTCGATGGGGAGGTCCCCGAGGTTCTGGCCCGGAGCACTCTCTATGCGCTGGACCTGGGTGCCCTGCTCGCCGGCACCAAGTATCGCGGGGACTTCGAGAAGCGCCTGAAGGGCGTCCTGGCGCACCTGCAGCGCGACCCCGGTGCGATCCTGTTCGTGGACGAGATCCACACCATCATCGGGGCGGGCGCCGCCTCGGGCGGGGTGATGGACGCCTCCAACCTCATCAAACCGGTGCTCGCCTCCGGCGAGCTCAAGTGCATCGGCTCCACCACCTACCAGGAATACCGCGGTATCTTCGAGAAGGACCGGGCCTTGTCACGGCGCTTCCAGAAGATCGACATCAGCGAGCCCTCCGTCGAGGACACCATCAAGATCCTGGCGGGGCTCAAGTCCCGATTCGAGCACCATCACGGGGTCAAGTACACCCACCAGTCGCTACGCGCCGCGGCCGAGTTGACGGAGCGCTACCTGAGCGACCGCCACCTGCCCGACAAGGCCATCGACGTCATCGACGAGGTCGGCGCCAGCCAGCAGCTCGTGCCGCCCTCGCGCCGGAAAAAGGTCATCGGGGTGGGCGATATCGAGCACATCGTCGCCAAGATCGCCCGCATCCCCCCGAAAAGCGTGTCGGCCTCGGACAAGCACGCGCTCAAGAACATCGCCCGCGACCTCAAGCTCGTGGTGTTCGGCCAGGATCAGGCCATCGAGGGGCTGGCCTCGGCCATCAAGATGTCGCGATCGGGGCTCGGGGACCAGGGGCGGCCCATCGGTTCGTTCCTGTTCGCCGGGCCGACTGGGGTCGGCAAGACCGAGGTCAGCCGCCAGCTCGCGCGCATCATGGGCATCGAGCTGGTGCGCTTCGACATGTCGGAGTACATGGAGCGCCACACGGTGTCGCGCCTCATCGGGGCGCCGCCGGGCTATGTGGGCTTCGATCAGGGTGGCCTTCTGACCGAGGCGATCAACAAGCACCCGCATGCCGTCCTGCTCCTCGACGAGATCGAGAAGGCCCACCCCGATGTCTATAACCTCTTGCTCCAGGTCATGGACCACGGGGCCTTGACGGACACCAACGGGCGCCAGACCGACTTCCGCAACGTCATCATCATCATGACCACCAATGCCGGGGCCGATCGGATCAGCCGCGCCTCCATCGGCTTCACCGTCCAGAACCACATGAGCGATGCGAGCGAGGCCATCAAGCGCATCTTCAGCCCCGAGTTCCGCAATCGCCTGGACGCCATCGTGCAGTTCAATCCCTTGGACGATCAGACCATCGCCCAGGTCGTCGAGAAGTTCCTGGCCGAGTTGGAGGCCCAGCTCGATGCCAAGGATGTCAGTTTGGAGGTCGACGAAAAGGCCCGCGCCTGGCTCGCAGAGCACGGCCACGACCTCCTCATGGGCGCGCGTCCCATGGGCCGCCTGATCCAAGACAAGGTCAAACGCCCGCTCGCCGAAGAGCTCCTGTTCGGCAAGCTCGAAGGCGGGGGGCATGTCGTCATCACCGTCGAGGGCGAGGATCTGGCCCTGCGGGTAGCCGCGCGCGAGGCCACGGTCGCGGACTGAAGAGGCGGGGGGCCCGCCCGTTTCTCAGCTCCAGGGACGCTTTTAACCAGCGCGTCTTGGTCAAGACCGCCTCATAGCTCGGACCCTGGGCCAGCCCTTACAAAGCCGTCGTCTCCGTCCCGATCCTCAAGGAGGGTTGAGACGTACGCAACGTCACCACCCTCGTCGGCCTGCGCGTACTCGGCCACCGCCAGCATGCTGCCCGAGTAAACCCTCGGTCCCGCTTCGCGCGCTTTCTCGACGACGTGCCGGATGTAGTCGCCTTCGCCAAGAACTACCTCGCCGCTTCGAGATCGACTACGTGAAGGCCGACGGCGACCTCTCGAACCATGCTCCCGACTTTCTCGTCAAGACCACCGATGGCGCGATCTGGATCGTCGAGATCAAGGGCCGCGCGGAACTTGATCTGCCGCAGAAGATGGCCCGGCTCAAGCAGTGGTGCGCGGATGCCAGCGCCGCGAGCGGGGCGGAGGGCCGGCCCAACTACCGGTTTGTTTATGCGGATCAGAAGGCTTCGAGGCCCGCCCGCCGCACAACCTTGCCGGGCTGGTGGCGGCATTCCAGGAATACCAGTCTTGAGCTAGACTTCCCGTAAACCCAGATTTATGGAGATCGAGCCATGAAGACCACACTTGAGATTCCTGAGGACTTGATGCACGCAGTGAAGGTCCGAGCCACCGCGACCGGCCGCAAACTGAAGGACGTAGTCGCGGAACTCATCAGACGTGGGCTAGAGACTCCTCCGCTGCCGAGCGTGGAGGATCCACTCCAGTCTTGGGCCAAGAAGCTTGTCTTCCATCCAGATGGCACCGTCACCAATCCGGATGGAATCGACGATGCGGCTTTTTTTGAGGCATTGGAAGACATTCGCCGCCGCAGCCGGTTTTCGCCCCCGCGTGATCCGTTCGCCGACCCTTGAGCATGTATCTGCTCGACACCAACGTGCTGAGCGAGATTGTGCGTCCGGCGCCGGATGCAAGGGTCGCGGCCGCTCTGGGCAAGCGGCGAACGAGGGATTTGTTTGCCTCGGTTTTGTCGCGCTACGAACTGCGCTACGGCGCCAGCCTGCGGCAAGACGCGGACCTCTTTTGGGCGCGCCTGCAACGAGAACTTTTGCCAGTGGTGGCAAGCTGGCTCCTGGTGACCGCGGAAATTGCCGAGCGCGGCGGGGAAATCGGTGCTGAGCTACGACGCAAAGGCCGAGAGGCCGGCGATCTGGACCCGCTGCTCGCGGCAACTGCCATGGTGCATGGTCTAGTCCTGGTCACGCGGAATATGCGCCACTTCAAGCCTATCGAGGGCCTGCGTATCGAAAACTGGTTCGCCGAGCGCTAGTGTGAACAAACTGTTACCCAAGTCCGTGGACTAAATAAACTGTTACCTATGTGTCTGGACGGTACCGGCCGCGGACCCGTATGCTTGACAGCTCACGAGCCCAGCAGTACTCTACGTCGTGACGAGAAAGGGCGTTTAAAGTCCCTATTCGCATTCCCACGGCATTGAATTTCTTATCTTTTATCGCGGTCATGTCTTTCGAGAGAAAAGTGCTCAAACGTTACCCCATGGCGCTCTTCATCTTTCTCATCGTGAATCTATACATCACTCCCACAGCGGCCGAGGTTCCCGCGCAACAACAGGACTGCGAGCAGATAGCTGGACCCTGGGGTGGTACAGGGGATTTCCGCACTGTGTGCGAAGGCATCGTTGGAGTAACTATAGATCCTCCTTCTCAGCCGATCGGAATCACGATTGAACAAAATGGATGTCAAATCAGCCTGGAAGGTTCGCCTTTTGCAGCAGGACCTATAACGGGCACAATACATGGGAATAGCATACAAGCCTCCGGGTTGCTTTTTCATCCTACGGCATTCGGCAATCTTCCGGTAGTGGTTGATCCGAATGTCGTTACTGCGCACGGAGAGCTGAGAGGTAATACGCTGTGCTTGCGTGGTTCAGGGAGGGCTGAATCAGGGGCATTGCACCAGGCGAAGTGGTAATATGCGAGTCTACACACAGTGGCGCATTCACGCCTTTCGGACTACCATCACCAATCGACGAGAGGTCGTGTTCCCCGACGTTGCGGTTGCGGTATTAGGAGGCGGCCCCATTACCCCGATCCCCGTAAAATAAAACGCGCGTTGATGGGCTCCGCCGGCCGCAACGTGATCAAGGGGCGTGGCGCGATCGCGCGATCCGACGTGAGATAGATGCGCCCCTGTCGCGCGATGGTCGCCATCACCAGCACGAGCTCGCTTAGCGCGAAGGTATTGCCGATGCACACCCGCGCCCCGCCGCCGAATGGGAAATAGGCGAAACGGGGCAGGCCGGCCGGGGCATCACCCAACCAGCGCTCCGGGCGAAACGCCTCGGGCTCTTCGTAGTAACGAGGGTCGCGGTGCATGACCCAGGGGCTCATGAACACCGTTGCGCCTTTCGGGATGGAATGGCCGTCCAGCCGGACCTCGGCGCGCGCCTCCCGGCCGATGGTATAGGCCGGCGGGTAGAGCCGGAGCCCCTCCTGGACCACGGCGCGGGTGTAGGGCAGGGCGTCCAGATCGGCCGCGCCCGCCGGGCGCCCGCCCAGAACGCCGCGTGCCTCGGCCTCTAACACCTGGGCTGCGCCGGGATCCCGCGCCAACAGGTACCACGTCCACACCAACGCCAGGGCCGTGGTCTCGTGGCCGGCGAGGAGCATGGTGATGGCCTCATCGCGCAACTGCCGATCGGAGAGCGGCCGGCCCGCTTCGTCGCGAGCGGCGAGGAGGGCGCCCAGGAGGTCGGAACGCTCGGTCTTGAATCTGCGGACATCGGGGCTACGGCGGCGCTCGGCGATGATGGCATAGACCGCCGCTTCGAGTTGCCGGACCGCATCGAGATAGCGCCGGTTGCCGGCCGTCGGGACCCAATCGGGCAGAGGCATCGGCATACGCAGGCGCAGGATGATCTCCTCGGCCGCCGCCGTGAAGGCCCGGGCGAGCCCGAGCGTGCGTTGCGTTGGCTCCGCGCTGAAAAACACCCGTAGCGCGATGTGCAGGGTGAGGCGAGTGAATTCCTCGTGCAGATCGCGCAGTTCTCCATCTCTCCAGCGGGCGAGCGTCGCCTCGGCCTCTGCGACCATAATCTGCGTATAGCGCGCCAGGTGCTCGCGGTTGAACGACGACTGCATGAGCAACCGCTGCTGGCGCCAGTACGCCCCTTCGCTCGCCACCAGGCCCTGGCCGAACAGCGCCCGCACCCGGCTCCAGAAGAAACGGTGCTTGATGAACCGCTCATGCTGCCGGACGAGCACCGTCTCGATATGCGCGGGGTGGTTCACGAGAAAGGCGGTACGATCCGCGAGCCGCAGGCGTACCACATCGCCGTAGTCGCGGGCCGAGCGCGTGAAGAAGCCCAGCATGTCCTGCGAAAACTCGCGCAGGTTGCCGAGGAGGAGGCTGCCCTTCGGTCCGGGTGTGGCCGTCATGTTTCGTACAGATGGGGTGCGATTTCGCGAAGGATCTCCTCGGCGACGACCCGCACCTCGGGCGCGACTTGGCGCAGATACTTCGCCGATCCCTCGGCGGCAGCGCGCAGGGCTTCGTACAAGGGCCGCCAGCTCTCGTGGGCGCCGGCCTGTTCTAAGACCGCCAGCGCTTCTTTAGCATGATCGGTCGCGACGATCGCCGCGAACAGGGAGGGGATGCGTCGACACATGAGGACATCACCCGCCGGCCCTGCCTATCGGTCATGCCGTTCACGCCATAAGCTTGTTGCGGATCGCGGCGAGGGCCTGCGCGATCCCGTCGGTCTGTGCCCCACCGCCCTGTGTACCCGCACCCTCGGGCAACTTGCCGTCGGGCGTGAGCATATCGATGAGCTGGGGCAGGAGGGCCGCCAGGCCCTGGCTGGCCTCGTGGTTGGTGACGCCCGCCGATTGGGCTACCTGTTGGATGCGGTTTTCACCCAGGGCTTGGTGCATCTCTTCCGCGGAGGCCGCGCGGTTCTCTCCGGTGCCGATCCAGGACGAGACGACATCGTCCAAGCCCTTGTCCCGAAACGTCTGCACCAGACCCGCCAGCCCGCCCGTTTGCGGGTTATTGAGCAAGGTGATGGCCGCATCGACGACCTTGCCGGCTACCGGACCGGCAACCGCCCCGCCCGCCAAAGCAGATAGGGTTTTCCACATGCTCATAGGGTTTCCTCCTCATGTCCTCGTTGTGGGTGTGTGCTTCTCGACCAGACCATCCAGGGTCAGCGGTAATGTCTGATCCTCGATGATCCCCGATCGCCCAGACCTGCGGAACATGCGCTCACCCGTGGCCTGCTGACGGCCTGTATACTCCTGGCGAGCCCGCACCACGTAGCCGAGCAAGGCACCACCGGCCGTGGACAGGGTCAGTAAACCGACCGTCACGAATTGGCTCACCAACAGAATGCCACCCAGGCCCAAGAGCGCCGCGAAACCCAGACCGACCTTGAAGCTCGCCCCGGCCTGCACGCGGCGAATGGTCTTGAGGGTCTCGCGGTGGGTCTGTGCTATCAGCTTGCTCTTGTCTTTTTCTGATTGTACACGGATCTTTTCCCGCTCCCGGGCAAAATCGTCCTTCACGCGAGCGACGGCGTGGTGCCTGGTACCGTTGGCGATCGACGCGAACCAAAGCGCGGCGAATATGGCGATCAGCAATGCGAACACGGCGAACACACCCCAATGCTCCACCGAGCGTGTCTGCAACACCGCAATCGTCATGACGACGGCCGCGGCCTGGGCGAGGAGGATCCCCGCTAGGTATTTGAGAACCGTGATCAGGCTGAAGCGTTCCACCGTGACTACCCGTCTAAGCAATCGGCAGGGCCCTGATGCAGAAACACCGGTCGTGCTTCCTGAGCGCTCTCAGGTAGAGGCCTCCGGCGCGCGGCTCTGCGCTCTGCTGTACCACACGCCAACGGCCACAAATGCGATGGCCAGGAAAAGCATGACCCATAGAAAGGTCGTAACATACATAGCCACCACGAGGCTGACGGCGAGAAACCCCCCCAAGATGTAGAAGCGCCAGTCGACGTAGACTCCTTGAAGAAAGAACGAGAACGCCAAGAGCAGGAAGACGACGAAACCTACCGACTCGTGGGTCAGGAGACCCACATTCAGGAGCCTGTACGTTAAGTGCACGGCCACCCATAATGCGAGCCAATGGAATAGTTGCCTGCGCAGGAGCCGACTCCATTTCTCACGGTTCGCCCGCACGACCTGCCACTGCGCCAGGAGGCTGATGAGCCCGAAGACCGGGATCATGACCATCCAATAGAGATGGCCCGCCTGTGGGGAGACGCGCGTGAGGGCGATACCGATATAGGACAATCCGATCAATGCCCCGAGCACCACGGCATCATTGGCGAACGGGAAGATATCGAGCTTGTCCTTGATGGTGATGAGCTTAGCGGAGATCATCTCATTGAGTGCCATGATGGAGTACCCTCCCCATTATCAGTATGCAACGCCCGAACTGACCTCGCAACGGCGCCTCGGCCGGGAGTAGTAGCGCGATGCCCGGCACAATCCGGATTGCATGCCCGGGTTTCATTCTCGATTCAAGCTACCGTGCTCCACTTGCCCGGAGTCTCTGCCTTCAAAGGGGCGTACCCCACACGTGTCGCTATCCGTAATAGTCAACTATACGAAAGTCAAGACTCTAAAGCAACCCGCGGTTGCGGTAGGGCAGTGGCCGCAGTAGTGTCGACGCGGACCGACCGGTGTGCATAGCAGCACCCCACGCCGCAGGAGATCAGGTAAAGATTACCCTTACCCCTTGTAAGCCTTACAGCGAGTGCCGGGGTTAAGCGCTGCGCGCGAGGTCGTAGCCTATACGGCGCAAGAGGCAGGCGAAGGAAATCGTAGACCGAGAAGACAGCCCCCGCCTGCGACACGGCATTGAATATCCTACCCTTCCCGCGCGAGCGCTAGTTTCAGCCATTCGGCCTGGCGCGCTAGTTGCTCCCCTCGCTGCCGAAAGGAGCAACCGCAATGGAAATCGTCGGAACGATCGTGATAGGGCTGCTGGTCGGAATCGTCGCCAAGCTGCTTATGCCGAAAAAAGGACCCCGACGGTTATCACCATCCTGGTCGGTAATAGCGGGCTCGTTTCTCGCAACTGACTTTTAAACCGGCAATTTCTGTGCGACGCTGGTGAGCCCGCCGGCTCCATCGGTGTAGTGATTGGCGCGATGGGTACTGGCCTCGCTCTACCGGCTGATTTTTAAACGCACACGCACGACCTTGAGGAGACGATAAATGAACGGGCAGCTTAAAGAACTTTTATATCAGATGTTGGAAACCGAGATGGGTGGCGAGCAGGTTTATACGACTGCCTTGCAGTGCGTGGTCAACAAGGACTTGAAGGAAGAATGGACGGACTACCTTGAACAGACGAAGCATCATATCGAAGTCGTTCGCGATCTGTTTGAGAAGCTCGGTCTCGACCCGGAACAGCAAACACCAGGACGCCAGGTCGTTCACCATCTCGGCGAAGGACTGGTGCAGGCAATACAAATCGCAAAAGAAAGCGGTAAGCGGGAAGCCGCCGAGCTTGTCGCCTGTGAGTGTGTGGTGCTCGCCGAAACCAAGGACCATCAAAATCTGGGAACTGCTTTCGAAATGCGCTGAGAAAGCCAAAGGCGGCGAGCAAAAGGCGTTAACAGCAGCGTGCGAAGAAGTTGAAGATGAAGAAGACGAGCACATCTACCACAGCAAAGGCTGGTGCCGCGAACTGGGGATCCAGTCGCTCGGAATGCCCGCGGTCCTGCCGCCTCCCGAAGAAGAAAAAGACGTGAAAACCGCCATTGGCGCAGCGCGCGCGGAACACGCGCGCGAGGATATGCCGTAACAGGTAATACCGCGATTCTGGGGTAATGGGCTCCCGGCTCCTAAAAGCATGTCTATCACGAAAGAGCTGCTTGGAAGGAAGGTTTAAAAGAAGGTGAGCCGAAAAAGGGTGATGCGAGGGACATGCCAGGGTTTATGAAGTTAGCGAGGAGACACGTTCAATGGGTGCTAAAGACAAGTTGCAGGGCGAGGGCGATCGGGACTCTGCTCGTCGCTATGACGAGGCCACTAAGGCCTTCGTAGAATCAGGCAAAGTCAAAAAACAAGCAGAGACAACGGCGAAAATCTCTCCAGAAGAGGAGCGCGAACTTGAAGAAGCCGAAAAGGGCTGGCAAAGAGCGTGCAAAGGAGGAAGACCCGGCGGTGCGGCGAGACTACTCTAAGCCAAAATAGCATGGCTCACGAGCACGGACGCTATGCCCGGAATCCCCACGAGCGGGACCGTTTCACGCGCTTGTTGCACTGATCGGAGAACGGGCCGTGCGCCTCATCATGATGCTCATGATAGCCACACTCTTGGTGTTTTCGTACCGAACGCACTGTCAATCCCATCACGGGCGAAAGAGCAGCACGCGGGGCTGACACCCGAGCCTCCGAGATGGCGCGCCGGTTCGGTGGCATTGACCGGGACGAGCGTTTGCGGCAGACCGTCAAGACCGTTGGGCTCGCCGCCGCATCCTTGCACTCCCTGTCGTTAGAGCGTCGCGAGTGGCGGCGGGGGATGGACTACGCTCCCTTATTCCACCAAAGGATTATGCACCCCACGGGCGCTAGCTTGTCACGTCGACCTTGACCCAATCCGCTGTGAGCGAGGTTCCGCGATTCGTAGGGTCGCCCTTGTATTTCACCTCCACCGTCCGGCCCGGTTGAAGATCAGCGAGCGAGCCAACTTCGTTCTTACCTTGCGCTTTGCTCCGATCCAGCCACACGGGGGCCTCATTCGGGATTGTGACCAGATACGTAACCCCCGAGGAATCGCTCACGGTCAGGCTTCCGTTCTCTTGATTTACGGTGGCGATTTTCCCGATGATACTGTAGATGTTAGAAACTCCGTGCGAATCGCCAATGGGAATAAACATCTCCATCGCCGCTTGCGCGAACAAAGCCGACGCGGGGAGGGCC
>JACCXJ010000105.1 GCA_013697045.1 Gammaproteobacteria bacterium | reverse complement strand
GTCGCGAGCGAAGGGAGGTCGCGTTCCGCCGGAGCGCAGGAACCGGAGTGTATGTTGAAATACATGAGGATTCCGAGCACCGCCGGAACGCGAGATCCCGAGCGCAGCAGGTTTTTTCACAACCTCTGAGCCGGGGTCTGCTGCTCAAGTGTGCTTATCGCCCCACTCGCGCATGGCCTTCACGACCGGACCAAGGCTCTTTCCCTTGTCGGTGAGAACGTACTCGAGGCGCGGCGGGCGGTCGTTGTAGAGCTGTCGGCGCACGAGGCCGTTGTCTTCGAGGGACTTCAGACGTGCGGAGAGGATGTTAGGCGCGATCCCTGGCAGCGAGGTCAGGAAATCTTGAAACCGCCGAGGCCCCTGCAGCAACAGGTCGCGCATCAGCAGGATCGTCCATCGCTCGCCGATCAGGTCCAGCGTCCTCGCCACAGGGCAGTCGCTTATTTCGTAAGTCTTCGCCATTGGCACAGCTTAGCGAGTTGACTTCGTCCTGGCAAGTAGCTACACTTTAGCAAATCACTTGTATGTTGCAAGTGAGTCGCACACCAAGGGGTATCGCCATGACTCGCCTCCTTCGATTCCTGACAGTCGGCGCCTGTTGCGCCGTGATCCTGGCGCCGCTCGCGCTGCTCGGCGGCGCGCCGGCGCAAGGGGCTGCATCAACCGACGGGCAGCGCCCGGAGCTTGCGTACCTGAAGCAGGTGAACCGGTGGCGGCCACCATCCGATCCGCAATTGTTGTTTCTGCTGATGGCCCAGTTCGCCAACGCAGGCCGCCATGCCGAAGGCATCGACTATTTCAACGGTGTGCTCAAGCGCTTCGAAGCCGAGCTGGACGACACGCATAAGGCCCTGTACCTCACGGCGGTGGCGTCGCTGCGAGCGGGCCACGCCGATGATGTCTTTCTGCTCGCGCGGATCGGCTGGGTGCGTGACACGCTGAAGCTGCTTGACGAGGCCAAACGGCTCACCGGGGGCGAGGGGTTCATCACCCGCTGGATGTCGGGCCTGGTCCGGGCACAGGTGCCAGGCTTCTTTGGTGAGCGCGACGCCGCGATGCAGGACCTCCTCTGGTGCGTCGCGCATGCCGACAAGGCTCCGCACTTGGGCTGGATTCGCGAGGTGTACTTCCACCTGGCAGCCCTGCATCGCCAGAGAGGGGAAGACGTTGCCGCGCGGCGCTATCAGGCGCTGAGTGGCTTCGACACCGAGAGCAAGCCGGCCACATTTACCACCCCGTTCGCGGAAGATGCCACCGTGGGACACACGATGTCGCCACGCAGCATCCGCGAAGTCGTGCCCGGCACGGTGTATCTCCTGTCCGGCTTCGAATTCACGGAGTACTACTTCGTCGTCTCGGCGGACCGGCGCGAATTGATCGCGATCGATGCGGGCACCCGGTCCGACACGGCGCGCGCGGCCCACGAAGCGTTGCGCGCCCGCGTTCCATCACTTCCCCCGCTGACCACCGTGTTGGTCACCCACGCGCACTGGGACCATGTGGGGGGGCAGCGCTACTTTCGAAGTCTCAACCCGTCCCCGCGGTTCATTGGTCGCGCCAACTACAAGGACGAGCTTGCCCATGATGCGATGGCGAACCCGGCCACATTGCAGCGGTTCTTCGGCAAGGAATTCCATCTGGCCGATGTGCTGAGCTACCGACCGGATGTCATGATCGATCGGCCCACCGAGCTGATCGTCGGTGGCACACGCTTCGAGCTGCTGCCCACCCGTGGCGGGGAGACCGACGATGCGCTTCTGATTCACATGCCGGAGCAGGGCGTGCTCTTCGTCGGCGACATCCTGATGCCGTACTTGGGCGCGCCGTTCGTGGAGGAAGGAAGCGTCGACGGGTTGCTAGCCGCCATCGATCAGGTCCATGCCCTCAAGCCGCGCCATCTGCTTCACGGCCATGAACCGCTGACACGCATCTTCTCGTCGACCGCCATGTTGGACGACCTCAAGGTTCAACTCGTCTGGCTGCGTAACGAGGTTCTGCGTGCGGTGAAAAACGGAAGGGAGCGTGGCGCCATCCACGCAGCCAATCTGGTGCCGCCGACACTTGAGCGAGGCGACTCGAGCGTTCACCTCGCGTACCTGGTGTTGCGAGAGAACCTGATCAATCGCCTGTTCGACCAAAACAGCGGCTATTGGCAGAACGGCCTGCAGGGACTCGATGCCTTGACTGATGCCGACCGCGGCGAAGCGCTGGTGGACTATCTTGGCGTCTCGGACACGCAGCTCGCTTCGGCTGCCGAGCGCATGGTCGCCGACGGCAAGCACGAGCTCGCGGCCGCGGTGCTGCGATGGGCGCAACCACGTTTTGCGAACAGCGCACGACTCGACGCGGTGCGCAAGCTGGTGTATCTCAGGCTGATGGAGAAGTACCAGGAGTTCAACCCGTTCAAGTTCATCCTGTACTCGGGTGAGATCGATGAATTCACCCCCCAGATCGACGCGCCGCTGGTGGCAACGACGAGCATGCCGGCACGATAGGACACGGATGCCATGCTGGCACCGCCGAATGCCGGCCATCGGCATCGCCCTTGGCCGTCGAGGAGCGTGCGAGACGGCGTTCAGTCATTGCGCAGGACCGCGGCTAGCGAGCCCCGGGCGGCCCAGCGGGCGGGGTATAGATCCCGGCGAGCAGCGCCGCCCCGACCGCGAGGGCGATGCCTTGCGCCAGGATCACCGGATGCGCGTGGAGGTCCATGCTCCACCCGAAACAGCGCTCGTAGAGGACATACACGAGCGTCGCGGCGATCCCAATACCGACCGGCACCGAGAGGAGGCCGGCGATGAGACCCGTGAGCACCGTCTCGACGAGCAGGGGGCCCGAGAGCACCGCGTCTCCCTCTCACCCTTGGAGTTCCTCGGGCGACTGGCGGCCTTGGTCCCACCCCCGCGCCGTCACCGCGATCGGTACCACGGCGTGCTCGCCCCTAACTAACCCAACTTTCTCGTGCGCCGTGCAAAAGCACGGTCTTTCAGCGGATGCGAACCCCGCCCGGTAACTTTCGCTCCAGCCGGTAGCAATCGGAGCAGTCGTGGAAGCAAACGAAGCGGCTGAAGCCTTCGGTGTAGAGGGTCACGCCAGGTGACTTGGCGAGTAGGCAGGCCGTAACGAGAGTGAACGCTGAGCAGGCCTCGGAAAGGGTGATGCGGAAGCCGATCCGACCGTGAATTCGGGGAAGGCTGCCATTCTTGGGGAAGCGAGCGAAGAGAGCACCCGAGGATTCCGCCGGGGTATTGGCGACAGCATGCCTACAAGAGGAAGACCGCTGCAACACGGGAAGCCCATCGTGTGGTCGGAGCGTTGTGACCAAACGGACGCCCGTGAGGGACAGGCCGTGCACGATGGGGTGACGGAGAGGCCCGTACAACGGTGGGACCACCTGGCAGAATCTCGGTGCCTTCCCGGCGGCCGGCCTCATCGCTGCCAGAGCGTCCGTCGCGCCATCCAACGGCAACAACGTCGTCGTAGCGGTCGACACCCAGGTATCGGTC
>JACCXJ010000095.1 GCA_013697045.1 Gammaproteobacteria bacterium | reverse complement strand
GGAAGCGGCTGCCGAGATAGACCTTCTGCACCTGCTCGTTGTCGAGGATCGCCTTGGGCGTGCCCTCGGCGATGATCGAGCCCTCGTTCACGATGTAGGCGCGATGGCAGATCTTGAGCGTGTCGCGCACATTGTGGTCGGTGACGAGGACCCCGATCCCGAGCTTCGACAACTGCTGGATGGTCACCTGGAGATCCAGGACCGAGATCGGATCCACACCTGCGAAGGGCTCATCGAGCAGGATGAAGCGCGGGCGGGTCGCCAGCGCCCGGGCGATCTCCGTCCGGCGCCGCTCGCCGCCTGAGAGGGTTTCTCCCAGGCGATCCGCGATGTGCTCAATGTGGAACTGCTCCAACAGGTTCTGCCGGCGGATCTCGCGCTGGTGTGGCGTGAGACCCGGCACGATCTCGAGCACCGCCCGGAGGTTGTCCGCAACCGTGAGCTTGCGAAACACCGAGGACTCCTGCGGCAGATAGCCGAGGCCCAGCGCGGCCCGTGCATCGATGGGCAGCCGGGTGATGTCGGCACCGCTCAGCTCGATGCGCCCGTCGTCCACGGTCACGAGCCCGACGATCATGTGAAAGCTGGTGGTCTTGCCGGCGCCGTTGGGGCCGAGCAGGCCGACCACCTCACCCTCTCGGATGTCCATGGAGACGTCCCGCACCACCCGGCGGGATTGGAAGGTCTTGGACAGGTGGCGCGCCGTGAGCACGCTCATGGTCTCGGCGACTCGCGATCGGGTAGCGGTGCGGGGGCGCGCCGCTACTTCGACTTCTTGGGTTTCTTGGCGGGCTCGTCGCGCGCCTGCGGCGGGATGATGATGCGCACGCGCCCCTGGTCCGCAGAGATCGGCTGACCGGAAGTGCCGACCTCGCCGGGTTCGGCCCGGTAAGCAGTCAGGATGTTGCGCCGCCGATCGTAAATGGCGCGGTGCCCCGTGTAGATCTGCCCTCTCTGCGTCACCTTGGCCTTTTCGATGAGGTGGACCAGATCCTTCTGCACCTCGTAGCGCATGTTGAGGGACTCGCCTTCGATGTCTTTGTCCTCGTTGTCAGGACGTTGCTTGAAGTGCGCGGGCTGCCCCTCCAGCAGGAACTCCTTGATCTCCTTGCCAGGGGTGTAGGTGACCGTCAGCAGGTTTCCGGTGAAGCGTATGGTCCCCTGGGTGACGATCACATTGCCCCGGTAGACGGCCACGCCGAGCGCGTCTTCGATCTCGACGAAGTCGGCCTCGATCTCGATGGGCTGATCGCGGTCGGTGCTGAGCCCCATGACCGGCGCCACGAGGCCCTGGGCCATGAACGCGGCCAGAAGGCACGCCGCCCTAATCCGATTTTCTTTGGCGCGACGGGCCATTCTCGTAGCGGCTGCGGACATGCTTCAGAAGCTCCAGGCGGTTGAAACGGAGATCGCCGCGCATGCCCACGGCATGGGTCACGCTCTCCGGCGTCACCAGGGTGACCGGGTCATCGGTCTCGGCATAGCGCGTCGTCGGGAGCACCCGCATCCGGGTCGTGATGACCTCGATGGCGCGCCCTCCGGCCGCATCGTCACGCCAGATGCGCACCTCGCCGTGCAACAACACCACCTCGCCCCTGGCATCGACGAAGCCGGTCTCGGCGGCGGCGTACCACGAGGGCCCGTCCTCGAGGATCTCGATGCGCGGCCGGGCGAGCCGGGTGCTGTCGTCGTCAGGGTAATGGAACATGCGCTCCGCATACAGGCGGGTCTTGACGTGCCCGTGCTCATCCATCGCCGTGCGCGTGAAGCCTTCCATGTACGAATCCGGTTCATGGATCTGGGGCCGGGCGGCGCGCGGCTCGCTCTGGTCGATCCGATAGACCAGCCACGCCGATGCGCTCGCCAGCGCGAGGAGCACGAGCGCCGCCGACCAGGGCCGAACCCAGGATAACGCCCGAGCTGCGATCTCCATTGGCAGTGGGGAAAGGATCTCAAAGTTTGTGAAAAAACCTATTGGCGCGACGGTTTTTTCACTAATTTTTAGCCGAGATAGCCCGCGTAGTGGTTCGCGAGCGTCCCGCGTGCTTCCAGGATCAGCTCGCAGACCTCACGCACCGCGCCCTGACCGCCGGGTCGCATGGTGCTCATGTGGGCGTGTCGTTGCACCAGCTCGTGGGCGTCGGCGACCGCGATGGCCAGCCCGACCCTCTGCAGCACCGGCAGGTCCGGCAGATCGTCGCCGACATAGGCGACCTCGCTCGCGTCGAGCTTGCGCTTGCCGAGGATGGTGTTGAGCACGGCCAGCTTGTCGAGACGGCCCTGGTAGACGAGCGTGATCCCGAGCTCCGCCATACGCTTGCCGACCGCCGCGGAGGAGCGCCCCGAGACGATCCCGATCTCGATGCCGCCATCGCGCAACATGGTCAGGCCCTGGCCGTCGCGGGTATGGAAGGCCTTGTATTCCTGGCCGCGGTCGCCGAGCAAGAGACGGCCGTCCGTCAGCACCCCGTCCACATCGAAGAGCGCGAGCCGCACGCGCGCCGCCCGTTTCAGCAATGCCGCCTTCCCGGTCCGGTGCATGCGCCCTACATCACCCCGGCGCGCAGGAGATCGTGCATGTTGAGGACGCCGATGAGCGTCTTGGCCGCATCCACGACCGGCAAGGCATTGATCTTCTTTCGCTGCATGATGCCGAGGACCTCCGCGGCCAGCTGCTCCTCGACGGCCACGGCGCAATCGCG
Source organism: Gammaproteobacteria bacterium (assembly GCA_013697045.1). GTDB lineage: Bacteria > Pseudomonadota > Gammaproteobacteria > JACCXJ01 > JACCXJ01 > JACCXJ01. Next base: position 1,510 of record JACCXJ010000095.1, on the reverse strand, counting down.
GGTCATGACCTCGTGTACGCGTGCCGTATGGACATCGATCCCGCGATCCAGCGCCCGCCTCAGGTCCCCGTCGGTGAACACCCCGGCGACCCGGAGGCCGGCGCCTACCACCACCGTCATGCCCAGGCCCTTGCGCGACATCTCGATGAGCGCGTCGCGCAGGAGATCACCCTCGTGCACCGTCGGCATCTCGTCGCCCCGATGCATGATGTCCGAGATCCGCAGGAGCAGCTTGCGGCCCAGGATACCGCCTGGATGCGTCAAGGCGAAGTCCTCGGCGCTGAAGCCCCGCGCCTCCAGGAGCGCGATGGCGAGCGCATCGCCCATGACGAGCGCCGCCGTGGTGCTGGCCGTCGGCGCCAACCCGAGGGGGCAGGCCTCCTGGCCGACGCTTACATCGATATGGACCGACGCCGCACGCGCCAGGGTCGATCCGGGGCGACCGGTGAGGCAGACGAGCGGTACGGCCAGACGCTTGATGAGGGGCAACAGGATCAGGATCTCCGCCGTCTCACCGGAATTGGAGAGGGCCAGCACCACGTCCCGAGAGGTGATCATGCCCATATCGCCGTGGCTCGCCTCGCCCGGGTGGACGAAACAGGCCGGGGTACCGGTGCTCGCGAGGGTAGCGGCGATCTTACCGCCGATATGGCCGGACTTGCCCATGCCGAGGACCACGATGCGTCCCTCGCAAGCGAGCAGGTAGCGGCAGGCGCGTGCGAATGCGTCGTCGATGCGGGAGCGGAGCGCGGTGACGGCCAGAGATTCGGTATCGATCACCGACCGCCCCAGGGCCTTGAGGCGCTCGTCTTCGTCCGCCGCGGCGTTGCCGGCCTGTACTACCAAAGGCATCACACCCTCTCCACAGGAGACCTCGGGCCAGCGACAACACACCCTGAGAAAATCACAGAATCCAAGAGTTTACCGAAGCCGCGCGCCATTGTACGCACCCGCGTGGGAAAAGACCACGGCGGTAGAGCCGGGGGTAGATACATTCTAAGACCGGGAGGCACTCATCGTGTTCCTCGCCGGACTCGGCGCCCTAGGCCTCAGCGGGTCCTGGCGCCTCGCTCAAAACTCGAGGTGCTTGGGCGTGCGCGGGAACGGGATCACGTCGCGGATGTTGGTCACCCCTGTCACGAGCATCAAGGAACCGCTCGAAGCCGAGCCCAAAACCGCTGTGAGGCACACTGCCGAAGCGGCGCGAGTCCAGATACCACCAGTAGTGTCTCTCATCGAGAGCCCATCTCGTTGATTCGCGACCGGAGCACATCGAAGCGTTCTTCTCGCTGGCTGCCGCCGATGATTCCCCCGATCCTCGGCACCAGGACGTCTATCGCGGCGACCGTACGCCCATCGTCGTGGAGCCGCATGTAGAACGCCTTGATGTCCTTGGGATAGTCATGGACGATGACCGGTTTCTTGAAATGACGCTCGGTCAGGTAGCGTTCGTGCTCGGTTTGCAAATCGGCACCCCATGCCGGCTCGAACTCGAAGGATTCGCCCGAGC
>JACCXJ010000085.1 GCA_013697045.1 Gammaproteobacteria bacterium | reverse complement strand
GGCCTCCTGCAGGCGGTTGGTGTCTTGAAGCAGCCCGGCCAGGTTGTTGAGGCGGATGGCGACCCTTGGGTGGTTCGCCCCGAAGCTCGCCTCGTCGATGGTCAGCGCCCGGCGCATCAGCGGCTCGGCTCCTGCAGGCGGTTGGTGTCCTGAAGCAGCCGGGCCAGGTTGTTGAGGTCTATGGCGACCCTGGGGTGGTCCGCCCCGAAGCTCGCCTCGTCGATGACCAGCGCCCGACGCATGAGCGGCTCGGCCTCCCGCAGGCGGTTGGTGGCCTTAAGCAGCTGGGCCAGGTTGTTGAGGTCGATAGCGACGCTGGGGTGATCCGCCCCGAAGCTCGCCTCGTCGATGGCCAGTGCCCGGCGCACCAGCGGCTCGGCTTCCTGCAGGCGGTTGGTGTCCTGAAGCAGCGTAGCCAGGTTGCTGAGGCGGATGGCGACGTTGGGGTGATCCGCCCCGAAGCTCGCCTCGTCGATGGCTAGCGCCCGGCGCATTAGCGGCTCGGCCTCCGGCAGGCGGTTGGTGTCCTGAAGCAGCGTGGCCAGGTTGTTGAGGCGGATGGCGACCCTGGGGTGATCCGCCCCGAAGCTCGCCTCGTCGATGGCCAGCGCCCGGCACATCAGCGGCTCGGCTTCGGCGTGCAGGGCCTTCGCCAAGAGCAGCAGGCCGGCGTTGTTCATCAGGCGAGCGGTGGGCTGGGCGATTTCGGCTGCGTCGGCGTGCGCTGTGACCGCCTGCGCGTGGGGCGCCAGGGGGTTAAGGACGGGCCAATTGCGGACGTCCTGAGGATCGCCTACAAAGGCGGCGTTAATCCACCGCAATGCTTCGGTGAGGGTGGCATGCGTTGGGTCGTCGCGCTGGCTGCGGCGGGTGACCTCCTGCACCAGCCGGTGGACGCTAAAGCTGGGGGTGTCAGCGGCACGGGTCACCAGGGAGTAGGACTCCAGCTCGGCCAGGGCACCGAACGGATCGGCATCGGCGGCATCGAGCCCCGGCACGGGCACCTGCATCAGGGATTCGGGAATGGGCTCGGGGCCCAACCAGGCCAGGCGCTGCAGCAACCGCCGGGCGGGTCCGCCGAGGTCTGCCACGTGACGGCCACGGGCTTCGGGTACTGCATGAGGCGGGGGTCGAACCACGCCAGCACCTTGTCCCGCTGGCTTTGCCATTCCACGAGGTAGTGCGCGAAGCCGAGGCGGCGCTGGGCAATGTAGGCGCCGGCCTGCTCCAGGGCCAGGGCGAGGCGGCCCAGTTCTTCGGCCAGGGTTCGTGCCGCAGCGGGGTCGTCGGCCTGCTTGCGCCGTTTCGCATCCGTGCGGGCCAGCAGGAAGTCCGCAGCGGCCTCGGGCGAGAGCACGTCCAGTGGCAGCGCCGCAAGGCTGCCGCTCCAGTTGGCTAGCCGGCTAGTGAGCAGGGCGTGGCCGCCGAGGAGTTGCGGGAGCAGTGCTTCGACCGCGGTGGCGGCCTCTTCCGAATCGATGTTGTCCAGGATCAGCAGCCAGCCGGGGTGCTGCCGGAGCCATCCCAGTACCGCATCGCGTTGCCTGCCCTCGTCCGTCTCCCCTCGCTCGGGCAGGTTCAGGTCCTTGCACAGGGCCGCCAGATTGCGCTGCAGCGCTTCGCGGCTGTCGGCGATGACGAAGAGCAGCGCTGCGTATTTGCTCGCACGCCGCCAGGCATATTCCAGCGCGAGCCGCGTCTTGCCTACGCCGCCCATGCCATTCAGCAACCTCGCGACGACGGGCGTGGCGCCGCTCTTGGGAACGGGCCCGAGGCTCCCGGCGAGGTCGTCGAGCGGGGTCTCGCGGCCTTTGAAGAGCTCGCCAATGCTCAGGTAGGGGAGATTGGCTGGCTTTGTCACCGCCCCGGCCAAGGCGAGGATGTCCTGCAGCTTCGAGCGCAGCATGTCGACCGCCAGCCGGTCGGCGTTGGCGAAGCGGATTTCCGGATAGCGCTCGACCTTTTCCAGGCGCGCCAGGTGGGCTTGCTGAGCCGCGCGCTGGTCCGCGACCAGCTGGTAGCGTTCGTCCCGCGGAGCGCCCTCGTGCGGCGCGGCGACGATCAACACCTTACGGTGATACAACGCCAGCCAAGCCTCCCATTGGGCGTAGGAAAGGGCGGGCGCGCCGGGATCCAGGAAGGGCCCGAGCACCGGCAGGCGCTGGGCGAGGTCCGGATAGCGGTGCCGGATCACCGCCACCGAGGGGGCTTGCGCCAAGGCGCCGGTCATGTCGCCCACCAGGTGGATCACCGCATGGCACTGCCGGATGTATTCGTCGAGCTTATCCAGCGTTTCCGTGCCGGTGGCGATGAAGTCCTCCTGCACCTTGACCGTGACGTTGGGACGGTCGAGATCCCGGCGCAGGGCGTCGCGGTAGCTGCGGAACTCCGCGCTGACGGTGGACAGGAAGATCTGTACGTGTTCCACAGCCCGCTCGCTTGCGTTGCTTGTCGTTCTTCAGGCCCTCACATCCCCCTCGGCATGTGCGCTCGCGGCGCACTTTGGCGCTCACGAACCGACGTCTCCATTATCCGTATAGGACAAGAGGACGTCGAGAGGCCATTGTCTGTCGACCGGGGCTAGGGCGTGAATGCGCATTGGCAACCTTCTCCGGGGGGAGGACGCAGGCGCGTGGTGGCCGTGCAGTTCTATCGCCGGTGCTTAGTTTGCCTCGCAAGCCTGTTGACATAGAATCCACGCGTGAGCGGGGATTTTCTGCAACAACTCGATGCTGAGTTCGACAAACTACTCGAGTTCGACGAGGAGCCGCGCACGCTCTTGTACCACTACACGAGCGCATCGGGTTTCCAGGGCATCGCTGCCACCCGCAAGCTTCGGTGCACCGACGCGCTGCATACGAACGACTACAAGGAGATTCGCGCGGCGGATGAGGTGATCCGGAAGTCTTTGCAGGTCCGGCAGGTTTACTTAGGTGGTAGGGAACCTAGAGCGACGCTTTACGACACTCTGATCAAAATCAAAAGATACGCCGACGAGCACATCTTGAAAAAGTCGGCGATCTACCTCGCCTGCTTCTGCAAAGAGCGCACCCTCCTGAGCCAGTGGCGAGCGTACGGCGACAACGGGCACGGCTACTGCATCGGCATTTCACATGACGGCCTCGAAACCGCGACGTACGATAACTTGTCCCCAACATTAGCGTCAGTGTTGTACGGTCCGAAGGAAGTCGAGCAGGGCTTTTGTGGACGACTCGATAAACTCTGCGCTACGCTGGACCACGGGTGGAGCAGCCTACCTCAATCTGATCAGGTCACCGCCATAAACCGTGCGTACAACTATGTTCTGATGATTGCGGCGAAGTACGCAGTGAGAAGCAAACACATTGCTTTCAGAGAGGAGAATGAGCAGCGTCTAATCCTTGCACCAATTCCAGGCACAGACAGGCCGTTGTTCAAAGCGGATGGGCGTGGTTCGTTGGTGCCATATCGCGAGATCGCCTTCAACGGTAATGTCTGGCTAAGCGAGGTATGGATCGGTCCAGCGCAGGACGAGGAGATCGGGCGAAAGACGGTTGAGTCATTTCTCCGGGCAAAGGGGTACGACCCGACCATGATCAAGATCAGGCGCTACGACGCACCTTATAGGGCGATGCGTTAGACATCAGGGACACTTTGGAGACAGAGTACGGTCGGTTACGAACATTGAGGGCGAGACCCTGTCACTGGCCTAACCGCTTTTGGAAAGAAAGCAGCCCGGAGAAACCGTTTCTAAATCGACGTCCTAGTGAATCACTGCCAAGGCGCGCGATACCGATGCCGATGGGGCCGCCGCTCGCCGTAGCCGTATTCTATGAGATTGGTGCAGACCTCCTCGACCGCGAGCTGAAGGGGCAGGCACTCGCTCTCGGCGGCGCCGAGGCGCGCGCAGGTCTCGTAGACCCACTTTCCTGCGCGGTGGGACGGGCGCTAGGCGTCCCCGAGTTCCTTGGGACACATCCAGTGCTCGACGCGCCCGGATCCGGCCGTGAGCTTGCGCCAGTCCGCCTTGAGACGCACGGAGGCGACGGCCGCGGTCGGCAGGGTCTTGTCGCCCGCGGGGAGTGTACCGCTGCCCCGGACAAGGTATTCGAGCAGCTCCTCGAGACCGGGGTTGTGGCCGACGAGGAGCACGAGCCGTCGATCCGCCGGGCAGTCGGCCAGCACCTCGATCAGATGGGCGCGCGTCGCGTCGTAGATACGGGGCTCCCACTGGATGGCCTGTTTCTCGATGTCGAGCACCTTGCACACCTTCGAGGCCGTCTCGCGTGCCCGGCGCGCGGGCGAGGCGAGCACCAGGTCCGGGACGAGGCCCTGGGCGCGCAACCACTCGCCCATGCGCGGGGCATCGCGCTGGCCGCGTTTGGCCAGCGGCCGGTCGAAGTCGGGCTCGCCCGGCGTCCCCCAGTCGGACTTGGCGTGCCGCATGATGAGGAGCCGCCGCCCCTTCGATGGCTGGTTCATGGTATCGTCGCGGGCCCGCGCGCCGGTCCAGGCCCATGCGCGCGGTATCATATACCTGTGTCCCATTCCGAGACCAATGCCCTCGAGATCCGCGGGCTTTGGAAGACCTACGGCAACGGCCGGCAAGCGCTCAACGGCATCGACCTCACCGTTCGGCCCGGCGACTTCTTCGCGCTGCTCGGCCCGAACGGCGCGGGCAAATCGACCACCATCGGGATCGTCACGGGGCTCGTCAACAAGACCGCCGGCAGCATCCGGGTCTATGGGCACGACACCGACACCGCGCTCGAGGCGGCCAAGGCGGAGATCGGGCTCGTACCCCAGGAGATCAATTTCTCGCAGTTCGAGCCGGTCATCGATATCGTCGTGAACCAGGCGGGGTACTACGGGATCGACCGGCCCCTGGCCCGCGAGCGCGCCGAGAAGTACCTGAAGAAACTCGGGCTGTGGGAGCGCCGCCACGACCGCTCGCGCACGCTCTCCGGCGGCCTCAAACGCCGGCTCATGATCGCGCGCGCCCTCGCCCACGAGCCCCGGCTCCTGATCCTCGATGAGCCCACGGCCGGGGTGGATATCGAGCTTCGGCGCTCGATGTGGGATTTTCTGCGCGAGATGAACCGGGCGGGGACCACGATCATCCTGACGACCCATTATCTCGAGGAGGCCGAGACCTTGTGCCGCGACATCGCCATCATCGATGACGGGGATATCATCGAGAACACCTCCATGAAAAAGCTCATCGCCAGGCTCAACACCGAGACCTTCGTCCTCGACCTCGGCTCACCGATCACGGCGGCACCCGTCATCGACGGCTATCGTTTCCGGCTCGTGGATCCCTCCACGCTGGAGGTCGAGGTCAACAAGGCGCTCGGCATGAACGCGCTCTTTCGACATCTATCGGAAATGGGGATCGAGGTGCAGAGCCTGCGCAACAAGGCCAATCGCCTGGAGGAGCTGTTCATTCATCTCCTCGACCGGAACAATGGTTCGGATGCCCCGGCCTAGCCCGCGTTTCCATCGTTACCTCGTCGCCTACAAGACCATCGTGGTCAAGGAGGTGACCCGCTTCGCGCGGATCTGGCTCCAGACCATCCTGCCGGCCGGGGTGAGCATGAGCCTCTACTTCATCGTCTTCGGCCACCTCATCGGCCCGCGGATCGGCGAGATCGCGGGCTACCCTTATATCCAATACATCGCCCCGGGGCTCATCATGATGTCGGTGATCATGAATGCCTATGCCAACGTGGTGTCGTCGTTTTTCGGATCCAAGTTCCAGCGCCACATCGAGGAGATGCTGGTGGCGCCCATCCCGAGCGCCATCATCCTCGCGGGTTTCGTCACCGGCGGCATGGTGCGGGGGCTTTTGGTCGGGACGGTCGTGACCGCGGTGGCGCTACTCTTCACCGAGCTTAGCGCGCACTCCTACGCGGTGGTCGTGGCCACCATCGTATTGACTTCGGTGCTGTTCTCGCTCGGCGGGCTCATCAACGGGATCTTCGCGCAGAGCTTCGACGACACCTCGATCATCCCGACCTTCGTGCTCTCGCCCCTGACCTACCTGGGCGGGGTGTTCTACTCCATCGAGCTATTGCCGCCCGTGTGGCGATCCGTCTCCCTGGCCAACCCCGTGCTCTATATGGTGGACGCCTTCCGCTTTGGGATCCTGGGCGTGAGCGATGTCCCGATCGCGCTGGCCTTCGCCGTCATCGTGGGCTGCATCGCGGTCCTGTGGTGTTGGAGCCTGTATCTGCTCAACCGCGGCGTCGGGATCCGAAGCTGAGAGGTTGTGAAAAAACCTACTGCGCTCGGGATCTCGCGTTCCGGCGGTGCTCGGAATCCTCATGTATTTCAACATACACTCCGGTTCCTCCGCTCCGGCGGAACGCGACCTCCCTTCGCTCGCGACGGTTTTTTCACAACCTCGGAGATGCGGAAAGTGTTATACTGTACGTAATGAAGCTCAGCCAGCGCTCAAAGAGATATCTCGGTCGGCTATTGATCGTTGCGGTGCTCGGACATTTTGGTCTGGGCCACCGCGATGCGTCTGCCTCGGTCCTGTGTTTCGGTGCGGACGGCCATGTGGCGGTAGAGCCTTTCGCTCACGACCATCGTTCCCAGGCACCCGATAGCCTGGAGGAGGCGCCGCTAACCGAGAAGGGTACCTACGCCCTGAAAACCGGGGAAAGTGCTTGTACAGACATCCCTGTGATCAGCGAAGACCACGGGTCTCACAAACCGCTGATCGAGGCGAAAGACCCATCACTAGATGCTGGCGTTCTAGCGCTTACTGCTTTCGTCATTGCAGTGATCCCATTCGACGAGCTGGCCGCAGCACCGGTTTTCTTCCCGGATCCTTCGACCGTCGATTCCAGGCTTCCTGCCCTCCGCAGCGTTGTTCTTCTGATCTAGCTTCGTAGCCTCTGTCGCGCCCGCGTTACTGCGCGGGCTATGTCAGGGTGGCGTTCGCCGCGCGGCGCCACGTTTCTCCTCGGCTACGGAGAGGTCTTTCTCCATGTCTTTAAAACTTGTGACGTCCATCGGCGTTGCGCTGACCATGGCCTTCGCCGGTCGGGCGGTATACGGTGCCGGTCCTGCAGGCTCGGAACCCCGACCGCTCGGGAAAGAAAGCCCAGGCAATGGGGCTTTGCTCGGTCGCGCCATGGACCCCGCCGAACCCATCGCCGAACCTACTGGACACCTCACGCTGCGAGAGGTCTTGGCGCTCGCTTTAAAAGCCAACCCCGAGCTCGCCCCCTTCTCCAGGGAGATCCGGGCCCGGGAGGCGGCGGTGCTCCAGGCCGGCCTGCTTCCCAACCCTGAGCTTGGCGCGGTAGTGGAGAACTTCGGAAATAACGCCCTTCAGGGGTTTGACGGCACGACGATCACCCTTCAGCTCAGCCAGTTGATCGAGCTCGGCGGAAAGCGTGCAGCCCGAACCGAGGCCACGCAACTGGCGCGCGATCTCGCCGGCTGGGACTACGAGAGGGAGCGGATCAAGGTCTTGACGGAAACCCATAACGCCTATGTCGAGGTCCTGAGCGCACAGGAGCGGACCGCACTGAGCAAACAAGTGCTGGATCTCGCGGCAGAGGTCGCCGCCGCCGCGGCCAAACGGGTGATGGCCGGTAAGGTCTCCCCGGTGGAAGAGACCAAGGCCGAGGTCGCGACTGCCTCGGTGCGAATCGATCTCACCCGTGCCGAGCGTGAGCTCGAGGCCGCCCGCAAGCGCCTGGCGGCGACCTGGGGCAGCACTGCCCCGCGCTTCCAGCGCGCCCTAGGCGTGATCGAGGCCGTTTTCCCTATTCCCACCCTGGAACGGCTCATGGAGCGGCTGCGCCAGAACCCGGAGCTTGCCCGCTGGGCCACGGAGATCGCGGAGCGTCAGGCCGTAATCGGCTTAGAAGAGACCCGGGCCATTCCGGATCTCACTGCCAGCTTCGGGGTCCGGCATTTCGACGATCCCGGGGATGACGCCCTGGTGGTCGGGATCTCCCTGCCCCTGCCGGTGTTCAACCGCAACCAGGGCGCCATCCTGGAGGCGCAGCGCCGGCTCATCAAGGCCGAGGAAGAACGCCGTGCGGTGGAAGTACGGGTGGCCACGGCCTTGAGCAGCGCCTACCAGACGCTCGCCGGCGCCCATGCCGAGACCGCGGCCTTGAAGGCTCAGGTCCTGCCCGGCGCCCAGAGCGCCCTCGAGGCCACAAGCAAAGGTTACCGATTGGGCAAGTTCAGTCTGCTCGATGTCCTGGACGCGCAGCGCACCCTGTTCGGGGCCAAGGCGCAATACCTGCGCGCGCTGACCGACTACCACCAGTCGATCGCCCAGGTGGAGGGCTTGATCGGCGAACGGCTTGAGGCGGTCCGAACCAAAAAGGAGTCACGATGAACGTAAAGAATTGGCTTTCCATCGCCGCCGTCGTCCTGGTGGGAATCGTCCTGGGTTTTTTCATCTTCCGCATGGAACCCGCCACCGTGAGCACCGAGGAGCATGAGGCCCAGAGTGAACAGGAGGAGGAAGGCCTTATGGCCAAGGGACCTCATGGCGGCCGGCTATTGCCTCAAAACGGCTTCGAGGTCGAGATCACGATTTACGAACGAGGTGTGCCGCCGGAATTCCGGATCTATCCCTTCGAGAAGGGCAAGCCCGTCGATCCGGCCGAAGTGAAGCTGCGGGTCCAGCTCGAGCGCCTGGGTGCGCAGCCCGAGACCGTCAGCTTCCGCAGGGAGAAGGACTTCCTGCGCAGTGAACAGGTCATCGCCGAGCCGCACTCCTTCAAGGTGTCCGTGGCGGCCGAGCGCCAAGGCCGAGCATACCAATGGGCCTACGAGCAGTCGGAGGGGCGCGTGCGCATGGACGACGCCATGACGAAAAACGCCGGCATCCAGTTGGAGACTGCCGGTCCGGCGAAGATCCGCTCCACCCTACAGCTCCAGGGCGAAATCGAGCTCAACCAGGACCGCGTGGCCCATGTCGTTCCCCGGCTCGCCGGCGTCGTGGTGCAATCCGCGAAAAACCTTGGCGATCAGGTGAAGAAAGGCGAGCTGCTGGCGGTGCTGGAGAGCCAGACGCTCGCCGATCTCAAGAGCGAGCACCTCGCCACCCAGACCCGCCTCGATCTGGCCCGCGGCACCTTCGAGCGGGAGAAGCGCCTGTGGGAAGAGAAGATCTCCGCCCAGCAAGACTACCTCGCCAGCCGCCAGGCGCTCGCCGAGGCGGAGATCGCCCATCGCAACGCGGAGCAGAAGCTGCTCGCGCTGGGGCTCACCCATGCGGCGCTCATGCGCGGCGGTCCCAATGGGCTGACACGCTACGAGGTCCGCGCGCTCATCGACGGCGTGGTGACGGAGAAGCACCTGGCGATCGGCGAGGCGGTCAAGGAGGACGCGAGCATCTTCACCATCGCCGATCTTTCCACCGTGTGGGCCGAGATGACGATCTATCCCAAGGACTTGAGCAGCGTGAAGCTCGGTCAGGAGGTCACGGTACGCGCGAGCGCTTTGAACGCCGAGGTGGAAGGCCGGGTGTCCTACGTGGGCTCGCTGATAGGCGAGCAGACGCGATCCGCCAAGGCGCGCGTCACCCTGCTGAATCCGGACGGCAGTTGGCGGCCCGGCTTGTTCGCCACCGTGGACCTGGTGCGGGACGAAACCGAAGTGCCGGTGGCCGTGTCGGCGGAGGCGATCCAGACCTACCGCGACTGGAAGGTCGTGTTTGGTCGCTTCGGCGAGCTGTTCGAAGTGCGGCCGGTGGAACTGGGCCGCAGCGACGGGAAGTGGGTCGAGGTAGTGAACGGCCTCGCGCCGGGCACGCCATACGCCGCGACGAATAGCTTCGTTCTCAAGGCCGACCTGGGCAAGGCCGGCGCGAGCCACGAGCACTGAGGGAGCCGCCATGAAACCGATCACCGCCGTCATCCAGCCGCCCATACCGGCCTGCCGGGCGACGGTCATCACCGTGCCGGAGGCGATCGCAGTGGTGCCCATCCGCACCGGCGAACGCGGCGACGACGCCGTCTAAGGGGCAAGAAAAACATGCTTGAATCCATTCTGCGTTTCGCGATTCACGAGTGCTGGCTGGTGCTCGTCGCCGTGCTGGGCATGGCCGCGCTGGGCGTCTACAACTACCAGCAACTGCCCATCGATGCCGTGCCGGACATCACCAACGTGCAGGTGCAGATCAACACCGAGGTGCCCGGCTATTCGCCCCTGGAGGCCGAGCAGCGCATCACCTTCCCCATCGAGACAGCGATGGCGGGCCTGCCCAAGCTGGAGCAGACGCGCTCGCTGTCCCGCTACGGCCTGTCGCAGGTGACGGTCATCTTCAAGGACGGCACCGACATCTACTTCGCCCGGCAACTCGTGAATGAGCGCATCCAGGAGGTGCGAGAGAAGCTGCCGCCAGGGCCGCAGCCGGCGATGGGGCCGATCTCCACGGGCCTGGGCGAGATCTTCATGTGGACGGTGGAGCCCAAGAAAGGCGCGGTGAAGCCCGACGGAACCGAATACACCCCGACGGACCTGCGTACCATCCAGGACTGGATCGTGCGCCCCCAGCTGCGCGATATCCCGGGCGTCACCGAGATCAACACCATCGGCGGGTATTTGAAACAGTTCCATGTCACGCCCGACCCGGCCAAACTCATGAGTTACGGCTTGAGCTTCCACGATGTGCTGGAAGCGCTGGCCAAAAACAACGCCAACGTCGGCGCCGGATACATCGAGAAGAGCGGCGAGCAGTACCTGATACGCGTGCCGGGCCAGGTGGCGACCCTCGACGAGATCCGCGACATCTTCATCCGCACCGAGCGCGATGTGCCGATCCGCATCAAGGACCTGGCCGAAGTGCTGCTCGGGAAAGAGTTGCGTACCGGCGCCGCCACCGAGAACGGCCACGAAGTGGTGCTGGGCACCGTATTCATGCTGATGGGCGAGAACAGCCGCAGCGTGTCGCAGCGGGTGGCGGCCAAGCTTGGAGAGGTAAACCGCACGCTGCCGCAAGGGGTGGTGGCGAAGACGGTCTACGACCGCACCACCCTGGTAGACAAGACCATCGCCACGGTCGCGATAAACCTGCTCGAAGGTGCGGCGCTGGTCGTTGCCGTGCTGCTCGCCCTCCTCGGCAACTGGCGTGCGGCCTTGCTCACCGCGACGGTGATCCCGCTCTCCATGTTGTTCCTTATTACCGGCATGGTGGAGAACAAGGTAAGCGCGAACCTGATGAGCCTAGGCGCGCTGGATTTTGGCCTGATCGTGGACGGGGCGGTGATCATCGTTGAGAACTGCCTGCGGCGGCTCGCCATCGAACAGCACCGGCTAGGACGGCTGCCGGATCGCAGCGAGCGCTTCCAGGTCGTGTTCGATGCCACTCGCGAGGTGTTCAAGCCAAGCCTGGTGAGCGTGATCGTCGTGGCGCTGGTAAACATCCCCATCTTCACGCTCACCGGCGTCGAGGGAAAGATGTTTCATCCGATGGCGTTCACCGTGGTCGTGGCCCTGCTGGGCGCGCTGATCCTCTCGGTCACTTTCGTGCCCGCCGCGATAGCGCTGTTCGTCACCGGCCGGGTCGAGGAAAAGGAGAACCGCGCGATGCAGTGGGCGCGCAAGGTTTACCGGCCGGCATTGGACTTCGTGCTGGAGAACCGGGCGCCGACGGTAGCGGCTGCCGTGGTCGCGGTGGTGCTAAGCGTGCTGCTGGCCACCCGCATGGGCGCTGAGTTCGTGCCCAGCCTCGATGAGGGCGACATCGCGCTGCATGCGCTGCGCATCCCTGGCACCAGTCTCACCCAGGCGATCGAAATGCAGCAGGCGCTGGAGAAGCGCCTTAAGGCGTTCCCCGAAGTAGATAAGGTCTTCGCGAAGATCGGGACGGCCGAGATCGCCACCGATCCGATGCCGCCCTCCGTGGCCGACAATTTCGTGATGCTGAAACCCCAATCCGAGTGGCCCGATCCCAAGCGCAGCAAGGAGAACCTGGTTCAGGCCATGCAGGCAGCGGCGGAGCAAATCCCCGGCAACAACTACGAATTTACCCAGCCGATCCAGATGCGCTTCAACGAGCTGATCTCGGGGGTGCGCTCGGACGTGGCGCTGAAGGTGTTCGGCGATGACCTCGACGTGCTGCTCGCAAATGGCGAGGAGATCGCCGAGGTGCTGGAGAAAATCCCCGGCGCGGCGGACGTGAAAGTCGAGCAGATCAGCGGGCTGCCGGTGCTGACCGTGATGATTGACCGACCCAGGATCTCCCGCTACGGCTTGAACGTCGCCGACGTGCAGGAGGTGGTCGAAGTGGCCGTCGGCGGCAAGGAGGCGGGACAGGTGTTCGAGGGCGACCGGCGCTTCGACTTGCTGGTGCGCCTGCCGGAACGCTTGCGTGAGAACCTGGAGGCCATGCAGCGCCTGCCCATTCCTCTGCCTGCCCAGAGGTTCGTCGATGGCGGCGAGGCGAAACCGAGCTATGTGACCCTGGGCGAGATCGCGCGCTTCGAGGTGGCGCCCGGGCCCAACCAGATCAGCAGGGAAAACGGCAAGCGGCGCGTAGTGGTGACCGCCAACGTGCGTGGCCGTGATCTTGGCTCCTTCATCACCGAGATACAGGATCGCATCCAGGCCGAAATCAAGTTGCCGGAAGGTTATTGGCTCGACTTTGGCGGCACGTTTGAGCAGCTTGCCTCGGCCACCAAGCGCCTGCAGGTGGTGGTGCCGGTGTCATTACTGCTCATCTTCGGGCTCTTGTTCATGACCTTCGGTTCGGCCAAGGACGCGGCGCTGGTGTTCAGCGGTGTGCCGCTCGCCTTGACCGGCGGTGTGGCGGCGCTGTGGCTGCGCGACATCCCGCTTTCCATCTCGGCGGGAATCGGCTTCATCACGCTCTCGGGGGTGGCGGTGCTGACGGGTCTCGTGATCGTCGCCTGCATCCGCGATCTGCGGGCGCAGGGTATGGAGGTTGACGCGGCCATTGTGGAGGGCACGCTGATCCGGCTGCGGCCCGTGTTGATGATCGCGCTGGTGGCGAGCCTCGGCTTCCTGCCCATGGCGCTCAATACGGGCACGGGGGCCGAGGTGCAGCGTCCCCTTGCCACCGTGGTGATCGGGGGGATCCTCTCCTCCACCGTCCTTACACTGCTGGTCCTGCCGGTGCTGTATCGGCTTTTCGAGCGTCGATTGCCATGACACGCGATGCTTGTAAGGGAGGTTGAGCTGCGGGTATGTTCGATCATCGAGGGAAGCCACTCGCCACCGTGGTGATCGGGGGAATCACCTCGAGCACACTCTTGACCCTGGTGGTGTTACCGGCACTGTATCGCATGTTCGAGCGGGAGGTACGTGATTAACGTTACGCTATACTCCACGAGTATTGATGCGATGGTTGGGCTTGCGACTCAGTTTCATAAGAGATCTTTGAATCCTTCGACTGTTAGTCCTGTTTGCTTAATGATGGTTCGCAAGGTACCTTTGGCCACTTCATCATGATCAGGGACAACGATGCGGCGGTGGGGATGAACCGCCGCAAGACGATATGACTACCCTTCTGTCGGTCTCTTGCGTAACCTACCTTCATCAAGGCTGCAATAACCTCACGCACCGAAACCCGTGGCAAAACACTCACACAGCAACCTCTATTACCTCCTCATCAATTGATGGAGGGACAGGCTCATCATGCGCCCGCAAGCTTTCTAGGTAAGCCTCAATCGCTTCTTGAATATTCTTCAGTGCTTCCGCTCTAGTTTTACCCTGTGAGATGCAGCCCGGTAATGCCGGCACATCCGCAACATAAACTCCATCTTCGTCTTGTGCAATTAAAACCCGATATTTCATTTTGCTACTCCTGAGCAAGCGTAGGGTGCGCTGTGCGCACGCGGATTATTCGTTAAGTTCACCATAGCCGCCTTGGTTTCGAGCCACGGCAGTAACCGCCCAGTCGTTTGGATACAGACCGAGCCGGACATGACGGTGAAACGTCGAATACGGCCAATCACGGACTCCGGCGACGAGCCCATGCTTGACCGGGTTGTAATGAACATGATCCACATGCCGGGCATAATCGCCAGCATCGCGGATCTGATGCTCCCAAAAGCGCCGTTGCCACAGGGCAAGCTCCCGCCGCTTATGCCGGGATGCCGATTGACTTCCGGCGCCACGCGAGAGTCGGCGCAGCTGAGGACGCCGGCGAAGGGGTTCTGCCCCAGGACGAGGGCCGGACGTTCCGCGGCGAAATCATGGCGCGCCATCACGCCTTCGAAATAGCGGCCGTTCCCCTTGATGAGGCGCTCCAGCGCCGCGTCGCTGGAAAGGACGTTCTGCGGACGGGGAGGGGCCTTGGCGTCGGCGGCCGACGCCCGTCCAGAAAACGTCAGTCCCACGGCGGCGGCGCCGGCCAGTTTCAGAAAGTTGCGTCGGGGAAGGGAATGATCATCCGGAGGAGCCTGGCACATCGTCGGGGAGAATAGGACATTCAATGCCCTTTGGCAAACGATGATGTTTCTCGGCGGCTCAGGGTAACGGCCCTGTCGATCGCAGCGTCCGTATCGCCCCGGCCAGCTCGCCTGCCACCTGCGCGAGCGCCCGGCCATGGGCCGCGGCCAGGGCTTCGTGGTCGGGGCCTCGGACCGGCTCGCAAACGAAGGACCGGCCGGTGCGGGCTCTGCCACCTTGCGCGGCGCGCACGCTCCAGAGCGCCTCGATCGTAACCCGCTCCCCCAAGATAGACTCGAAGCGCTGCACGTCGACCGCGATCCGGTAATCGGCGTCGAGGCTCGCGCTCTGATCCGTCGTCGCGATGCGCGCCGTGCGGAGCGCCCGCCGCAAATGCACCGCGAGCACCCGCGGGATCTCGCTCTTGAGCGGCTCGGCCCAGCGGTGCAACTCGGACAGCTCGACCCGGTGGCCGCCCGCGCGCACCACCATCTGGGGGCGATCCACGCCCTCGGGGACGCTCACCGGAGCGATGGCCACGCTGTAATTCGACCCGGCGGCCGCGGCCTCGCCGGTCGCGAGATCGCCCACGGTGTTGTAATCGTCCAGGGTGTAATCGCTCAGCGTGTAGAAGTATTCCTTCGGTGGCGTGCCGCAGCCCACCGCCAAGAGCGCGAGCGACAGCCCGATCCAAACGCGACGGCCCGTCATGGCCGGCCTTCCTGCTTGCCCCGGATCAGCGATTCCGGATGGCGTTCGAGAAAATCGCTCAGATTACGGAGCGCCTCGGTCGCGCGCCGGACCTCGCGCAGCGTCTCCCGCAGATCGGTCTGCACGGGGGCGTCCGCCGCCAACAAACCATGCTCCGCGGTGGCGAGCGTCTGGCGTGCCTGCCCGAGGGTTGCGTGCAACTCGGGCGCGATCCCGGTGCCGAGGTCCTTGACCAGCTTGTCCGCCGCCTGGAGCAAGGGATCGAGTCTCACCAGGGCCCTATGGACGTCGTCGCCGATCTGTTCGAACGGTACTCGCTCGAGCTGGCTCACGATATTCCCGAGCATGGTCTGCAACTCCTCGAAGGTCCCCGGAACGGTCGGGATCTGGATCGGCGTGCGGGTCGTATCGAGGGTGATCTTCGGGGCATTGGGGAAGAAATCCAGTGCCACGTAGAGCTGGCCCGTCAACAGATTTCCGCTGCGCAACTGACCGCGCAGGCCGCGATCGACATAGCGTCGTACACTCT
>JACCXJ010000077.1 GCA_013697045.1 Gammaproteobacteria bacterium | reverse complement strand
CGCCGCGTTTGCTGAAGGCGAGCGCTTCGTCGGGCTCAGGGTCGATGCCCGCTGGCCTGATCTCGCCCTCGCCGAGATCACGGCCGATCGGCGGACCGCGCTGGTGACCCTGACCCACGATCCCAAGCTCGACGACCCGGCGCTCGACTGGGCGCTGCGCTCGCCCGCATCTTACATCGGCGCGCTGGGCAGCCGGAAAACGCATGAGAGCCGGCTGAACCGCCTGGTACAGCGCGGCTTCTCGGATTGCGCCCGCATCCATGGCCCGGTCGGCCTGAGCACGGCGCGGTGACGCCCGCCGAGATCGCCATCTCGATCATGGCGCAGATCATCCAGGTGCGACGGACCGAGGCGTAGCGATGGGATTCGGAGCGGTCATACTCGCGGCAGGTCTATCATCGCGCATGGCGCCGGTGAACAAGCTACTGATGTCCTTGGGCGATCGCCCCGTCATCCGACATGTAGTCCAGACGGCGCTGGATTTCGGTCTCGATCCGGCGACCGTGGTCGTCGGGGCCGATCGCGGAGCGCTTCGCGCGGCCCTGGAGGGATTACCGGTACGAATCGTCGGCAACGACGACTATGAGGAGGGGCTGGCGTCATCCATCCGTGCCGGTGTGGCGGCGATCGTGGCGGATGTCGACGCCGCCGTATTTCTGCTCGGGGATATGCCCCTGATCGCTCCTCGCCATTTGGGTCCACTGCTCGCCGCATTCGCCCCCGCGGAGGGCCGTAGCATTTGCATTCCCACGTATAGAACCAAGCGCGGGAATCCCGTACTGTGGGGTGCGCAGTACTTTCCGCGCTTGCTGGAGCTCCGCGGCGATCAGGGCGCGAGGGTGCTGTTCCGTGAGCTTGCCGAACAGATCTCCGAAGTGGAAATGCCGGACGACGCCGTCTTGGTGGATATCGACACGCAGGCGGCCCTCGACGCGGTGCTAACCCGGTTCGCGCAAGCGGAGGCTACACAGGATGTCCATTGAAGAGCTCTATGCACAGGCGATCTTGTCTGGTTGGTAACAACGACACCTGGAGGACATAGTCATGGTCACATTGAAAATCAACGGTGAGGACCACACGGTCGACGTGTCACCGGATATGCCCTTGCTCTGGGTGCTGCGCGACGTGGTGGGTCTGACCGGCACCAAGTTCGGTTGCGGCATGGCGCTGTGCGGGGCCTGTACGGTGCACGTGGACGGTATGCCGACACGGTCGTGTGTGACGCCGGTGTCGGCCGTCGGCGAAAAGAAGATCACGACCATCGAGGCGATCGGCGAAACTCCGAGCGGCAAGAAAGTGCAGAGAGCATGGCTGGATCTGGAAGTGGTCCAGTGCGGCTACTGCCAGTCGGGCCAGATCATGTCCGCGTCCGCGCTGCTGGCGAGCCATCCGAATCCCACCGATGCCGACATCGACGCGGCCATGGCCGGCAACCTCTGTCGCTGCGGCACCTATCCGCGCATCCGCGCCGCGATCAAACAGGCGGCGCAGTCTGAATCCACGCCGATAAAGGGAGCCTGACTATGAGTCTCGAACAACTGCTGTACGCCGCTGAAAATGGTGCTGAGTCGATATCCGAGGGCGGTATCTCCCGACGGGGTTTTCTGAAATGGGGGTCTCCACTTAGCTGCAGTGACTACAAGATATTGGGGTCAGGGCTTGGCGATGATGTCCTTGAGGGTGCCTGTTGAGTATATACTACAGCTAAGTGGAGACCCCCTTTTCTGAAAGCCAGCGCGGCCGCCGGCGGCGGGCTGCTGCTGAGCTTCCGCCTACCCGCGCTGATGCGTAATGCCGAGGCCGCCGAGACCCCCACGGCGAACACCTTCGCGCCCAATGCGTTTATCCGCATCGACCGTCAAGGGCGCGTGACGCTGGTCGTGCACCAGGTCGAGATGGGGCAGGGCACCTACACCTCCCTGCCGATGCTCCTCGCCGAAGAGCTGGAAGTGGATTTGGCCCACGTCCACCTCGAATATGCGCCGCCCGACGATAAGCTCTATGCCAATCCATTGATCGGGTTTCAGGTAACCGGCGGCTCGACGTCGGTTCGTGGCGCCTGGGAGCCGCTGCGGCGTGCCGGCGCCGCCGCTCGCATCATGCTAATGTCCGCTGCGGCGCAGACCTGGAAGGTGGATGCCGGTTCCTGCCGCGCCGAGAAGGGCGAGGTGATCCACGTGCCGACCGGCCGCAAGCTCAACTATGGAGCCCTGGTCGATAAGGCTGCAACCTTGCCGGTGCCGGACCAGGTCACGCTCAAGGAGCCTAAGGACTTCAAGCTCATCGGCACCCCCGCCAAGCGCCTCGACAGCCATGACAAGGTCAACGGCAAGGCCCAGTTCAGCATCGACGTGAAGGTCCCCGGTATGAAAATCGCCACCGTCGCCGCCTGTCCCGTATTCGGCGGCAAGCTCGCTGGCGTCGATGAAGCCAAGGCGAAGGCGGTTAAAGGCGTGCACCGGGTGGTCCGCCTCGACGACGCCGTGGCGGTGGTCGCCGACCATATGTGGGCGGCCAAGCAGGGGCTTGCCGCGCTCGACATCCGCTGGGACGAGGGCCCGAACGCCAAGCTCAGCACCGCCGATATCGTGCAGCAGCTCGAGGCGGCCTCGCAGAAGCCGGGCGTGGTCGCGCGCAAGGAGAGCCCGGCCCAGGGCGATATGGCCAAGGTCATGGCCGGCGCCGCCCAGAAGGTCGAGGCGATCTACCAGGTGCCGTTCCTCGCGCACGCCACGATGGAGCCGATGAACTGCACCGTCCACGTACGCAAGGACGGCTGCGACGTGTGGGTGGGCACCCAGGTCGCGACCCGCGCCCAGGCCACCGCCGCGCAGGTGACCGGCCTGCCGACCGAGAAGGTCCGGGTGCATAACCATCTGCTCGGCGGCGGCTTCGGCCGGCGCCTCGAGGTGGATTTCATCACCCAGGCGGTGCAGATCGCCAAGCAAGTCGATGCTCCAGTCAAGGTGATCTGGAGCCGCGAAGAAGACATCCAGCACGACATCTACCGGCCCTACTACTACGATCGGCTCGCCGCCGGCCTCGACGGACAGGGCATGCCGATCGCCTGGAGCCATCGTGTCACTGCGTCCTCGATCCTTGCGCGCTGGGCCCCGCCGGCGTTCAAGGACGGCCTCGATGCCGATGCCGTGGAAGGCGCAGCGGAGCTGCCCTATGCGCTTCCGAACGTCCTGGTGGATTACGTCCGTCAGGAGCCGCCGGGCATTGTCACCGGTTGGTGGCGCGGTGTCGGACCCACGCACAACATCTTCGTGGTGGAGAGCTTTATCGACGAGCTAGCGGCGGCTGCCCATAAGGATCCGGTCGAATACCGCCGCGCCCTGCTCGGCAAGTCGCCGCGCGCCCGGGCGGTGCTCGATCTGGCTACGGAGAAGGCCGCCTGGGGTCAGCCATTGCCGGAGGGCCACGGTCGGGGCGTATCCGTGCAGCACGCCTTTGGGAGCTATCTGGCACAGGTCGCAGAGGTAGCGGTCTCCAAGGAGGGCGAGGTGCGGGTCCAGCGGGTAGTCTGTGCGGTGGACTGTGGTATGACCGTGAACCCGGACACGGTGAAGGCGCAGATGGAAGGCGGAATAATCTTCGGGATCACAGCCGCCCTGTTCGGCGAGATCACGATCAAGGACGGCCGCGTCGAGCAACACAATTTCAACGACTACCGCATACTCCGCATCAACGAGGCACCGGTGGTGGAAGTCTATCTGGTGAAGAGTACCGAATCACCCGGGGGCATCGGCGAGCCCGGTACGTCAGCGATCGCACCGGCGGTGACCAATGCGATCTTCGCGGCGACCGGCAAGCGGGTCCGGAAGCTGCCGGTGAAGCCCGACCAACTACACTCTGCGTAGTTGAGGCTCGTGACCCGGGGAATCATCAACGTCGAGACAGAAGGAGATTTCCGAATGCCTTACATCACTGTCGGCAAAGAAAATTCCGGCAGCATCGAGATCTACTACAAGGACGGGGGCAAAGGGCAGCCCGTGCTCTTCAGCCGTGGTTGGCCTCTGAGCGCGGACGCCTGGGAAGACCAGATGGTGTTTCTGGCCGCCCGCGGATACCGCTGCATCGCCCATGACCGCCGCGGCCATGGCCGATCGAGCCAGCCATGGAACGGCAACGACATGGACACCTACGCCGACGATCTCGCGATGCTCGTCGAAACGCTCGACCTCAAGAACGCGATTCATGTCGGACACTCGACGGGCGGCGGTGAAGTCGCCCGCTATATCGGCCGCCACGGCACGAAGCGTGTGGCCAAGGCTGTGCTGATCGGCGCGGTGCCGCCGCCAAAAGAACCAGGTCAACGGGGATTTGCTCGCGTTCTTCAAAGCGTGAACGAAATGTTCTGATGTAGTTAAGGAGCAATAGTATGCGATACAGGATTTTCGGACGGCGAACGGGTTTGCGTGTCTCTGAACTGGCGCTCGGGACCGGCAACTTCGCGCGAAGCGCAGTGAAAAAGGGCTGCTGACCCCGGACAACTGCGTTGTCGCGATTATCGATCTTCAACGCAGATGCTTTTTGGGGTCGCCAATTTTGACCGCCAGGCGATCATCAACAACAACGTCGCGCTTTTGAAAGCGGCGAAGGTTTTCGGCGTTCCCGTCGTTCTCAGCACGGTGGAAACCAACAGCTTCAGCGGCAACATGTGGCCACAGATCCAGGCGGTCTTTCCAAATCAGACACCCATCGAACGGTCTTCGATGAACTCTTGGGACGACAAGAACTTCGTGGCCGCCATCGAAAAGTGCGGGAAGAAAAAAATTGTGTTGGCCGGGTTGTGGACGGAGACATGCGTCGCTGCGGCGATGTGAGCCAGCTGGCTCACGACAACGCGATGAAGCGGGTGGTCCAGGCGGGTGCGAAGCCGGTCACCGCGCTCTCGGTGATACTCGAGTGGCAGCGCGATTGGGCGGAGCGCGACACCTATGACGCGGTCATGGATATCGTAAAGAACCATTTTGGCGCCTACGGCATGGGTGTCGAGTACGCCTACACGATGGTGCACGGCGCGCCGGCGACGAAGTTCCCCGAATACGTCGTGCCTGTTGCCGCGGCTGCGCACAAGTAGCTCGTTCGTGTCATTTACCACCATGGAACCGACGCGAAGGGACATTCTTAAACTTGCTGCGGACGTTCGTCAAGATGAACTGCGCGGCGATCCCGACCGGGCTCTTGGAAAGCGAATTATTTGGCCACGAGAGAGGGGCGTTCACGGGCGCCATCGCCCAGAAGATCGGCCGCTTCGAGCTGGCTCATCAAGGCAC
>JACCXJ010000076.1 GCA_013697045.1 Gammaproteobacteria bacterium | reverse complement strand
GGGCGGTGAGACCGATGGGGCGGCCCGTGCCGTCGCGGAGCGAGCGGGCGGTGGCGATCACGGTTTCGATGTTTCGCAGGGTCTCGACGGCCTGGCGGTAGGGATCGCCGGGATGCCGGCTGGCGTGCCCGACGATGCTGGACGTCCCGGCGATGAACAGGTGTTGCTCGTGCCCCGCGTCGTACAGCGTGGCGCGCGCGAAGGACGGGCTGCGCGAGCCGTAGAGGGGCGGATATTTGTAGGCGCTCACCTGGCGCGGGTTCTCGAGGTGCAGCCCGTGGGTCTTGCCGGCCAGGAAATAGATCTGAACAGGACCGGAGCGCGTGCCGATGGCGGTGGCCGCCGGGAGGTGGCGCCGGAAGTCCGATTGCCGCAAGTCCGATTGCCGCAAGTCCGATAAAACTTCGGCGAAGGCCCGGTAGCGGCCCAGACAGAACTGCTGATAGCGCTCCAGACCGGCCTGTTCCCGGTTGATGCCGGGAAAGTAATTCCACACCCGCAAGAGGTGCGGATAGCCGAGCGCCCGGGTCTCGCCCAGGACGGCCCGGTAGCCCCGATAGACCAGGCTATCCAGGGAATCGCCCGGCGATTCGATCGCGCAGAGATGACCGAACAAGACATCGCCGTTCATCGCCAGCCGCATCCCGCCTGTGAGGCAGGCCGTGTCGAGGGACGTCTTGTGGAGGCAGGTGACCGGAGCGCTCGTGGTCCAGCGCTCCGTTACCGGTGATCCGGCGAGCACGGAAAGGTCGAGATCGATGACCGGGTGCGAGGCCGCTGCATTGCGTGCGTTGCTCGCGCCGTAGCGGATCTCCGCGAGCACCGTGCCGCTCGCGGGAGCGGTTGGATCGTCATCGCCGAGGACGATCGCGAGCGATGGGGCCGCGCGCGACCCGTCCCGGCCGATCTCTGCGTCGTCGCGGACCCCGGCGGCCGGCATGCGGTCCCCGCGGCCTCGGCCTTCGTATAACTTCACGTCCCGACGGCGCGCCAGTCCGATCGATGCCGCCGGCGCCGGTACGCGGACCAATTGCCTCGGATCTTGAACAGGGCCGTGAGGTAGTAGCACAGCTTGAAGATGAGCACCGGGACGCGCCCCGGTGCCTGGCCGAAGGCGTTGCCCGCGAGCAGTGCGAGGACCGCCTGCTCGATGCCGAACCGGCTGCCCTCGATCAGGAACAGGTCCCGGAAGGCCGGCTGGGTGAAGCGGTAGATGAACCAGGAGAAGGTCTTGACCCCGAGGCGGACGGTGCGCTCGAAATCCCGTAGGAGGGCGGGATAGGCGGGGCTGTCGCGGAGATAGGCGTCTACGACCTCGGCGCCCAGCGTGCCGCTGTTGAGCGCCAGGTGTACGCCGCTCGAGAACACCGGGTCCACGAAGGCGAAGGCATCGCCGACGAAGAGGTGGCCGGCCCCGCTCATGGTCATCCGCCGGTACGAGTAGTTGCCCGCCGTCTGGGCTGGCATGAGCGATCGGGCCTCACGCATGCGCTCCGCGATGGGCGGGCACAGGCGAATGGTGTCCCACAGGAACGCATCGAGGCCGGTCTTGCGGGCCTGCAGATAATACGGCCAGCACACCGCGCCGACGCTCATGGTGCCGTCCTTGAAAGGGATCATCCAGAACCAGCCGTGCTCGAACCAGGCCACGCTGATGTTGCCCTCGTCCAGGCCCGCCTGCCGCGCGACACAAGCGAAATGGCTGAAGACCGCGGCGCTCTTGTGCTCGCGGTTGGGTTTCTTTCCGCCGAGCTGGGTGGACAGGAATGTGTCGCGGCCGGTGGCATCGATCACGAAGCGTGCCTCCCGGATCGAGGCCCGCCCCGCGCGGTCCTCGGCATGCACCAGCGAGGGCCGGCCCGGCCGGAAATCCACCCGTTTGACGCGCACCCCCTCGTGGACCCGGGCGCCCTTGGCGGCGGCGTTGCGGAAAAGGATCTCGTCGAACTCGGCGCGCTTGACCTGATAGGCGTAGGGCCGCGATTCCCCCACCGCATTGGCGAAGTACACGGTGCGCGTGCGGCCGTCCTCGGGGGACAGCAACACCGCCCCGTACTTGCGGATCCCGATGCCCTCGACGGCGTCGAGGACGCCCAGGCGTTCCAGCATGGGCATGCTGTGCGGCAAGAGCGATTCTCCGATGTGGAAGCGCGGGTGGTGGTCCTTCTCTAGGACCTCGACATGCCAGCCCTTCTCCGCGAGCAAGGCCGAGACGGTCGAGCCCGCCGGTCCTCCGCCGATGACCGCGACATCGCAACGGCTCGGTTCGCCGTATCCAGGCGTGACCGTGCCCCCGCTATCTTCTATGCTCATAGGTCTGTGCTCATCGGCCTGTCCCCATAGGCCCCCCCGCAGAGGCGCTATCTGGCCGGTATTCTAACGCAAGCACGGGATGCGGCGGCCTGTACCCAGGCGGCAGGCGGGCGCAGGAGGGGGCTACCCCCGCCTGCGGGGCGGCCCCCAAGGCGATGTTGGAATGTCATTGGGAATGATGCGCCCAGTCTGGGATCCCTTGCGCTCGCCCACCGGATGGCGAAACGGACACGCGCCCCTATTCACTTGTAGCCCGGATGGAACGGTGCGCCATGCCAAGGCACGGTCTCTCAGTGGGTGCAAGTCCCACCCGGCAACTGTCGCTCTGGCCGGTAGCAATCAGGGCGTTAGTGGAGGTAACGAAACCAGCGAAGCCTCTGGTGCAAAGGGTCACTTTAGGTGACTCGGCGAACGGACAGGCCCTAGCTAACGCGCAGCGAACGCCGAGCAGGCCTCGAAAAGGGCAACGCGGAAGCCGACCCGACCGTTTCGCGGGGAAGGCTAGCACGATGGGGGTAGAGAGCGATGAGAGCACCCCATCGTTCCGCCGGGGTAGTGGCGAGGGCATGTACGGAAGGGAGACTGGTGCAACACGGGAAGCCCGATACGGTGGGTGTGCACCAACCAGGGGTCCGTGAGGACCGGACTGGGCCGTGTCGGGTGGCGGGAGGCTCGTAGTACCGGGGAAGCCGGGTAATGCCGGTGGAGGGAAGGGGCCTCAGTTTGAGGTAAGGCGTCGCGCACAAATAACATGACTAAGTTGTCCTTCGCGTCGGCAGGACCGTGTAGTTCCAGTCGCCATGAAAGTTGTCCGGCTTGAGATTGAGCGAGGCCAGTTGCGCGTCTGTGATCTT
>JACCXJ010000030.1 GCA_013697045.1 Gammaproteobacteria bacterium | reverse complement strand
CCCTATGCGCGTCTCTTCCAGGCCGAGCTTGACCGATTGAGGCAAATCCCATTGACCTGCTAGTCGTCACGATTGAGCCCGTCACTCCCCGCCTGCCCGCGCCCTGAAACGGCGGGAAGGGGTAGTCTTGCCTGAGATCACACCTTGCTCCACAGCACCCGCAATTTCTCAACAATAACCGCTTCCCATTCACTCGATTGACTCGACGTCCGTACCGAAGCGGCTAATCTGAGGCGTTCCCGTTCTAATGTTCACCAGATACTCTTAGCCAAGGCTTCACCTTGGTCGACCTTCCGGCACCCTTCCTCGTCGGCCGGATCATCGGCCTAGCGCGGTTGGACGATGGCTGGGTGCCAGCATTACTCGATCTCTTGCGGCGGTTGGGTTCACTTGCTGTCGACGAGGACCCGCTCCGCAAGCTCCCTGAGCTCGGCATTTTACCGACTGTCGACGAAGAGGACCTGCTCCGCGTGCTCCCGTACGGAGAAGTGGAAGGGCAGGGTGCTCCGGTGCGCCTAGCGGGGCTGCCGGGGGGCAAACCGCGCATGCTCGACAGCGAAGCGACTGGGTTGCCGCCCGGCACTGTCTTCCGCGACCGCCTGGCCGACGGCTCCGAGGGGCGCCGCGTGATTTTCCCAACGATCTGCTCCACGAGCTCGACAAGATGGAGTTCCAGGTGATCGAGACCGGCGAGCGAATCCAGGCGCCGGCGGCCAGGCGCCCGATGGTATTCATTACCTCCAACAGCGAGCGCCGATTACCGGAGCCTTTCTTGAGGCGCTACGTCTATCATCATATCCGCTTCGACAGCAACCTGGTCGAGCGCGCCGTCGAGGCCCATCGCGACGATTATCGGAACCTGAGCCCCGAGTTTCTGAGGCTCGCGATCCGGCGTTTCTTGCGGCTGCGGGAGCAGCCCTTGCGAAAGCAGCCAGCGACCGGAGAGCTGCTGGTGTGGCTTCGGGTCCTGTCGCTCGCGGTCGGGACCTCCCCCTTACAGATCGAAGAAGACCTGCACAGGCTTCCCTACCTGAGCACGCTGCTCAAGGACCACCAGGACCTGGAGGACCTGGGTGTCCGGCAAGCGGAATAGGGCTTCGTCCCCGCCGGCTTCGCTGGGCGCAGCCCTTACCCTACCTCGTGCCCATTCACCCACACGACTTCCGAAGAGCCGCAATGGTGACAGAGGATTCGACTTCGGCGTGGGTAGTTACGCGAGCGCGAATGGCCAGACCGAACTCCATCGGCATCAAAACCCGTCACCGACCGCGAGCAGCGAGATCCGGTAGAGGGTGGTCTCGGCGGTGATGTAGAGCATCGAGCCGTCGTTGCCGAAGGCCAGGTTGGCGGTGGGTACGCCGGTCTCGATGGTCCCGAGGTGTTCCCCATCCGGTGCGAAGATATAGACCCCGCCGGGGCCGGCCGCGAACACATTCCCTTCGCGGTCGACCTTGATACCGTCGGGTGCGCCTTTTCGGCCCGTGGTAAAGGGGAGCGCGTCCGCGAAGAGACGCCGGTTTTCGAGCACGCCGTCGTCCTCGCGCACATCGTAGTAGTACCAGGCCGGGCGATCCGGATCGGAGTCGCTCAGGTACAGGGCCTTGCCGTCGGGCGAGAAGGCCAGGCCGTTCGGGGCCGTGAGGTCCTGGACCATGACCATCAGCTCGCCGCCGGGCGGGAGCCGGTAGACGCCGCTTATGGGGAGCTCCTTGCCGGGGTCCTTGAAGCCCTGGGGCAGGCCGTAGGGCGGATCGGTGAAGTACAGATCGCCGTTGGCGCGGAACACCGCGTCGTTCGGGCTGTTCAGGCGCTTGCCCTCATAGCGCTCCGCCAGGATCGTCTTGCTGCCGTCGGCTTCGATGCGCACGACGCGCCGATCGCCGTGCTGGCAGATCACGAGCCTGCCGCTCATCGGATCGACGGCGAGCCCGTTCGAGCCGGGCGCACTGCCCGTGAACGGGGCGGTACCGGTGTAGCCACTCGGCTGCATGAACACCGTCACGCCCGACTCTGGGTGATAGCGATGGATCACGTTGTTGGGCACGTCGGAGAAGAGGAGGGCCCCTTCCCGGCGCAGCCACACGGGACCTTCGAGCCACGCATAGCCGTCGGCGAGCTTTTCGAGCTTGGCATCCGCCCCGACGATCCCGTCGAGACGCGTGCCGAGCCGTAGGATATGGCCGGCTGCCGCCGGCTCAGCGGTCGTCTCCGTCGCCGTAGCGCGGGGGATCGGGTACCAGAACAAGCTGATGACGATGAACCCGTGGAAGGTATTGCGTTTCATGGAGAGCCCCCGGCACTGGACATCGACCAAAGATACCCTTGTGCCGCCAAGAAGGCGATGGTGGGCGTTCTTGGGGAGGTTTAGCGTCATCGGCACCGCTGCCCGGCAGGCGATCGGGTGTATGTGGCGAGCTGGTTTACCAATGAGGTGCAGGTTGATCGATACGCCGGGGGCGGGGAGGCCGGGAAAGCACCTACTCGGATATGGCACGATTCAGTGCCTTTTGGTTATCAACCAGGTCTTTGATCTGCCGTTGCGGGCCATGAGCGGGCTGGCGGGTTCACTGGTGCAGTGGTTGGATGGGACTGGACCTCGTGGTGCCGAGCTACAGCCAGGTGCGTCGGAAGCAACAGTGGCTTGAGGTGGCCATCCCGCTACCGAAGAGATGGTTTATACTTCCTATACTCGCCGATCAAACGATTCACCCACGAAACACTGAAATCACTGCTTCGATATGATTGGCCAGGCATATCCGATAGCTGCAAAACCTGCTTGGGGCTATCTTCTTCGACCCGTTAGCCACGTGATCGAAGCGCGAATTCCAACCTGCCAGAGTTCAATCGCCAAGAGCACGCGATCTTTACCAGGCGCGAGCGTTCGCTTTCGACCCTATGCGCTGTTAACTGGAATAAGGGCAACGCCGCCGAGCGGCTGCACTGGTCGCGCATGACCCTGTATCGGAAAATGACGAAGTACCACATCCTAGAAGTAAAGGCGCACAAGCTCTTAGCCGCGACTCCCAAGCAAAGGTGTAACGCCTTCGCCTTGCTTGTTACAACGTGTAAACAACGGATGTTACAGTTTAGGTGGTTTTCGATCCCTTCCTGCGGTAACCAACCCCCATGATATTCAGGACCTTTTACATCCCTGGCTCGTCCATTCTTAATTTGTCAGTTAATAAATTGTGTAACAACTCGCGGTTACACCTCCGCGCCCCCGTCCAGACCGCTCGTTTGAAAAAGAAACCGTGGTTCAGCTAGTTACTTCAAAAACGCCGGTCTACACGACTTTGGTCTGTCGCTTGCCTTACTCGTTTCATGAGTGACATTTATAATTGGTTGGGCGGATGTACTGGCGGAGTCGGATCCTGTCCGTCCGGGTGTTCATGATCCATGAATAGACACCGTTGCAACGAGGATATGTCAACTACCTTGAGGTCGGTTACAATGCCTTCGAATTCATCCTGGATTTCGGACAACTTTGTTCGGAAAACAATGAACCGCAGTTGCACACCCGAAGCAGCCGACCGATGCCAAAGCACTATTGGAAACACATGGGACTCAACTTGTACGTTGCCAGCACTGAGCAACCATATCATCGAAGCACAGAGAGCGTGCTCGAGGGCGCGGATCCCGTCAGGTCCATAGGCGGTCGCTCCGAGCCTGCCGAAGGGTCAACGCAGTGAACGGCCAGTTAAAGTGAACGGCCAGTTAAATAGGAGGTAAATCGCTCGCCATGCCCGCCTACACATCGCCAACCGGTTATAGCTACCCTCAGTATGAGAATCTAAGACAGGTTCTTGCCCCCGACTACGCCACTCTGCCCCCCGCGGAGATCGAAGCGCTGATGGACAGCATGTTCGGCCCCGGCACCGCCGAACAGTATGACGAGTACCTGGAAGGCATTTTTGGCGATATCGGGAAAGCATTCTCCTCCGCAGCCCGGGACGTCGGGCGCTTCGCCGCCAAGGCCGCCCCTGCGGTAGCAACGGTCGGCGGGGGCGCACTACAAGGTGCGCTCGCCGGCGCGCCGCTTGGTCTCCCCGGAATTATCGCGGGGGCCGCGGCGGGAGGCACGGGCGCAGCCTTGAGCAAATACGGTAAAGGCACGGCGCGTGATATCGGAGGTGCACTGAGCGGGGTGACGGGCCTGGCCGGGCAGTTCAGCCCGACGGGGCAACTTGGAGGCGCCATCGGCCCCGCCATCAGCGGCCTTGCTGGGGGCGGAGGTAAGCCTATACTCGGGGGACTCCTGAGCCCGACTGCCATCAGCGCCATTGCCGGGATTGGTGGCAAGGGCGGGGCCGGCGCACCCATGAGTGCATTGGGCGGCCTCTTGGGAGGCGGGAAGGGTGGGGCAGCCGTCAGTGCATTGGGCGGCCTCCTGGGGGGTGGTGCGGGTGGCACGGGCACGGCTCTGGGTGCCCTGACCAGCCTCTTCGGTGGCGGAAATGCTATTGGTCAGCTCCTGAGTTTGCTCCAGCGCCCCGAGGCGATGCAGGCCCTCGCGGCACTGAACCTCGGTCCCGCAGGGCGGCCCACCATACCGGTTGGGTCGGCCCAGACCCCTGTTCCGGTGAGCGCTATCACCAACGTGATCCGCGAGCTCGCCGACCAAGCCGCCGCCGAGGCCGCCGGTCTTTCCGACGGAGCCGAAAGCGAGCCGCGCTACATGACCGACGAGACCGGCGAGTTCGTCGGCGACCCGGCACTGGACCGCGACCGAGCGGCGCGCGTTTGGGATCTGCTGAACGTGGCTCAGGCGGAGCGTTTGATGAATGCCGTTGCGGTCCACCAGCAGGTAGCGGAGGCCTACTACGACGAGGCCTACGGCGAGGACCTGGCCGAAGACTACTCGGAAGACTATGGCGAGGACCTGATCGAGGCCTACCGCGACGACCTGGGCGAAGACCTGATCGAGGCCTACGGCCAGGACCTGGGCGAGGAGCTGATCGAGGCCTACGGCGAGTGGGATGAGAATGAACCCGAGTGGGATGAGAGTGAACCCTATCAGTACGCCTGACCCTACGCCGGAGCTCTCATCAATGGGTGACGGCCTGGGCGCGACGCCGGATCCGATGCTCAGCGCCCTGATTGGTGCGCTCAGCGGGACGGGTGGGGTGGACCCGCTCGCCCTCCTGCGGACCCAGTTGGATGGGCAGGCAGGACAGAACCCACAGGCGGCCCAGATACTGCGGCTTTTAGAGCAGCGCCGTCAGCAACAGGATAGCGAGCCGCAAGAGGAGGTTATTCTGTCCCCCGAGGATGCGGCGTATCCAGAACACGAGGCGCAAGCGGAGCAGGCCCGGAAGGAGCGGGCCCGAGCCGCACGGGAGTTGCGCGACACCATGAAGAGGCTCTACGCTGAGTTAGAGGCACTGCGTACACGCAACGACGCCCTGGCCGCTGCAGTAGGCGCATGCTACCTCTGCTTCGGCGACGACCCGCTCTGTGAGGAGTGCGGCGGCCGAGGCGTACCCGGATCTCTGGCCCCCGAGCCGGCGGCGTTCAGGAAATACGTCCACCCGGCGCTGCACCGAGCCCAGGCTGCCGAGGCCGGGCGGGGTAGGTACGCTCCGCCGCGAGATCCGGGGCAGACCAGGGAAACCGCGGAGGCCGCAGGCTGAGAGAACGCGGCACTTTGCGATATCCCTCATTCAACCACAGACGAAAGGCAGGCGGATACTATGAACGGCATTTACGGCACCAACGAAGCTGAAGCCTACGACGAGGCCTATGACGAAGCCTATGACGAAGCCTATGACGAGGTCTTTGACGAAGCCTATGACGAGGCCCGGCGCGGACGTCGGCCACTTCCCAAGGGACGAGGACGAGTCCCCACGCCCCCACGACGGAGCTCTTACCAGCGTCCTGTGCCCATGCAGGGCGCCCCCGTGACGCGAAAAGAACTAACGGACGCGCTGCGCATCGTCGACACGAAGATCGGCACGAACTCCAAAGCCATCCAATTGGTGGATGGGCGCGCCCGCGCCCTTGCTGCGGCGCAGGGGCGCATGGCGGCCGACATGCGGAAGGAGACGGCGATGCGCACGAAGGCGATCGTGGGCGTACGCAAGGACCTCCAGGCCACGCGGGAAATCGCCGGCATAGCTCCCCTTCTGAGCACCTTGGTACCCGGCCCGATTGCAGGCATCCTTCCGCTGCTCCTGCTGAGCCAAGACGTCTCCGCAGAACCTCCCAGCGGTGGTACTAGTGGCGGCATCTTCGGCGGAGGGGGTGGCGGACTCGGCGGCATCTTGCCCATAGTCCTGTTGGCTGGGGCCTTGGGCCCGCAAGCAACTACTTAGGATCGTGCTGCCCTTATAGCGAGAGGACAAAGCCATGCTAGACCCGATCCTAAAACTAGTATTCTCCGTGACATTCCTCCGGAAGCAAAACGTCGATGAAAAAAAGGCGTTTGCTGCCGGAGCGGCAGCCGCACTGATTCCAGGGCCGTTGGGCCTAGCAGTGCCGCTGCTCGTCGCTCGTACCGGGGTTGGTCCTTCGGATATTGGTGGCGTTGTCGTGAGTAACGTTGCCGTTGTGCCCCCCGTCATTGGCATGTCAAAACCGGACGCCGAGGAAGCTATTCGCGGGAATAAACTGAAACCGGTGTCGAAATCCGTCGCCATAGAAGGCGGGAAGGCCGAGGACAAAGACACGGTAGTGGCTCAGGACCCTAAAGCGGGATCGGAACGTGAGCCGCACCTTGTGTCACCTGGCACCGAGGTGAAACTAATGGTCAGTTTAGGACCTCCCGAGCCGGCCCCTGAAGACGAGGATTTAATCCTCGACCGGGAGATTAAGTAGAATGTTCAGGACGGATTTGTTATTACCCAAGCTCAGTTAAACAGCGCAAAAGCTGAGATTCTCACAGCAATTGCGGCGAAGAAAACACCGTATGGGGGAGGGAGTCCGACAGGTTCCCCCCCTACGTCTTGACCGGCGCAACCCGCCATCACGACGCAGCACCTCCCTCCGCTGGCGTCGCCAGACGCCAGCGGAGTGGAGCGGGAAGCAGGCTAACCGAGACACCCTAAGTCGACAAGGGGGAGACGGTGGAACCGGCACTTCTGGAACTCTACGCCGAGGGTACACCGGACGACGAAGTGGCGGTCATACTCCGCCTAAGCGACCCGACGGCCCTGCCGGACGGCGTCCGCATCATCGCCCAGTTCGGCCCCATCGCTACCTGCCGCCTGCGGCGCGGCGACATCCCGCGCGTGCGGGGTGCGGATCCGGTTCGGAGCGTGAAGGCGGCGCGCCTCTACGGCCCCACGCCCGCGCCCAACGACTTGGCTCACAGCGCCGCGCCGGACGGGACCGATGACTTAACAAAGGATAGTTCTGGCGAAGGGAACCCCGGCGAGGGGGCGCTTCATCCGCTCTCAACCGACCAGCGTCGACCAGACGGCGACCTGCCCACGGGACGGGGCGTCGTGGTTGCCCACATCGACTGGGGGGTGGATTTTGCCCACCCCGATTTCCGGGAAGCGGACGGGAAGACCCGGCTACTGGCCCTCTGGGACGAGAGCAGCTCCGCAGACCCGACGCGGCCGAACCGTTACGGCTACGGCCGCATCTATGAGGCCAGCGACATCGACCGGGCGTTGGCCGCGCCGGACCCCTACGCCGCGCTGGGTTACGACCTGGCTGCCTCCGACCCTGGCCGCGGCACTCACGGCACTCACACGCTGGGCATCTCCGCAGGTAATGGGCGGTCCGGCGGACCAATCGGCCTGGCGCCGGATGCAGATCTCGTCTTCGTTCACCTGTCCACCTACACCGCCGAGGGACCTACCCTGCTCGGCGATTCGGTGGCCCTGTTGGAGGCGTTCGACTTCATCGCGCGCGTGGTCGGGCCGCGCCCCTTCGTCGTGAACTGCAGCCTGGGACGCCACGCCGGGCAGCACGATGGCAGGACGCTGACCGAACAAGGGGTGGACGCCTTTCTGCGCGCCGCCACCGGTCGTGCGTGCATCTGGAGCACCGGTAACTACTTCGACCGGAGCATTCACGCGCACGGAACGTTGCGTCCAGGGGAGAGCCGAACATTACGCTTGGTGACCGACGTAGCCGACCGAACACCGAACGAGGTGGATCTATGGTATTCCGGCGTGGACCGGTTCCAGATCACGCTCCGGGGGCCGGGCGGGGCGCCCGAGCTGCAGGTCGGTTCGGGGGAGCGCTCGCCAGTGACCGTCGACGGACGCAAGGTGGGGCACTTGTATCATCGCCTGGGCGACCCGAACAATGGAGACAACCAGGTAACGCTCTTTCTCTACCGCGCAGCGCCACCCGGGGAGTGGGAGTTGATCCTTTTCGGGGAGGATGTCGCCGACGGGCGCTTCCACGCCTGGGTCGAGCGGGACGCCGCTTGTAAAGGCTGCCAGGCGCGCTTCGCACGGGACGACAGTGACCCGACCAGCACCACAGGCACGATCTGCAACGGCCTGCGGACCTTGGCGGTAGGCGCATACGATGCACACCAGCAAGGACACCCTCTGGCCCGGTTCAGCAGCTGCGGCCCCACCCGCGACGGCCGACAGAAGCCAGACCTGGTCGCACCTGGGGTACGGGTGCTCGCCGCCCGCTCCCGACCACGTACCAGTGGCCCGGACCCCCCGTTGCTGACGCGCATGTCCGGGACGAGCATGGCCGCGCCGTGCGTGACCGGTACGATCGCGCTGATGTTCCAAGCCGCGGGCAGACCGCTTCTTATCGAGGAAACCCGGCGCCTACTGCTGGCGAATGCGGATCCACCAGCGGATGACGTCGACCCGACGGATCCCCTGCGGTTCGGCAGCGGCTATTTAAAAACTGCCGCCGCGGTAGCGGCGGCGGAACAGGCCGGGCTTCGTCGTGGCGTGGACTCTGTACCGATGTCCAGCGAAACACCTGCCGATTCCGACCAGATAATCCAGAGCCAGAGGTTCGAGCCAATGAGCGCATACGGCGACGAAACTGCGAGACCTGATATAGCGAACGAGGCTACCCAGCCGTTCGGGGAAGAGCCCGCCGATGCGGATGAGGGCTACGATCCCCCGCCGGAATCGAGCGACGAGGCTGCGGGGTATGAGCCAGATGAATATGACGCCGAAGCGAGGAGAGATCGAGATCATAGGCGTCAGAGTCGGCGCGTCATTCCCCGTTCGCGTGCGCAGCTCCTAGTTCCATTGACCGGCGGGCCACCTGCGCTGGCTCTCCCGGCGGGGGGACCGGTCGCCTTCACCGTCCCACTGGGGGGGACCCCCCCGGCTACCTCGCCGCCGCCTGTGCAGACCGGCGGCCCTGCGTCGCCCCCGCCGTCCGCCCCACAGACCGGCGGACCCGTTTCGCCGAGGCTGCCCGGCGTACAGACCGACGGGCCGACCCCGTCCTCTCCGGCCGGATCGGCTCCACCGGAGGTCCCAGCGACCGAACCCGCCGCGCCCGAACCACCGATGACTGAACCGCTTGCAACCGAACCGCCGGTAACGGTGGCGTCACCGGATGTCCCATCGTACGTACCGCCTGCGTCGGAGGATATGGGCACCAGGGCGGCGGAGCTCGATGAGTACGACGCCGAGGCGAAGAGAGATCAAAAGAGAACTCAGAAGAGAGACCAGAGAGATCAAATGAGGGCTCGGAAGAGAGAGAAGAGAGATCAAACGAGAGCTCGGAAGAGAGACCGCATGCGTAGTAGTCGGCGGGTTATTCCCCCTTCGCCTTTCCCGGTCCCAGTCCCGGTAACCGGCGGGCCTGCGTCACCCCCGCCGTCCGCCCCGCAGACCGGCGGGCCCGTTTCGCCCCCGCCGTCCGCCCCGCAGACCGACGGGCCGACCCCGCCCTCTCCGACCGGGTCGGCTCCACCGGAGGTTCCAGCCACCGAACCCGCCGCGCCCGAACCACCGGTGACTGAACCGCTCGCAACCGAACGGCCAGTGACTGAACCGCTGGCAACCGAACCGCCGGTAACCGTGGCGTCGCCGGATGTTCCCTCGTACGTACCGCCCGCGCCAGGGGATATGGGCACCAAGGCGGCGGAGCAACCGGCGGAGGAATACGACGCCGAGGCGAAGAGAGACAGGCAATTTTCACCTTCGCCTTTCCAGGTCCAAGTCCCGCTGACCGGCGGCGCACCCGCACTGGCTCTACCGCTGGGAGGTTTCGGATCACCCTTGGCCTTTACCGTTCCACTGGGCGGGCCGCCGGCCGCCTCGCCGCCCTTTGTGCAGACCGGCACTCCCACCGAGCCAGCCGCGAGCGAGCCGTTCACGTTCGAGCCGCCGGTAACCGTGGCGGAGCCTGATTCCCCGCTGTACGGTCCGCCTGCCGACGAGGATGTCGACAGGGAAGCCATGGAACAGCCGGAAGCATGGCAGGAAGTGGACACCCCGGAGTGGTCGTCCGCCGAATTGGAAGTTCCTGTCGGCGCGGAGTTCTCGGAAGACCTGGAGACGGAATTCGAACCGGAGGAATCCTTCTCGACCCCCGAAGCGACTCCCAACTTCGGAGAGCAGGTCTTGGCGGCGGCGGAAGCGGCCACCGAGGCGGACGACAGCGCCCCGCGCTCCTCTGCCGGATTGCTGGAGC
The DNA here is from genome assembly GCA_013697045.1 of Gammaproteobacteria bacterium. Lineage (GTDB taxonomy): Bacteria > Pseudomonadota > Gammaproteobacteria > JACCXJ01 > JACCXJ01 > JACCXJ01. The sequence continues at coordinate 9,483 of JACCXJ010000030.1, read as the reverse complement.
TCCTCTTGGGCGGCAGTTCCGATGCGGAGTCCGAGGCGGAAGGAATCGCAGTCCCGCTCAGCCCGCTCGGACACCACGGCCCGGCCCCCTCGGCGACCACGCTGTTCAACGCCTTCGTTCACCCGAACCATCCGCTCCGTCCCCGGAACGCTCTGCACCGCCATTACGCGCGTCGTTTCGAGGTGCTGGCCTATCCCGGCCAAGCCATGCCCGAGATCGACCCGCGCCCAGGAGACCTACTCCTGCGGGTGGCCCGGGGCGAAGGCTGGGGGCACATCGCCATCGTGGCCTCGCGGGGTCTGCACCGCTATGACCGTCTGGGCGATGCCGGCCTGCGCGGGGAAGGCTACCCCCGGCTGCGGCCCGGTCTTTACATCCAGGTGGTGGAAGTGCGCCCCAGGCGGCGACGCCGGGCCGACTGGTTCGCCCGGCGCTTGAGTGACGGTAGTGGCCTGGTACTGCCCGACACACTCCTGCTGCGCCCCCTGTTCCCTCGTCAGTCACCCTGGGAAGCCGAAGCGGATCCCGGTTCCGACACCACCCCAGGGGCTGCCGGCCCACTCACGAGTGGTCCAGGCGAACGTCCGCTCGCGTTGCGCCGCGGTGATACGGGTCCCGCAGTGAGAGAGGCGCAACGGAAGCTGAATCGCGTCCACGCGGACGCCGTCGCCCTCGGCCTTCCCGGCCTCGCCGGGTGTCCCCTGGTCGAGGATGGACGCTTCAGGGAGCGCATGGAAATGGCGGTCCGGTCCTTCCAGCAACAAGTATTGGGTGACCCGATCGAGTGGAATGGCGTCATTGGGCCGAAAACCTGGGCGCAACTCGACCTTCTCACCGGAATCGCCACGTCCAAGACTCCGCCGGCCCCAGCTGTGCCCCCTTGGGTGTCCGGATCTGTGCCGTCGGGAGCCGTTCGAGAATCCTCTTTCGCTGAATGGAACGTAGACGCCGAGGCGGGAGACGTGAATCGCAACAGCCCGGACTACATCCGCTGGGTGCAGAGTTCCCTCAACCAGATCCTGGGCATGCAACTCGTTGTCGATGGCGCCATGGGATCGAAAACCCGCACCGCGATTCGGAGTTTCCAACAGCAGCGCGGGTTGACCGCAGACGGTATCGTCGGGAGCCGGACCGAGGAGGCGTTGCGAGCGGTGCTAGGGGGCGGCGCCAGCGTTCCAGCCGCAACGCCATGCACGACGCTTGATGGTTTTCCACAAGGGACCGACACGATACTGCCGGCGCAGCAGCCAATACTCATCGCACTTGCGCGCCGAATTCTGGCGGAGAACGTCAGGAACGTGGATGTCACTGGATTTGCGAGCAACGAAGGATCGGACGCCGAGAACCTCGCACTTGGGCAGCGACGCGCCGAACGAGTTACGCGAGAGTTGCGGGCGACGCTGGACCGCATACGCCCTGGAAGCTCGAGAGCTCTTACCGTGACAACTCGGAGCCGCGGGGAGAGTGAGCAGATTGCAGGCGGAGATCGCGAGCGGAATCGACGCGTAACGGTTTGCCTGCCAAGTCCACGTCCGGCGCAGTCGGCCGAGATTGTCTTCGTGATCGATGATGACAACGATCATCTCGTGAACCTGGCGGCGCCGGTGACCACGTTTGTCGGCATGGGCCTATGGAATGCGGCCTATGACGGGGCAGGGAACGTGCGGAACGGCCAGGCGGAAACCGATAATTTCGTCGGCTCCGACCGACACCGTTTCTATCTAAGGGTGCACGATCCGGCCGCTACGACACCGACGGTGACGGCAAGCTGGCGAACCCTGCTGAGCAACCTCAGGGACGATGATGCCCTGGCCAACCAGACGGTCACGCTCACCGCCACCGCGCCAGGCTCGAAAGTGTTCGTTTCGAAGGCGCTAATGCTCGTCACTGACGATACGGATGCCAGTCAATCCACGCACAGCGGACTGGCTGCGCCGCATCCCGATGCCGGTCTACGGGCGCGCGGACAGAGCAACCACCGGTTGCGACGCGGACGGATCGACGGTTTTGTTCGCGCGACCTATCGGCCGGCAAGCGGGTCGCCGGTTGAGCAGACCTTGCCGATCTTCCGCCGCCGCCCGACCGACTTTCGCCGTCGTGTCAAGGTTCGCGTGATCAACTACGGATCGCATGCGACGGCCGCGTTCATAGTAGGGCAATTCGCACACGCCCACGCCCGGTGGAACCAGATCGGGGTCATGATCGAAGCGCTGGCGACGGTCGACCGGCCCGTCCCGGCAGCGGCGCTCGATCCATCCGGACAGTATCCGGGCGGCAGGGACAGCGCCCAGGAAGTAGCCGCTCTGAACGATCTCATCCGGATCACTCCCAACAATACGGTCACCGCTGTATTCGTACGGCTGTCAGGCACCAATGCTTACACGACGCTTTTCGAGCGAACGGCCGTAGCCCTCGGCGAGCGCTACTTCATGTTCATCCGCACGCCTCTCGACCTCAACGACGATACGCTCGCGCATGAGCTTTTCCACGTCCTATTCAATCGTGGTGACGTCGCCGTGGCCGATCGCTTCTACACCTTCAATACGAATCCGCCGACGGGCTTGCCCAACCCCTCGCCCGACGTACGAACCTACCGCCGGATCCAGGATTTGCATTCGCCCGATCCCGACAATGATCCCGGCAACGACAATATCTTGAACTGGGCGCGGCGCCGACGTACAGCTCGTTTCCCCATCGCTGCCGGGCACAGCGCCCCGACCAACACTACCGGAAACAATATTACGGAGGTGTTCTCATGAGAGTCCCGGCGGAGACGCAACGCGAGCATGACGTCATGCTGATCGTTGGCGGCAACTTTACCGAGGACGCGCTAGGTCCGCTTTACCATGCGGTGCTAACCCGCCTTCGCAACGCCCCGAGTGCTTATCTGGACACGTTCGAGCGCCTTTTCGTCGCCCGTCCGGTCGATGCACGCCAACTGTCGAAACTATACCTTGCCGCATTCCTGCAACGGCTGGCCAGTGCCGCCCCCGACCGAGTGCGTGCGCTCGCCGGACGTTTCCTCGGCCAGATCGATACCGCCGTGCACGCGATGGAGCAGACAGTTGAGGAGATCGGCGCACTCGAGGCTCTGCCGCAGGAGACGGCTTTTGCCGTCGAGAATCTGGAGATACGTCGCCGTGAATTCCGTCTGCTATCCGCGACCACGCGTCCCACCAATCCCTGAGGGTTTGCGCGTAGTGTCTAAAAATCTGGTCGCGGCGCAAATAGCGGAACGCAACGCGGATGACGTAATAGGAAGTTGGGTAGCTCGCTTAAACCTCCGATGAGGTCCCAGATGTCACGCTCGCTCTTCGCCAAGCTGCACCGCCATTGTCCGGAGCGGAACGGTATGAGAGGGCCCGTGCGAACCAAACGGAGTTCGTGGACTGGCTGCGACGTTCCCATCGCCTGATCGGAAGCCGGAAAATGTCCCGATCCTTCTTCGGACAACTGCATCGCCGCTACGGAACGAAACTGTCCGGCGCGGAACGCTACGCGCGAGCACACGCGAAACAACTGGACTTCGCGAGATGGCTGGGACTCGCGTCCCTCCCGTCCGACTGTGGGGAGGCGCTGCCCAACGGCGTCGCCATCGTGGGCGGCGGATTCGCCGGCATCGCGGCAGCGTGGACCCTGGGCCAGGCCGGCGTCGCGTCCACCGTCTTCGAAGCGCGCAAGACGTATGGCGGCCGCGTGGAAAGTGACCGTTCGTTCATTCCAGGCCGCATCATCGAGGCCGGCGCAGAGCTCATCGGCTTGAATCACCCGATGTGGCTTGAACTTGTTAAGCGGTTCGGCCTTGGGTTGATCGTTCTCACCGGGGAAGACCAGTACGCCGCAGCCGGGCTGGAAATGCCGTTGCGCATCGGCGGAAAGGCGTTACCCGATCCGGAGAAGCTGTACGAGCAAATGGCCTTCGTCCTCCAGAAAATAAGCAACGACGCCAAGGCGATCACCGATCCGTTCGCGCCCTGGACAGCGCCCGGTGCAGCGGCGCTGGATGCGAAATCGGTCGCCGACAAGATCGCCGATTTCGTGCGGTTGTTGCCGAAGCCGACACGCCACCCGATGCTGGTCGAAGCCCTCGGGTTCCAACTCGGTAACGACAACGTGCTTCCGACCAAGGAACAGAGCTACCTCGGGTTGTTAGCGTTGGTGAGCGGCGGCAGGCTGGGCCCGAGGGACGTGAAGCTCAACGGATACTGGGAGCATAACGAGGACTTCCGTTGTTCCGAGGGCAACGACACGCTCGCGGGCATGATGCTCGAGTACGGCAAGCGCATCCTGTTCCGCCCCGGCAGCCCCGTGACCAAGATCGAGATCAGCGAGACCGATCCGCTCGTGAAATTGGCATGGTTCGATCCGTCTCGCGGGCATCTGTCGAAGAATTTCGATTACGTCGTCCTGACGGCACCTCCGAGCGTCTGGAAGAAGATAACCATCACGCCCGCTCTCCCGCCCGGTCAGGAGATGGGGCTAGGCCCGGCCGTGAAGTACATCAGTCAGGTCCACGACCGGTTCTGGATCAAGGCCGGAATGGCGCCCAGCGGAGCATCGGACGAACTCGGGCAGACATGGGAAGCAACCGAAAACCAGGCGCTCGCTTCGCAGGGCGTTGCGCTGAGTGTCTTCGCGGGAGGGGCGTTCGTTCCCAAGAGCGATGCGGCGAAACACTTCGGGACTCAGCTTCTCAAGCTCTATCCCGGCTACAGGATGAAGGCCGACCGCTACGCCGATTGGCCGAACGTACCGTGGATCGAGACGGGCTATGCGTGCCCGAAGGTTGGGCAGGTGACCACGATCGGCAAGTTTCTGAGCGTTCCGCACAAGAAGCGTCTGATCTTCGCCGGCGAGCACACATGCATGGCGTACTTCGGATACATGGAGGGTGCGCTGCAGTCCGGCGCGCGGGCTGCGAAAGCCATCCTCGCCTCATGTTCGAAGAAATCCAGCATGGGAGTTGGTCGTGAACGACGCGTTCACGAATATCAAAGGGCCGAGCGCGTCGCAGCCCATAGTGGTTCCCGGGACAGCCACTACGCGAACGACGAGAGCGTAGCCGGCGTTTACGTAGGATTAGCCCCGGGCCAAGTGGGGTGCGCCGGGGAAGGCGGGCTCCAAGGAGACTTTGGGGCGAAGTCCGGCTTCGGAGAGCAGGTCTTGGCGGCGGCGGAAGCGCAGGCGGACGACAGCGCCCCGCACTCCTCCGCCGCATTGCTGGAACTCCTCTTGGGCGGCAGTTCCGATGCGGAGTCCGAGGCGGAAGGAATCGCAGTCCCGCTGAGCCCGCTCGGACACCACGGCCCGGCACCCTCGGCGACGACCCTGTTCAACTGCTTCATTTACCGGAACCATCCGCTGTTTCCGAGGAACGCCCTGTACCGACATTACGCACGTCGCTTCAAGGTCCTGGCCTATCCCTGCCAATCCATGTCCGAGATCGACCCGCGGCCAGGGGATCTACTCCTGCGGGTGGCCCGGGGCGAAGGCTGGGGGCACGTTGCCATCGTGGCCTCGCGGGGCCTGTATCGCTACGACCGGCTAGGGACGGCCAGCCTACGCGGGGAAGGTTACCCCCGGCTGCGGCCCGGTCTTTACATCCAGGTGGTGGAAGTGCGCCCCAGGCGGCGACGCCGGGCCGACCGGTTCGCCCGACGGCTCTGCGATGGCACCGGCCGGGTCCTGCCCGACACCCTCCTGCTGCGCCCCTTGCCACCCGGTCGTTTATCCCGGGAGGCTGAAGCCGAGTCCGGCGATGCCGACGCCGTAGCCGCCGGGCTCGCGGAGCGCGACACCGGGTTCCGCGAAGCGGTCGCCGAGCAAGCGCAGCCGGCTCGCTTCCGCACCGTGTTCTACGATCGGGAGTCGCTGCGCTACCTCGATGGCTGGACGCGCGCGACGGGGCCGTCGGCGGTCTTCCTGATCGATCGCCCCAGCTACGACACGATTCGCGCCGATGGGGCCAAGCGCGGTCGACAGTTCGACCAGTTTCTGGCGCAGGCGCTGGCGGCGGCGGGCCGAGGCCGGATGGGTCTGCAGCCCCCGATGTTCGTCCTCGACCCGACGCTTGCCACGGTCCCGCTGAATCGAGCGAGCCGAGGAGATTGGGACGATCTGATGATCGCGCAGCTGATCGGCGCCGGCAGGCGGCTGACGATCCAGAGCGAGACCGACCAGTGGACCCTGATCAACCGCCTGTTCGCCAACGCCAAGGCGGACGCACGCGAGGCGGCGCAGCGCCAGCGGGAGGCGCGCGAATTCGTCGCGTACTTCGTGCTCGACGTCATCAACGCGACGCTCGCGATGGTCGAGGCAACCAACGTCACGATGCAGGGTGGCCACGCGGTGATTGCGCTCGGTCAGGTTCCCGGAACCGACCGGCGGGTCGTGCCGGGCGGCGATGCCGGCGCGCGCGTGATCGGTGACATTCACACCCACTACCTGTTCGACCCCCTCATCGATCTCTATCGCGGCAACGTCGGCACGACGATCCGATCCAGCCAGACCTCGCTCCACAGCGGCGTGTCGGACGTCGACGTCGGCTCCGCCCGAGACGACCACATCGTCGTGTACGCCGTCGATTCGAGGTATCTGCACCGCGCCAATCCCAACGGGACCAAGAACGACAAGCTGTCGCGCTCCGGCGACGTCCTCCGCGAAGCGCTGCGCGTATTCGGTGGCGAACCGGCTTAGGAACTGGGGCTTACGGGTGACCACAACAGGTTGCTGGGGAATGCCGTACCCTGGAACTTGTCGGGTCAACCCAACACGGCGGGTCCCCGACTCCCCCTCGGTTACACCGACGTCAGGCCGCCGGGTAGCCTTCCCCGCGCACGCCGGCATAGCCCAGACGGTCATACCGGTGCAGGCCCCGCGAGGCGACGACGGCAACCTGCCCATACCCCTCCCCCCGGGCAATCCGCAGGAGTTGGTCCCCTTGCTGCGGGTCGAGGTTTGGCATGGGTTGCCCCGGATAGGCCAGCGCCTCGAAGCGACGCGCGTAATGGCGGTGCAGGGCGTTCCTGGCGTCGTGGGTGGCGGGTTCGTAGGACTCGCGGCTGCCTGGTACCTCGGCCAGGCAATGTGAATATTTCACAGACCGGAAGCCCTTCGCATGTTAAATTGGCTAGCGAGAGGTCGGTGCGCTATGGCCAGTCCAACAGTTCTGCTTGCCGTAATGGATCGTTCCCTGCAACAGCAGGTGAAATCGCTGTTGCTGCCGCATGGCTTTGAAGTAATTGAGGCGTCCGGCAACGAGTTGATCCTTAACTCCCGCCATACCTGTAGCCCCCATTTGCTGGTATTCGAATCTTGTCACAAGGATGGCGAAAACGCACTCCATTTGGTTCAGCGTCTCACAGAGCTCGATTCACCCCTCCCTATTATCCTTATAACGACAGATGGCTCGGAAGCGCTGGCCGTCGCTGCTTTGAGGGCGGGGGTCAAGGACTACTTCAGCCACCCCTTTTCACCTACGAAATTTATCGCTGCGGTCGATCGGCTCTGTTCCAATCACCCGCCTCCGCCGCTTGGGAGAAAAACGGACCCGGTCGCTTCATATTCCCAGGACCATGAGCATCTCATTGGAGAGAGCTTCGTTGTGCGGAAGCTAAAATCCTTTTTGCTAAAGATCGCTTCCGTCGACAGTCATGTACTTATTACAGGTGAGACCGGTACAGGGAAAGAGTTAGCCGCCCGGTATATCCACGCGCGAAGCTCACGGCATGCAAAACCGCTGATAGTGATCAATTGCGCCGCGCTCCCGGATGGGCTTATCGAAAGCGAGCTATTTGGTTATGAGAAAGGTGCTTTCACCGGAGCGCAGTCTACTTATCCGGGTAAACTCAAGCTCGCCGATGGTGGGACGGTCGTCTTTGACGAGATCGGGGATATGAGCCCTTACGCGCAAGCGAAGATCCTGCGCGTGATAGAGAGCAAGGAGGTCTACGCTTTGGGGGCCAAGAGGAGCATTTCCTTGCACATCAGGATCATCGCGGCGACTAATCGGGATCTGACACACCTCATGTCGAAAAAAAGATTTAGGCAAGACCTTTACTTCCGTCTCAATGTCGCCAGGGTCCATTTACCGCCTCTACGAGACCGGAAGAGCGATATCGTGCATCTAGCGAAGTATTTCATCGAAGAGCTAGACCATCGGTTTGGATTGGAAATTAAAGGATTGACCGACGAAGCGCTGCAATTATTGCTTGGCCACGATTGGCCGGGAAATATTCGAGAACTCAAGAGCATGCTCGAGGCCATCTTCATCGATCCACCACCCGATTGGATCGGGATTGCAGACTTGCCAGAATGGATTCACCAGCCCCATCAAGGAGAGGAACACCTGCCCCTCAGTGAGCGTGAACTGGTGCTTGTTGCCCTCACTGCAACTCACTGCAACAAGAGCAAGGCCGCCGAGCGACTGAACTGGTCGCGTATGACGCTATATCGCAAGATGCTGAAGTACCAAATTTTTGACCCTAAGGCGGAAGAATCTCATCGCTACCCTCAAGAGAACTCTGTAACATGATCCGCTTGCTTGCGACAGAGTGTAACAGCGCGTGTTACAGTCCAGAGCACGGTTTACTGCGTTCCCCATGTTGGCTAAAACACGTGATTTACCAATGCGCTGCTCATTGTTCTTTAGCTCTGTACGTACCCACAACTGTATCACCTCGCTGTTATACCCGTCCCTAGGCGTTCGCCGCGCCATCATGAAAGTTAACATGATTTTACATAGATACCTAATCATCGTCGGGGCTGGTACCTTGCTTGCGTAATACTGTTGGAGAGTGCCTATGTTTCCTATTAAGACCGCGAAGAGACTAGGGACAAAGACAACATGAGTAATGCGCGTGACGACCATGCGGACTCGAATCCGCTCGAAGGGCGGTATGCGAATTACTTCAAGATCGGCCACAACGCCTTCGAATTCGTTCTCGATTTCGCACAGCTCTTTTCGGAAGGCGAGGAACCGCAGCTACACACCCGGATCATCACGAGCCCGGCTTATGCAGTCGCGATGGCCGCTACATTGGATCAATCGATTGCTGAATATGAAAGCAAGTTCGGCGCGATCTCAAAAAAGCATACATAGGAGCGCAAGCCACACGGGACCTTCGAGCCAGCGATGATCCCGTCGAGACGCGTGCCGAGCCGTAGGGATATGGCCGGCTGCCGCCGGCTCAGCGGTCGTCTCCGGTCGTAGCGCGGGGATCGGGCACCAGAACAGGGTGATGATGATGAACCCTGGGGAAGGCGTTTCATGGGGAGCCCCCCGGCACCGGACAGCGACCAAAGATACCCTTGTGCCGCCAAGAAGGCGATGGTGGGCGTTCTTGGGGAGGTGCTCGTTAGCCCATCTTTCTCAACTCACCCCAATAATCGCCGTTTCTTCTGGGCACGGACCTCTGTAAGCCGCATAAACACACGGAGTCCAGTTTGAAAGTGGCTGTAGTGTAGACCAAGTGTCTTGTCAGC
>JACCXJ010000028.1 GCA_013697045.1 Gammaproteobacteria bacterium | reverse complement strand
CACGCCAGCCGGCATCCCGGCGATCCCTACCGCCAGGCCGTCGAGACCCTGCGAAACATCGAAACCGTGATCGCCACCGCCCGCTCGCTCCGCGACGGCACGGGCCGCCCCATCGGTCTCACCGCCCGGGAGACGCAGGCCCTGCTCAAGGTCTATGTCCGCCACCCCGAGGATTTTCCCGTCGTGCAAACGACCCTCGACGAACACCTGAGTTTCCCGGCCCGCTGCCTATACCTCAGCGGCGCCATCTGCCGCGACAACCTCCTGGTGGAGGCTGAGGCCGTGATCGGGGGCGGGAAGCCAAGCTAACCAACCCGCATTTCTCACCACCACCCTGCTGCGGTCGCCGATCCACTCGGTCTGGCGGGCCGTACTCCCAGAAGCCCGGCTCGACGTAGTGTCGTCAGCTATGCCTTCGCCCTCTTTCAGTCCGTGCGGCCCTCCAGACCGGCGCCTCGGCGCCCTCGCGACGGGCAGTGGTGAGAAATGCGGGCTAGGGTCTCATCCCGCCCTGAGTTAACTAGGCCCGATCGAACCCGGCGCATGCCGGTCCTCGCCGGCCAGGCCGGAAAGCGCCTCGGCCGGGAGCGGCGTGCTGAAGAGATACCCCTGTCCCTCGTGGCAAACGAGGCGCCGCAGGACGGCCAGTTGCGCCCGGGTCTCGATGCCCTCGCCCGTGATCCGGAGCCTGAGCGACAGGCCGCGCGCGCAAATGGATGCTGTCGAGGACCTCGCCGTTATCGTCGAGCGATTGCAGGGTGCTCTCGGTGTTCTCGGTGCTCTCGGTGCTCTCGGTGCTCTCGAGATCGAGCCGCTGGGCGGGAAAGCTGGTCGCTGCCAGCACCGTGGCCACCGTGTCCTCGAAACGAATGCGCACGAGTGGCGCGCCGAGACGTTGACCGCAGGGCGGAGCGGCATGGGGAAGGCCGCGGCCTCGCGGCAGAGGCGGGTGTCGAGCACGAAGTGGCCGAGCGTCTCGATGAGCCCGCTGTCCTCGGCGATCGAGATGAAGCAGTCGGGACCGATCGCGCCGCCCTTTGGGTTTTGCCAGCGTACCAGGCCTCGACGGCCGTGAGCACCCCGTCGGTGACGCCGATCTGCGGCTGACGATGGACCGAAAGCTCGCGCCCTTCACGGCACGGCGCAGGCGTCGCGAGCCGTTCCGCCGCCCGCGCCGACAGCGCCTCGGGTCGCGAGCGCGACGCGCTGAGCAGCGCAAAGGCGGCGAGTCGTCCCAATCGCAGTCGCGACCGATCCCTTCGCGCGCCGTGGTTCTTCACCGCTGCTCAGCGCCGCTTGCCGCGCCATTCTTCGTTCTGGATAACATCCCCCATCTTGCCGCCGGGCCGGACCTGACCCTGGTAGATGAGAAGCGCCCGCCCGGCCCGCCGGGGGTCGCGGCGTGCTCGCTCCAGGTCCACACGTGGCCGCCCACCGCGTCCAGGATCACGATCTTCTCTCCCCCGAAACCGGTGGTATCGGGGACTGCCAGCATCTGATAGCGCCCATCGGCGTGGGCGGCGGGGCCGTGGACACCGGCGCAGAGCAGCACGCCTGCCGCGAGGAATCGTTTCATAGGACTTGCCCTCCGAAGTCGGCTTATTGGTTGATGGTGCGGGGGATATCGGCGCTGCCCCGGGCGAGTGCAGGGGCGTGGCGTCGGCACGGTCGGCTCGCGTCCGGGCATCCGGCCCTGCCTGTCCGTCACGCTGAAGCCCCGACAGCTACCCAGAGCTCGGCCGGGATCGGCCCAGACGGCTCTCAGGTCTTGACATTGCCGTTGCGCTTGAGCGAGGATACCATCCGTACAGATGGTATATAGATGGATCAGCGAGGCTCTATGAGCGTGCATGACTTACGGCCGAAGGCTGGCGAAACCAAGATCACGATCAATCTGGGCGTGGTCGATCTGGGACAGATCGACTTGCTGGTGCAGGAGGGTTTTTATACCAACCGCACCGACTTCATCCGCACGTCGATCCGCAATCAACTTGCGGACCATGCCGAAGTGGTCAAGCAGGCAATGGCCCGTAAAACAATGGCGCTTGGGCTGCAACGCTACTCACGAAAAGACCTTGAGGCAGCGCGCGCGGCCGGACAAAAACTTCAGATCCACGTGCTCGGGCTGGCAAGCATTGCCGATGACGTGCCTGTCGAGCTTGCGCGGGCCACCATCGACTCGATTTTCGTCCTCGGCGTGCTGCAAGCGAGCCCGGCAATCAAAGCCGCGTTGGCCGGTCGGATCCATTAACTTTCAGACAGGGGATTTCAAGAACATGAACGACAAAATGATCGCCGCAATGCCCGAAGTGTTGCGGCTTACGCAAGCGGGCCGACTCCGGGAAGCAACCTCCGCTATCCAACGCGTGCTTGCTGGTCAGCGCTTGACGCCAACCGCAACCGAACCCGCTGCCTCAAGTGGGAGGGCTCCGATCGAGGGCGTCTTCTGCGTCATGAACGAAGAACCGTTGCGCGCGGCGCGTCCTGCCGAAGCGCCTCAGCCGCAAACCTTTCCCGGCCCGATGCCTGACGGTAGTCCTCGAGGGAAATTCATCGCGGGGTCGTATGCCAACCAAGCAGGAAGCCGTGCTTACAAGTTGTACATTCCCAGCGGCTATCGCGGACAATCGCTGCCCTTGGTCGTGATGCTACATGGCTGCACGCAGAATCCCGACGATTTCGCCGCCGGCACGCGTATGAATCAGGTTGCCGAAGAACAGAAGTGCTTCGTGCTTTACCCCGCGCAGGCGCAGAGCGCCAATCCTTCAAAATGCTGGAATTGGTTCAAGCAAACTGATCAGCGCCGCGATCGGGGAGAACCTTCAATCATTGCCGGCATGACGCGGCAGATCATGAGCTCGTATTCTATCGATCCGCGGCGGGTCTACATGGCCGGGCTGTCGGCCGGCGGGGCGATGGCAGTGACCATGGGGATGGCCTACCCCGAGGTCTATGCGGCGATTGGAGTGCATTCGGGGCTGCCCTACGCAGCGGCATACGACGTGCCCTCCGCGTTCGCCGCGATGCGGCAAAGCAGTTCAGCGAACGGCCGAATGGGGATCGGTGCCGCAGGCGAATTGACCGTGTGCGATGTGCCGACCATCGTGTTTCACGGCGATCGCGATACTACCGTGCACCCTTGCAACGGCGACCAGGTGGCCGCTCAATCGCGCGGCGTCGGCGCAAACGGCAACTCGGATACTCGAGCCGGCGTGAGCAATCGGGCCACCGTGCAGCGCGGCCAAGTCGCTCAAGGCCATGCTTACACGCGCACGGTTTATCGCGATGCAGGTGGACAAGCTATCGTTGAGCATTGGCTGGTGCACGGCGCCGGCCATACGTGGTCAGGAGGAAGCTTGAGCGGCTCGTTCACCGATCCGAAAGGCCCCGACGCGACGCAGGAAATGATTCGTTTCTTCTGGGAGCATCCCCAGCGCACCCGTCACTAAAGCGGACCGTCTTGTCCGCATCGATGTGCCGGACGTGCCGGGAATCAGGGTCGCCAGCGAAACCGCTTGAAATTCACACGACCGTGCTCGTCAAAGACAATTCCTTCTTCCTCCAGAAGCTGGCGCTGCAGCAGGTGAGCTTCCGACCGCTTCCGCCGGCTGACCTCCGCCTTCGCGTTGATGACTCGCTGCCAGGGCACGCTCGATTCCACAGGTAACGCATGCAACGCCCGGCCAACCTTTCGCGCCTGCCGAGGGATACCGGCCAGCGCCGCGATCTGACCGTAGGTCGCGACTCTGCCGCGAGGAATTTTTGCGACGGTCGAATAGATGCGAGCGTTCGTCGTCATTTTTCACCTTCTTGCCATCGTTCCTGTTCATCCCCTGCGGCGCGCCACTGGTCGAGGCGACCCATGGCGACCTCAAATTCACCGCGCCGCTCAGCGGCATCACCGCCGCGGCGCTAGGAGGCGTCGTACTGGCGGTCTTCTTCGCCTGGCACGTGCTGCGGCCTGCGGGCACCGATGCCGCACCCTTCGCGAGCCACCCAGAACTCGGCCGGGATCCGCCCAAACGGGCTCTTCCCGCCCCCGCCCAGGCCCGCGGATCACCGGCTGGCCTTTCGATGTTACAGTACCTGTTGCGAATCAGCGTTGAACTTCCTATCCTTAGGACTTCTTAGGACTCGGATGCAACTCCCCGTGCCTGTTGATGAAAAAGGGCGTTTATTTTGCCTATGCCCCAGATCTACGAATGCCATTCGACCGGCACTGGCTTCGGGTGGGAGCTCACGGGTCCGTAAGCAGGGTCCCAAACCGCCGCACTGCTGTGCGGGACACTCGGACTTCAGAGTAATGAAGTCGTACGTGGTGCCACGCCTTCCGGTTTGGAAGCCCAGGGTCATGGCGACGCAGGGGAGGCTTCTCTTATATCGGAGATCCCTGACCCGCGGCTCCGCAGCGATGTCGCGGCCATGAGATCCTCCCGATCGGCCGATCTTCCGGGTGGCGACCTGATCGAGGAAGGACTCGACGACCTGCGGCAGCATCGACGGAGCGTCGCAGCGCTGCTTGTCTCGATCGGCGCGCCACGGCTCCGGCAGCTTGGCCTGCGCGTTCCGCGAACGGAAGCGGATCCGGAGCGCTGCCTCTACGAGCTGCTCGCCCGCTCCGATCCCGACTCGGCGCACGGTCGCTACAACGCGCTGGTACGACGCCTCGTTAGCTTCGAGCGGGCGGCCGCGTGCGTGAGTTAGCCGATGCGTCACGCATCCGCCGGCTCATGGAGGCGTTCGGGCGCGCGGCGGGTGGGGATGTACGCATCTATCTGGTGGGCGGCACCACCGCGGTGCTGATGGGGTGGCGCGCCTCCACGATCGACGTGGACTTTGTCATGCGGCCGGAGGACGATGCGCTGCTGCGCGCGATCCCTTCCCTGAAGGAGCGCTTGCGGATCAACGTGAAGATGGCGTCTCCCGCGGACTTCATCCCCGTCCCGCCCGGGTGGGAGGACCGCGGTATCTTCATCGCGCAGGTGGGGCGTGTCGCCTTCTATCACTTCGACATGTACGCCCAGGCGCTCGCGAAGCTCGAGCGCGCTCACCGCCAGGACCTCGCCGATGTGCGCGAGATGCTCGACCGCAACCTCATCGATCGACCCCTGGCCGAGTACTTTGCGCGCATCGAGCCCGAGCTCTACCGGTTCCCGGCCATCGACCCGCCGAGCTTCAGGCGCGCGGTCGAACAGGCCATCGCACAATGACTCCACGCAGGCTCCACGCATCGCCCCGGCCCCCCGCGTTCCCCCTTCGAGGAGGACTTCGCACGTCCGGGCATCCTGCCCTCGCCTGTCCGTCATCCTGAAGTCCCGACGGGCCACCCAGCACTCGGCCGGGATCGGCCCAAACGGCCTCTTACCGCCCCCGCGCGCGCCCCCGGATCACCGGCCGCCCCTCCGACGTTACAGCACTTGTTGCAAAACAGCGTTGAACTTCCTATCCTTTACCTTCGCACCATGAAAAGAGCCGAAATCCAACTGCCTGAACCGCTTTACCAACAGATTGAAGGCCTGGCGCGGCAGCTCGACCTCACCGTTCCGGATGTGCTGCGACAGGCGGATGAACAGATGGTCCAGCGCCAACCCAAGCCCCAGCCCAAGGGGGGCGGCGGCTGGCGGTTTCCGGAGGGACGCCACCTGGGTCCGTTCGGCACGCCGGTGGAAGACTGGCGCCTGCTGGCCAATGAAGCGCCGGCGGACTGAGGCAGGATGATTTCGTTCGACACCAACCTGCTGCTCTACTCGCTCAACCGGGACTGGCTTCCATCCTTTTGACTTGTGATCGAGCAACTCGCGTTGCGAAAGCGCGGTGATTGTCCTATCCTTTCTTCGTTTCCATGCTTAGCCCATCTTTCTCAACTCACCCCAATAATCGCCGTTTCTTCTGGGCACGGACCTCTGTAAGCCGCATAAACACACGGAGTCCAGTTTGAAAGTGGCTGTAGTGTAGACCAAGTGTCTTGTCAGC
>JACCXJ010000011.1 GCA_013697045.1 Gammaproteobacteria bacterium | reverse complement strand
GGGAAATCGACCTTGAAATCCTCCAGCTCAAGCGGAAGTTCAGCCGTGACTAAGTGCCACCTCCGAGTCCGCTTTTTGCTACTGCCCGCGTTTGGGATAACTCTTGGGTCGTTAGGTGATGACAGCTATGCGCATCCTTATCGTCGAAGACGAAGCCAAGATTCGGGGGTCCACGAAGCGGGCGCTGGTCGAGGACGGCTTCAACGTGGTGGAAGCCGAAGAGGGCGAGACCGGTCTGCATCTGGCCGCCACGGAGGAATTCGACCTCATCATCCTCGATGTCATGCTGCCGCTGCGCGACGGGTGGTCGGTAGTGAAAGCGCTTCGGGAAAAAGGGAAGCAGGCGCCCGTCTTGTTTCTCAGCGCGCGTGACGACGTGCCGGACCGTGTGAAAGGACTGGAGCTGGGCGGCGACGACTACTTGGTCAAGCCATTCGCCTTTTCGGAATTGCTGGCGCGCGTGCGCTCGCTCTTGCGCCGGCCGGCGGCGCGGCAGGCGGATAAGTTGCGCGTTGAGGACTTGGAGCTGGATTTGGTGCGCCACAAGGCAACGCGCGGCGGAAAGGCTCTCGATTTGACGGCTAAGGAGTTTTCGCTCCTGGCGTTGCTGGTGCAGCGCACCGGAGAAGTCATTGCGCGCACGCTCCTGCTGGAGCAAGTGTGGGACGTGAACTTCGACGGTGACACCAATGTCATCGACGTGGCCGTCGGGCGCTTGCGCAAGAAGCTGGATGATCCCTTTCCCACCAAATTGATCCACACGGTCAGGGGCGTGGGCTATGTCCTCGAGAGGCGCGATTAACCTGGCGCGTCCACCGCCAACCGCGCGGGGCACGTGGCCCATCAGCCGCGTCGTCACCGTTTTCAACACGCTGGCGACGTGCGCGATTCTCTTCCTGGCCTGCGCGTTCCTGTATTGGGTGATGGCGCGAAGCCTCGAAGATGAAGACCATCATTCGCTGGCGGACCAGGTGGAAATCCTGCGGCTGACGCTCAAGGAAAAGCCCGGCGACCCGGAGGCCCTGAAAATGGAAGTGCAATCCGAAGGGGCGGCCCGGCGCTTCGCCAAGTATTACGCCCGTGTTCTGAACAAGGAAGGAAAGGTGCTGATGCAGACGAGCGGCATGGAGCGTTTGCTGCCGCCACCGGAAGCCTTTCCACCGCCCGCCAACGTTGGCACTACGCCGAATGAGGGGCAGCACTGGAAATCCCCCAACGGAAAGTTCTTCCTGTTGATGGCGGCGTGGGCGGAGACCGGCGCGGCGCAGGAGGAAGTGCGTTTGTTGCAACTGGCGTTAGATATCACGCAGGAGGAAGTCGTGCTGGCGAAATATCGCCGGACGTTGGCGCTGGTGCTGCTACTCGGCGTCGTGTGCTCGGCGAGCCTGGGGGCGTTCATCACGCGACGAGCAATGCGTCCATTGCGTGAAATCACCGCGGCGGCTCAGCATATCACGGCGGCGCAATTGCACGAGCGCATCCACCCGGAGCGCTGGCCGCAGGACTTGATGGCGCTGGCCACCGCGTTCGACGACATGCTGGGTCGTCTCGAAACCTCCTTCACTCGCCTGACCCAATTCTCCGCTGACCTCGCCCATGAAATCCGCACGCCCATTGCCAGCCTGCGCGGCGAGGCGGAACTGGCCTTGGGCCGAAGCCAAACGCCGGACGAATATCGACGCGTGCTGGAATCGAGCATGGAAGAATACGAACGCCTGTCGCGAATGGTGGACAGCCTGTTGTTCCTTGCCCGCTCGGACAACGCCGAAGTGGCGCTGACCCGCCAGCCGTTCCCCGCGACGCCCGAAGTCCAAGCCGTGCTCGATTTGTTCGACGCTGCTGCGGCCGAAAAAAGTATCGAAGTGAAGACGAGCGGCGATGCCGTGGTGCACGGCGACGCGGTGCTGTTCCGTCGCGCGCTCAGTAATCTCGTGGCCAATGCCGTTCATCACACGCCTGTCGGCGGAAGAATCACCATCCTGGTCAACCCTCTGGAAAACGGCGCGACGGGAGTGGTCGTGACGGACCCCGGCTGCGGGATCCCTGCCGATCATCTCCCAAAGGTGTTGGACCGGTTCTATCGCGTGGACCCTTCCCGCCACCAACCCGGAGCAGGTTTAGGGCTAGCCATCGTCAAGTCCATCATGGAGCTGCATGGCGGTGCGGTATCGCTGAACAGCGAAGTCGGAAAAGGGACCGCCGTGAGTCTGAGTTTTCCACACCGGCATCCGTCGCTCAAAGCAACCTGACAGAATTGTCAGACTGGTGTTGGAAATCTGTTAGGCGGGGAGTGGTTAACTTGGCCAAGCATGAGATCGCCTCGCCAATTCCTGTTGCTGTCTGCCGCGTTGTTGGCAGGATGCCAAACGTTTCGGCCCGAACCGGTTTCGCCGGCGGAGTCCGCATCAGCGCTGGAGGTCCGCTCGTTGGAGGAGCCGGGTCTTAAAGGTTTTCTCCAATCCCACTCACGTCAGCCGCTGCCTGCCTGGCCGCTCGCCTCGTGGAACTTTGAGCAACTCACCCTCGCGGCTCTGTACTCTCACCCAAGCCTCGAAGTCGCACGGGCGCAGTGGGGCGTGGCCCAGGCGGGGGTCGTCACGGCAGGGGCACGACCGAACCCGACGGTGGGGATTACGCCCGAATACACCTTCAATCCCGCGAGCGGCTTCGTGTCGCCGTGGCTTGCCACGCTGGCCCTGGACATTCCGGTTGAAACGGCCGGCAAACGCGGCTACCGGATTGCTCGCGCCGAGCATCGCGCTACTGCGGCACGCTTCAACATCACCACGAACGCGTGGCAGGTGCGGAGCAACTTGCGCGCTGCGCTGCTCGATTTTACCAGCGCCACGCAACGGGAGAAGCTCCTGCAGGCGCAGCAGGCCATTCAGGAGGAAGTCAGCCACAGACTCGAACAGAAGCTGCGCGCGGGAGCCATCGAAACCTTGGAACTCTCCCGTGCGCGCCTCGCTCTGGCTCGCTCGCGTGTCGAAGCGGGGGACGCCCGGAGGCAAACCTCCGAATCGCTGGCGCGCGTCGCCGAAGCTATCGGCGTTCCCGCCAGTGCGCTGAACGGAGTCGTCATGGTGGAGGATTGGAAGCTGCCCCTGGTGACGGACCTCGCCGGACGCGACGCTCGCAGGCAAGCGTTACGAAGCCGTTCGGATGTCCTCGCCGCGCTCGCCGAATACGACGCCAGTCAGTCGGCGTTGCAGCTCGAAATCGCGAAACAGTATCCCGACGTCCATCTCGGCACCGGCTATCAGTTCGACCAGGGCGAGAACAAATGGGCGCTGGGGGTGACGGTGGAAATCCCGGTGCTGAATCGCAACGAAGGCCCCATCGCCGAGGCGCAAGCTAGCCGCACCGAAGCCGCCGCGCGCTTCGTCTCGGTGCAGGCCAAAGCCATTGCCGAGATCGACCGCGCGCTTGCCGCCTATCGCAACGCACAGGAGCGGCTGAACTCCTTGGTGACACCGCGGGCCGCGCAACAACAGCAGACAGCGGCCCTTGCTGCGCAGGTTCAAGCCGGGGCAGCCGAACCGCTGGACCTGCTCGCGGTCCAGGTCGAACAGGCCGTGACGGAGCTTCTCGAATGGGACGCGCGTGTGCAGACCGTTCGTGCCTTCGGTCAACTCGAAGATGCGATCCAGCGCCCGTTTGAGAGTCCTGGCGCGACTGCATCTCCCCACAACGCAGCAGCCAGCCACCCACAGCCATGAAGAAGCTAGTCATGCTCGTCACCGCCGGCGCGATTGCCGGTCTGATTTTCGCCTACCGCGAGATGAGCAAGGAAATGGAGATGGAGGGCGAAAAGCCGGTCGTCACTCCCTCGCGTGCCGAGCGCGGCACTAACGGGGAGGTCGCCCTCACGCTCGATGCCGATACGCAGAAGCGCATTCAACTCAGGGTCGAGCCGCTCGTCGCCGCGACCCTGCCGCTGGAGCACGTCGGATTCGGACGCGCGCTCGACCCGGCGCCGCTGGCCGCGCTGGTGGCCGAGATGGCGGCAACGCAGACCGCCCTAACCGCCTCGAGCAAGGAGTTCAAGAGAGTGAAAGCTCTGCGCGCAGAAGGGGAAAACGCTTCCGTCCGCGCCGTGGAAGCAGCCGAAGCCGCCGCACGGCACGACCAGCTCGCGGTGCGTTCCATTCGTGACCGCCTCGAACTCGCCTGGGGCAAGGCCATCGCCCAGCAGCCCGACTTGGCCGGATTCGTTCGGTCGCTCGTCGCGCAAGAAGCGGCGTTGGTGCGCGTGGACTTGCCGGCCGGTGAGCGCGTCCACTCAAGCCCGGCGGGCGCGCGTTTGGTGATATTGTCGGAAGCAGACCCGGTGGCAGCCCAAGTCCTCGGTGCCGCTCCAAACGCCAACCCCGAAATGCAGGGCGAGGCATTTCTGCTGCTCGTCAAGCCGAAGCCGGCCCGTTTGGCGTCCGGCATCGCGGTAACGGCGTATCTCCAACTGAGCGGCGAAGCGTTGCGCGGCGTCGTGGTGCCCCGCGAGGCAACGCTGCGCGCGGTGGGCAAGGCGTGGGTCTACGTTCAGACCGAGAACGAAAGATTCGCCCGGCGCGAAATTGCGCTCGACCATCCCGCGACGAACGGCTGGTTCGTTGGCTCAACGCTCGCACCCAACGACCGCGTGGTAGTCAGCGGCGCGCAAACGCTGCTTTCGGAAGAACTCAAATCGCAGATCCGGTTGGTGGAGTAGCATCTTGCGCGGACTTATGACGAAACGGGGATTCCGTTGGCGCGGTGGCGTGGCGGCGGTCGTTTTGCCTCCGCTGGCGATAACGGCACTGATTTCGATGCCATTTGTCCAGGAGGATTCGTTGCTCGACTGGGCCGTTGATGCCGTAGCGTTCACCTTGTATTTGGCAGGGCTGACCTTCCGGTTCTGGGCAACGCTGTACGTTGGCGGACGCAAGGTCCGCGTTGTAGTCGCCGAAGGCCCGTACTCCGTCTGCCGAAATCCCTTGTATTTAGGCTCGTTTCTTCTCGCCGCCGTTTTAGGATTGTGCATCAAGAATTGGCCCTTTGCCGTAGGCATTTTGGCCGTCTCTATTTTTTACATTCTGGCAACGGTTCCAGCCGAAGAGGAACAAATTGAAGGAAACGCACGGGGAGGAATACGTTCAGGTTTGCCGCCGAGTGCCCCGTTTCATCCCGCGTCGCTCCCTCTTTCATACGCCTCCGGAAATCACTGTGAGCATTAAAGGGCTCTGGCGGGAATGCCGACGCCAATTCCCATGGGTTTGGATCCCTTTAGTCGGTGAGCTGATTGCACATTTACGGAGCCAACCCTGGATGCCTCATTACTTTTGATCTCTCGTAAGGCGGACCGCGCCTATGCTGAAATGGGTCGTTGAACTCTCCCTGCGCTTTCGTGGCGTCGTCGTTGTCCTGGCCTGTCTTGTGGCCGCTTACGGGATCTACATCACCGGGCGCGCCAAGCTGGATGTCTTCCCCGAATTCGCGCCGCCTCGGATTGTTATTCAAACGGAAGCCCCCGGCCTGTCGGCAGAGGAAGTCGAAGCGCTGGTCACGCGCCCCATCGAGTACGGTCTGAATGGAACGCCAGAATTGGACGTCGTCTATTCCCAATCGATCCAGGGCTTGTCGGTGGTCACCACTGTTTTTCGAGAAGACGCGGACATCTACCGAGTACGCCAACTGACCGGCGAACGCTTAGCGGAGCTCACCGGCCAACTGCCCGAAGGCGTCAAGGCTCCCGGAATGGGTCCGCTCACCTCCTCGACCAGTTTGGCGCTCGCGCTGGGGCTGGTCTCGGAGGAACGGACGCCTATGGAGTTGCGGACATTCGCCGACTGGGCAGTTGGGCTGCGGCTTCTGGGTGTGCCCGGGGTGGCGCGGGTCGAGGTCTTCGGTGGCGAGGTCCGGCAGATTCAAATCCAGGTCAAACCGGACCGGCTGATCGCGTACAGCCTGTCGATTGACGACGTGCTGGCGGCGGCCCGCAAGTCCACTGGCGTCCGGGGCGCCGGGTTCATCGATAATGAAAACCAGCGCCTCATCCTTCGCACGAAAGGCCAGTCTCTCTCGCCCGAAGCTTTGGGCGAGGTGGTGCTGGCCCATCACGACGGGTTCAGCGTCCGTTTGAAGGACGTGGCCGGCGTGGTGGAAGGACCTGAGCCAAAGCTGGGCGGCGCCCAGGTCATGGGGCGACTGGGCATCGTGATGCTGGCCCACAGCCAGTATGGCGCCAATACGCTGGAGGTCACAAGAGCCGTCGAGGCGGCCTTGGACGAACTGAAGCCGCTTTTCGCCGCAGAGAAAGTCACCGTCCACCCGGCGTTGTTCCGCCCGGCCAACTTCATTGAGGCCTCGATTCAGAACATCAATCAATCGCTGCTGATCGGCGGCGTGCTGGTCATCGCGGTCTTGTTTCTCTTTCTAGCCAACCTGCGTAGCGCCTTTATCGCGACCACCACCATCCCGCTTTCGCTACTGGCGGCAGTGATCGTGCTGGAGTGGTTCGGCGTATCACTGAACACCATCACGCTGGGTGGATTTGCCATTTCCATCGGCGTCGTCGTGGATGATGCCATCATCGGCCTGGAGAATGTCTGGCGGCGCCTGCGCGAGAATCGCACGCGCGACAACCCAAAGTCGGTCTTCTCCGTGGTGCTGGATGCGACCCTGGAAGTGCGCAGCCCGATCGTCTATGCCACATTCATCGTCGCCGCCGTGTTTTGGCCGGTCCTGATGATGTCCGGCGTCAACGGCCGGCTCTTTGCGCCGCTGGGCGTCGCCTTCATCCTGGCGACGCTGGCTTCACTGGTGGTGGCCATCACCCTCACGCCGGCGCTTTGTTACCTGCTATTGGCGCGGGCCGAGGCGACCGAGCCGGCTTATATCGCTTGGTTGAAACGCCGGCACCACCGCCGCTTGGAAAGCGTTTCACGACGGCCCAAGACCATCATCGGTGCAACGGTGGCCATTTGCGTCGCGGCGGCAGCGGCCCTGCCATTTTTTGGCGGGGAATTTCTACCCGAGTTCAAGGAAGGCCACTACATCATCCGACTGCTGATGGCACCAGGCAGTTCAACCCAGGCTTCGCTGCAAATCGGCACCGCCGTCACGGAGGAGTTGCTCAAAAATCCGCGCATCCGTTCCGTATCGCAACAGGTCGGCCGGGCCGAGCAAGGGGAGGACACCCTGGGGCCGGAATTCAGCGAGTTCCATGTCGAATTGCAGCCTTTGGCCGGCGAAGAAGAAGAGAGAGTGAAGAACGAGATCCGCGCGGCGCTGGAGAAATTCCCTGGGGTCACCTTCGCCATCACCCCATTTTTGGAGGAACGGATCGAGGAGATCCTTTCCGGCGGGCGCGGCGAAGTCGTGATCAATCTCTTTGGGAACGACCTGCAGTTGCTCGACCAAAAGGCTGAAGAAGTGCGCCAACTCGTGGCCACGATTTCCGGCGCCACGGACGTGCTGTTGCAGGCCCAATCGGGCTCTCCGGAGGTCACGGCAAGCCTGCGTCAAGATCGGCTCAAGCAATTCGGATTTCAGCCCGTCGAGGTGCTCGAAGCCATCCAGACAGCTTACCAGGGGACCGTGGTCGCCCAAACCTATGACAACGATCGTGTCTTTGAAGTGATGGTGATTCTGGACCCGGCTAGCCGGAAGGACCCGGAAGCCATCGGCACCCTGTTCGTCCGCAACGCCGCCGGTACCCGGCTGCCACTGCGCGAATTGGCCCAACTGGACTACACCTCCGGCCGCTACGTGGTCGTTCACGAAGGCACGCTCCGCCGCCAACAAGTCACCTGCGACGTCGAAGACCGCGACGTAGCTTCATTCGCGGCGGAGGTCAAACGGAAGATTCAATCGCAAATCGCGTTTCCGCCAGGCGTCTTTGTGGCCTATGGCGGAGCGGCAGAAGCCCAGACCGAGGCACTCCAGGAACTGCTGCTTCACTCGACGGTGGCGGCAACGGTGATTGTCCTGCTGCTGTCGATAGTGTTTGCCAATTCGCGCAACATGCTGCTGGTGCTGGTCAACCTGCCGTTTGCGCTGGCGGGTGGAGTGTTGGCCGCGTTCCTGAGCGGCGGGTCGCTCTCGATCGGTTCATTGGTCGGGTTTGTATCCCTGTTCGGCATCAGCATGCGCAATTCGATCCTCATGATCTCACACTACGAGGATCTGGTCGCCCAGGAGGGAATGGAATGGGGACTCGACACTGCCATTCGTGGCGCAACCGAGCGCTTGCTGCCGATTTTGATGACCGCGCTGGTGGTGGCGCTGGGGCTTTTACCGATTGCCATTAGCAGCGAAGAGGCGGGAAAAGAGATCGAAGGCCCGATGGCCATTGTGATTCTGGGTGGCCTGCTGACTTCAACTGTCCTGAACCTGTTGGTGCTGCCGACGCTGGCGTTGCGCTACGGAAGATTCACCAAAATGAACCATGAGCTTCCATCTGGCGACCCGTCGTCGAGGTCTGCCGCTTTGCCCATTGGGTGATCGGCGGCGTGACGTTTTACTCTCTCCTGTTGGCTCCGGCGTCATGTGGCCACCTGTATATCTACTTGGTTGTCGCGAAGGTGCAATCGTCGATAGACGACGGTTTTCGACCGTCCAAGACTGCCTTTAGTTGTTTCATGACGCTGACTCCGGCCCGGCCACCCCCCGACGCACGCCGGTCACAGGCTGGTTGAGCAGTCCAACACGGATGTACTCGATGAACAGTGCGCGGTTTGCGATTGCCAGAATGACGGCCAATAGCAGGTAGAGCCATGCAAACCAAGTGAGGAACTGGATGGTGCGAACTTCGTCATGCTGAAACACGAACCCGATGCCCAGCTGTGTGAGGAACAGGACCAGCAGGATCAGCGCGCTGGGCAGACTGAAGCGCAGCCGCAGCAGCAGCGCCACGGCAAACAGCGACTGCGCTGCAGTGAGGAAGAATTCCTCGCCTTGGCGGGCATCAAGTGGCAACCTGGACAACGTGCCGGCACCGAACGAGTACACCACGGGTAGCGTGCCCACCAGCAAGGTCCACTGGTTGATCTTGTCACTGATGAGCGCACCCAAGGCGTAGCCGGGCCGCAGGCTAAGGGTGAACAGGATCATGATGATGATCTCCGGCAACTCCCCCGCCAGCGGCGATACCCACTGGATCAGCAGGAACTTATTCACACCCAGCACGGAGGCCGCACCAATCAAGGATTCTGCGAAGGGTTCCGCTTCAAAAAGGATGATCGCACCGGCCACAGCAGCGAGCGCGGCGATAATCGTGAACTGCTGAGGTCGCGGCAACTGATTGAGCGCGGCCCCTGGGCCGACTTCCGGCTCGTCGTCATTGTCCTCCGCGTCGTTCTCGTGCTCTTTCGGCAACCACGCCAGCCGCCTGAGGTACGCCGCGAACAGGACGAACAGCGCCACGGCATCGAACCACTCGATCCGTTGCTTGAGAACGATCACGAACGAATAGAGGCTGCCCAGCGCGAGGAAGCTGATTTCAACGGCGTTGTCCCAGCGCAATTCGACACTGCGCTTGCCGCTTCGCCACCAGTACAACAGCACGATCGCCGGCCAGCCAAACCCTACAAGCAGCCGGTTGGCGCCTGTCATGTTCGCGGCAGCAAACTGCACGTACTCCGATCCGGGGTGCCTTTCACCTTGGAGCGCGTAGTAGAAATCGACCACGAACTCCGGTAACACCGTGATCAAGGCGAGCACTGCCAGTGCAAGGCCGCGGGAAACATGCTCTTCTGCAGCTTCCAAACCCCAGGACAGCATGAACCCCGCCGCCAGAATCCCGAGCCCGGCAATCAGTGCGCCCGCGACTGCGGAAACATGCATTCCGGCCAGACGCACCGACAGCCCGGGCAGCGTCGCCACCAACGCCACGGCCACATACAGCCAGAACTTGCGCATGATGACGCCTCTTTGCCGTCGCTTCCCACCGGTGCTGGCCACCGGCAACCGTAGAAGCCATCAATGCGGACGGCGACAAGGATAGTCTCAAGGACGGCCGCAAGGCGGGCGGCTAGCGATGATCGTGACCGTCCCGCCGCAGCGCGATATATTGAGCAAGCTTTTAGGAGGATTTACCGAAGGTCTTTCATCCAGTCAGGCTGCGCTTTCGTTTGGGACCTGGGCCCGGCCCACGATCGCCTGGAACACCGGGGAAGCGCTGAACGCGTCATGTAATAGGGGGACATCGGCAAGCGAGTCCGCCAACTGGTTCAGGATGGCGGCACTCTTGGCCCACGCCTTTTCGGCCTTTGCGGTATGACCTTGTCGCTCGCGCAGGCGCGCGGCCGCCGCATGTACCCGCCAGCCGGCTATGGGCGCCTCGACCCCTCGCAAGGCCGCCAGTGCCTGCGACAGTTCCCGGCCGGC
>JACCXJ010000410.1 GCA_013697045.1 Gammaproteobacteria bacterium | reverse complement strand
CGGGCATAGAGCCGAAACGAGGGGAATACCCGCTCCTCCGCCAGCGGCGGATCGCCGCTCCAGCCGAGGGCGGCCACCGCCCGGCCGTCGCGAAACGCCTCGGCCGCCAGGAGCACCTCGAGCGACGCGAACACCGCGGGCCGCGTAAACGCCCTTTCGCTCGCGACATCGACGATCTGGAGGTCCAGGCGCACGCGCTCGTGCCGCGCCTGGTACTGGCGGGACAGGCTGGCTTCTATGACCGCGCCCTTGGCGACCTTGAGCCGCTCGGCCGCCGACGCGGACAGCACCACCTCATGCAGACCCGCGGGTCTCCGTTGGAGCCCCTTGAGCAAGGGATCGTGCTGACCCGATGGGATCAACTCGGCGGGCAGGATCACGGGGGCGGTCTTGCTCGACAGTTCCAAGGTCGCCGCCAAGGTGCGGGTGCGCGGGCTCACGAACGCCACCTCGGGACGGGCACGCATGCCCCGAAACCATACGGCGGTGTAGTGCCCGCTGCCGAGTGGCTTGAGCTCGCGATTCTCGGGGTCCTCCGTGAGCGCGGTGAGCATGCTGGTGACGAGCCCGTATTTGAGCCCGAAGAGCACGAGCAGCGGGGCCAGGACCGCGGCGAGCCCCAGGATGAAACAGCCCGAGATGTGCCATTCGTGGCTGTAATCGCGAAACGCCAGGCGCGCCACGTCGTGCCACTCCGCCATCCGGGTCAATCCCTGAAGAGAGATTCCACTACGTTTCCGCCCTTGCGCTCGCGCGATTCCTGATGGAGGCTGCGAAAGTCGAGCTTGTTGATCTGCGCCCAGTCGTGGCTCGCGGCGATGAGGGTGACGCCGAGCTCCTTGACCAGATCCATGACCGCGCCGAGGACGCGGCGCGCGGTGATGGGGTCGAGGGAGGCGGTAGGCTCGTCGGCGATGACGATCGAAGGGCGGTGCGCGAGCGCGCGGGCGAAGGCCACGCGCTGGCGCTCACCGGCCGACAGGAAGGCCGGGAGCTTGGTCAGATGGCGCTCCACGCCGAGGATCCTCGCGAGGTGCTCGACGGTACCGTCGGCGGGCAGGCCCAAGAGGCGCCGCGACAACCCGATGTTCTCGCCCACCGTGAGGTAGGGCAAGAGTCCCCCGGTCTGGAGCACATAGCCGATGTGGCGCTTGCGTAGATCGGAGAGAATGTCCTGGCCGCCGGCCTTCCAGGTCGCGGCGACATCCGTCGGGCGCAGCCCGCGCGGGAGGAAGGTGAAGCGCCCGGCCTCGTCCGGCCTGAGCACCAGCGCCAGGAGATCGAGCAGCGTGCTCTTGCCCGAGCCGCTGTAACCGACCAGGGCCACGGCCTCGCGATCCTTGATCTGGATGGACGGGACCACGAGCCTGAAACCGACGCCGTTCACGGCCCGGCTCTTGACCACCCCTTTGAGGTGGTAGACGACGCTCATCGGACAACGTTTTTACGGCAGCAACTCGAGCAACACCGGAAACACCGATTCGCCCGTGATCGGGCCGCCGCCGAGCGATACCCACAGATCGGTGTGGTCGTGCAGGGCCTGGTAGTATTGGACCTTGCTCTCCAGGCGGTGCACGAAGTCCAGTTGCCGCTCCGCGGGCCACGCCTCCCAGTCATCGAGCGACAGCCCCAGGACCTCGCTGCGGTAGGGCAGGTCCTCGACGTATTCCCCGATGAGCCCGAGCTCGGCCAAGGTGCTGCCCCCCGGGGGGCCCGCGGGGGCTTCCTGGTTGCGGCTCAGACGCGCGGCCATGCCCTTGAGCTCGGCCACGAAGTTGCGGGGCGAGAGCACCCCCTCCTCGGCCAGCTCCAGGACCTGGGTGAGCGCGTTTCGCAGATCGCTCAACTGGTCGCGCGTGATGAGCACGCGGACCTCGACGTGAGTTTGGCGGCCGAGTAAAGAATTCCCAAGCAGTTTTTGCTTTGACCCCGCCCTCCCAGCAGTTTTTACTCTGACCGCGAACTCCGACCCCGAACTCCGTCCTTGAACTGGCTGGCCGCCCGCTTAATGGGTGGCAGTACGACGCCCTTGGTCTGCGGCGGCAGCCCGCCCTCATAGGGCTCCGGCTCAAAATCGACCGGTACGAGCTTCGGTGCCGGTGCAACCGGCGAAGCCCCACGTGCCGCCGGTGCGGCCGGCAGTCCATCATTGAACGGACCGGGCTCGTAATCGATCTCGATAATTTGCCATGGGCGCTTGTGGGTGGTATGTTTTACGGTATGAGGGTCAAGACATCGGTGACGCTTTCAGCAGAGTTGCTGCACGCCATTGATGCCCAAGCGGGCCAGCGGTCTGCTTTCATCGAAGCGGCCGCCTGGGCCTATCTGCGAGCGCGCGAACGGGAGCGCCGCGACGCGCGCGACCTCGCGATCATCGATGCCAACGCCGAGCGGCTGAATGCCGAGGCTTTGGACGGGCTCGACTACCAGGCGGCTCTATGACGAGAGGCGAGCTCTACCGCGTCCGGCATCCCAGCTCCCGAGACCCGAAACGCGCGCGCGTATTCGTCGTGGTGAGCCGCCAAGCCCTCATGGAATCACGCTTCTCCACGGTGATCTGCGCGCCCGTCTACTCGCGCTTTGACGGCCTCGCCACACAAGTCCCGATGGCCAGGAGGAAGGCCTGAAGCATGAGAGCAGCGTGCATTGCGATGAGTTGATGAGCTTGCTGAAAGCTCGCTCACCCATTTCGTCGGCACGCTCGGGTCAGACAAGCGTCTGGCGCTCGATGCGGCGCTCCGCGTCGCCTTGGCGCTTGATTGAGTTGTCCACGAGCCGCCGGCGCCGGAGGCAGACCGTCACTCCGAAACGAGGTAGGACTTCCCGTCGCGTTTCACGAACTACCCCGGCTTTCCGTCAGGCGTCAGGGCCTGAGGTGAGTTTGGGGTCGGGTTAAGAATTCCTAAGAGGACCATTAAGGGCTCTGACCGCTTTACCCGCTGACCCCTTTACCCGGAAAAATCCGCGGCTCCTTCGGGCGACACTCCATGTAATCCTTCGGTGTACTGGGTTCAGAGGAAGGGTCGCCCGAGTGGCAGCGGGTGTTTTTTCGTTGTTCTACTTCTCTTTCCTTTCGTCTGAGGCAAAAAGGCTAAGCTACCAAACCAATCGCGGCCGGATCTCCTCATGACAACATGCTTTAGGTAGATAGCGCGAAAAGACTGCTGTCCTCGCCTCGGAGTTCGAAGAACGAGCTGGCAACTTGCCTGCTTCTCTTATCGCTATGTCGGATTACCAACTACCGCGACATTGGCCAGCGAACCGTTGATATATACTTGGCCCTGGCACACGACGTTTTGGCTAGTATGTTGTGCCAACCATGTTTCAACAGCTGGATCGTTAGTTGCCCTCTGGCCCGCAGGGATGATGAACAACTTGGATAGAGGTCGACTATCCTCTGCCAAAACGTAAGTATGCGCATTGAAGTCGACAGCACTCTCAGTCTTACCAATCAAGTCCGTAAGTCTAACGTGTACATTCGGCTCCTGATCTTTGATTCTCTGCTGGAGTGTTACAAAATCCAGCGACGCTTCTGATGTTAGCCCAATAGCCATTGTTGACCCTCCTTTTATTGATTCGCCGCCTTGAATGCTGCCGTAAGGTTTTTACGCACGTCAGGCCGTGATTCCAGCCTAGCGACGCTGTAGAGATACACTACATTTTCCGTCGCCGAAGCATTGGGGAACCTAGGATTGATAGGAGTTTTAGCCCCGTCCAATTTTTTGAACTCTTCGATAATCTTCTTTGCTCGATCTTCTCTCGCTGATGCTGGTAGCTTTAAAAATTCATCATACGATGACTCGATCTCCACAAGCTCAGACGCTTTAGCGCCGGCACCTAAAAATTCGCCGTACTTACCCCGAATCTGGTCTTTGATCTCAGCTTCGGCTTTTTGCTGGGCCGCTCCTGATTCAGCAACTATGTCCTGAAATGCTGCCTGCAGAGACCCTTTATCATAAATGGGGGTCTCCACTTAGCTGCAGTGACTACAAGATATTGGGGTCAGGGCTTGGCGATGATGTCCTTGAGGGTGCCTGTTGAGTATATACTACAGCTAAGTGGAGACCCCCTTTATCATAATAGGCAACTAGGTCTCGTTCGGCCTCGTAGAAAGAGTATTTATCGTCGTCCGAGTCCCTGAGCTTGAGATAAATCAGTGACCACTGCTCCGCTCGAAGAGCATCCATCCGAGAAAGAAGAAGGTCAGGAGCCTTTTCTTTAAAGAAGTTTTTGTTGAATGAGAGCCGCGAACCGGCAAGACCGGTTGAGATCGCTGAGAGTATGTTTACCGTTTGCCCGCCAGCAAGAGTCCCCGCTGAACTCAGTCCGATCTGTATGACATCTAAAGAGGTTTCTGTCCCAGCCCGTTCACCGAAAAATGAGTTTTTAAATTCACTATAGTGTTTGTCGATTTCACTTGCCGTCGAATAGACAATCTTGTTTCGATACCTTGTTCGATCAGCCACATTCGCGGTCGGCTTTTGGTACTCATTGAGATCATTCCGGTATTTCTCGGGAGTGTAGGTTTCGCTCGTGTATAAAATTGGTGGAGGTGGTGCAAATCGGAACGTGGAGCACCCGCTAATTAGCGACACGCACAAGACGCCAATAATTTGATTCCAAAGGCTGGAGTTTCTCATCTGACTAGCGTCTCCTCTTCTTCCCCGATTGTGTAGCAGGTTCCACATTGACCTGACGGGCTGCCGCGACTCCCCACCGGACGGTAGGCGGAGAAGCCCCGGTCCCAACCGTTCATGTATAAGAATTGCAAAGGCCCTTTTTCGGCGAGAGGAAAAGTACGAGATGGACCTGTGGGTTGTCAAGTACGCGAGCCGT
This sequence comes from Gammaproteobacteria bacterium, assembly GCA_013697045.1. Lineage (GTDB taxonomy): Bacteria > Pseudomonadota > Gammaproteobacteria > JACCXJ01 > JACCXJ01 > JACCXJ01. The sequence goes on along the minus strand of JACCXJ010000410.1, from coordinate 1,152 downwards.
CGGTCCAGGATCGGGGATTTTTCGGGCGATTCATCGGTCCGGGGCGCCGGATCCGGGGCGTTTTGGCCTCTCAGGCGAGTGCAGGGCAAAGGGGGCTGTCGGCTCAGGGAGTTGAACCGGATGGGAGGGGGTATCGGGGCCGGGCGTCATCCCAGCGTGCTGTTAGGTGGGATCAGGCCATTTGGAGTCGAATGACCGCGCGGGCGATCGGGGCGGTGCTCGGGCGGGCAAGCCGAGATGGGTGAGGATCTTGGTAATCACGGGGGGATGCTCGATGGCAGCGATGAACTTCAAGGTGCCACCGCACTGGGGAGCAGTGTTCCATAAAGAATTCCTAAGAGTACCATTAAAGGGCTCTGACCAGCTCTGACCCCTTTACCATGAGCGGACTCTCTGACCCGAACTACCAAGTACAACATTTAACGCATCTCGCCCCGTCCATGCCGGAGGGGGATCAGAGAGCTCCCACCGCCCTCCAAACCGCCTGGACGCCTTCGCTGTCGAGCAGTGCGCGTGCCTGATCCGAGGGGCTCGGCTTGCAGCGGTGCCATTGGAAATGCGGCGTATCCGGGTTCGTCCAGTCGCCACCCCATTTGTCATTAAGAGGTAGAGTACTGCTGGGCTCGCGAGCTGTCAAGCATACGGGTCCGCGGCCTGGGATCAGGGCATTTTCGGACCCTTCCTCGGGCCCGAGGCGCTATGTCCGAGGCGTTTTGGCGTCACGGGCGAGCGAGGGCCAAGGGGAAGGGTCGCCTCAGCGGCTGAACCGGATGGGAGGGGGTCCGGTGGGGGATCAGGCCTCTTGGAATCGATCGAAGGCCCTGGCCGCTGCTCGTCAATCGGATAGGCATGCCATGGTTTCATTCCACCATACACGCCCGGAGCCCCGCAGCCCCTCCCCTATCGCGATTAAACCGCCTGCCCCCACCCTCGCCCCACCATCAAACCTCACGCAAACCATCCGACGGCTCGATACGGGCGGCGCGGACGCCGCCGAGCACGGCGCCGAAGAGGCTCGCGATCAAGGTCAAGAACAAGGCCGCGAGGAAGTGCCGAGGCATGAGAAAACAGATGGACTGCCCGGTGGCGAGATCGGCCGCCAACATGCGGTTGATGACCTGTTCGAGGACGAGGTACACGAACACCGCGCCG
>JACCXJ010000395.1 GCA_013697045.1 Gammaproteobacteria bacterium | reverse complement strand
CCCCCGCGGGCTACCGCTTTGAGCACGCCCGGGCCTTGCTCGGCAAGCGTCTCCAATCGGCCCACGAGACTCTGAGTCGTTGCCTCAGTCCTCCATCCCGAGCTTTTCCAGTCGGTAGCGCAGGGCGCGCAGGGTGATGCCGAGGAGCCGGGAGGCGCCGGTCTTGTTGCCGCGGGTCTTGGTGAGGGCGCCGGTGATGCGCTGGCGCTCCAGGCCGTCGAGGTAGTGGTCGAGGTTGGCGTCGTCAGGCCTCTCGGCGCCCTCGCGGACGGGGAGACGTTTGAGATCGAGATCGAGGGGCTCGATGACCTCGCCTTCGCATAGGGTCAGCGCGCGCTCCAGGACGTTCTCGAGCTCTCGCACGTTGCCCGGAAACGGGTAGGCCAGGAGCGCCTCCTGGGCACGGTCCGATAGCACGGCGGTCCTGCCGTGCTGGGTCAGGCGCTGGAGGACCATCTCCACGAGGTCCGGGATGTCCTCGGGCCGTGCCCGGAGCGGAGGGACGTGCAGCTCGATGACGTTGATGCGGTAGTACAGGTCCTGGCGGAAGCGGCCGTCGGTGGCCAGGGGCGCGAGGTCCTTGTGGGTGGCGCTCAGGATGCGCACATCGACCGGCACCTCGTGCTGTGCACCGATGGGACGCACGCACCTCTCCTGGATGGCGCGCAGGAGCTTGACCTGCATGGAGATGGGGAGCTCCGCCACCTCGTCGAGGAACAAGGTCCCCCCGTGCGCGGTCTGGAAGAGCCCCGGTTGGTCCGCCACCGCCCCCGTGAAGCTGCCCTTTCTGTGCCCGAAGAACTCGCTCTCCAAGAGGTCCTGCGGGATGGCGCCGCAGTTGACGGGCACGAAGGGCTGGCCGGATCGGGGTCCCTGATCGTGGATGCTGCGGGCCACCAGCTCCTTGCCGGTCCCCGACTCGCCGGAGATGTAGACCGGAGCCTGGCTACGGGCGAGCTTCGTGATAGTCGCGCGGATCACCCGCATGGCCTCGGAATCGCCGATGAGCCGGGTCTCCGCCTCGGGGCGGCGCTCCGAGACACGCAGGGCCTGGCCGACCACGACCCTGAGCCCGCCGAGGTCGATGGGCTTGGTGATGAAATCGAAGGCACCGGCCTTGAGCGCCTGGATGGCGGTCTCCATGCTGCCGTGGGCCGTGATCACCGCCACCGGGGTGCGCGGGGAGGTCTTCTGGATGTGCGCGACGAGCGCGATGCCGTCACCGTCGGGCAGGCGCAGATCGGTCAGGCACAGCTCGAACGTATATCGCTTCAGGAGCTCATGGGCCTGCGCCAGGCTCATGGCCCTGCGCGAGCCGATCTGAAGGCGCGACAGGGTGATCTCCAGGAGCTCGCAGATGTCCGGTTCATCGTCGACGATGAGCGCCAGGGTGTTGGCTCTCAGGCGATCCATTGTTGGCGTCCGGGATGGGCGAAGCCGATGCGGAAGGTGCAGCCATTGGGGCCGCTGGCGTGCAGGTTCAGGGAGGCCTGGTTGCACTCACAGAGCTCCGAGGCGATGTATAGCCCGAGCCCCGTCCCCCCAGAGTCACGGCTCACGAAGGGCTCGAACACGTGCGCGGCGATGTCCTCCGGGATGCCCGGTCCGTGATCCATGACATCCAGATATGGCCGCTCCGAGATGGGCTTCCGACCGCACCAAAGCGTGAGGAGCGGGCTGCCCGAGCTATAGCGCAAGGCGTTTTCACACAGGTTCCAGAGGACCTGGTGCAACTGGGTCGGGTCCATGACCACCCGGATATCGCCGGGTTCCACCGCGAGCAGCACCTGTTCCGAAGCGAGCTGCCGGCGTTCGATCAGATCGGCGACGAAGGTCCTGAGCCACGGCTCGATGGCGAAGACCTCGGGTGCGGTGCCGTCGCGACGCCCGATCCGGAGCACGTTCTCGATGATGCGGTTCACGCGCCCCGAATGATCCTGAATGATGCGCATGAGCCGCCGGTCCTCGTCGTTCGTGGCCTCGGATTCGGACAGGAGCTGGGCCGCGTGGCTGATGGCCCCGAGCGGGTTGCGGACCTCATGGGCGATGCTCGCGGTGAGCCGGCCGAGTGAGGCGAGCTTGAGTTGCTGGGCGCGCTGGCGCGTCTCGGCGGCATCCTCGACGAACACCAGCGTGCCCTCCCGGGAGCCTGGCGCGAGCGCCGCGAGCGACACCAGGACCTCGGCATCGCGAGCGGGCGAGCGCAAGAGGCGCGTCGCGGCCGCCTGGCCCGAGTCCCAGGCCCGCGCGTGGGCCTCGAACTCGGGCCAATGTTCCGTCAGTTGCTGCCCCGACAATGGCCGTGCCCGGCCGAGCAACGCGAGGGCGGCGTCGTTCATGAGCCGCACTCGCGAGTCTCTGTCGAGCACCAGGATCCCGGAGCGCATGCGCTGCACGATGCGCTCGTTCAAGCGCGCGAGGTTTTCGAGATCGGTGGCCTGGCGTGCGGCGTGGGCCTCGCTCGTGCGCAGGCGCCGGGCCAGGCCGTGACCGACATAGGCGGTCGCGAAGAACGCCGCACCCAGTAGGCCGGCCTGGTGTAGTCGGCGGCCCGCAGATCGGAGTCCAGCCAGCGGCACAGCTCCTCGGTCAAGACCGCGCAGGTGGCGAAGCCTGCGCACGGATAGGCGATCCGGCCCTCGGTCAAGAGGCCGCCGATCGCGATGCTGACGACCAGGAGCGTGCCGAAACCGCTCCCCACGCCCCCACTCGCATACATGAAGAGCGTGACGGCGGCGATATCGAGGAGCACCTGGGCAAGCACCTGCGCCGATTCAGGGGCGGCGCGGGTCCAGAGCGCGATCTGCGCCAGCACGGCGAGGCCGAAGTAGACGTGTGCCACGGTGCCGAACAGGGCCGGGTGGTCGGTGCCGAGCGGCGCCGGCAAGCCCCGGCTCCACACCAGGATCAGAAACAGCGTCGCGAGCGCCAGCCGGTACAGGCTGAAATAACGTAGACCTATCCGTCCGGCCGGGCCGGTGGGGGACTCTTCGGCGACAACGAGGCTCATCATGGTATGCGCCCCGCTTCGGCATGCTCGGGGCTGCAAAAATAGCGGCCACCGGCCCGCGTTGCTTCATGTGCGGCCAGATACAGGCCGCAGTGCTCGCACCGGACCATGTCGGGGAGCACGGCGTCGCGGTCTTTTTTCGGCGCGCCGCGCGCCCGCGAGAAAAGCCGCAGCGCCAGCCAAACGCCGGCGAGCACCAGCAGTGTACGGAATAGGCCCATGAGCGGATGGCTTAGGATCGATCCAAAGCGAACGGTCTGGCCCCGCGTGGCCGGGCCCCCCGGTGATCGGCCCGCTGGGATCAGGTTTTCTTGGCGAGCGGATTTGACTATAGTCTCCGCCTGCGGCCGAAACTGCGGGCGGCCATCGTCTCCACCCGCTCGGGATCACCTTAGCGGTGCGGCGGAAGACCCGCAAGCGGCAACGGGATAGGCAGCGGGATAGGCAGCGAGAAAGCCCCAGGAATGAATCTACACGAATACCAAGCCAAGAAACTGTTCGAAGAGTACGGGATCCCGGTCCCGGCGGGGCGCCCCGCGCACTCCATCAAGGAGGCCATGCGCCACGCCTCGGAGTTCCAGGGGCCGTGGGTGGTCAAGGCCCAGGTGCATGCCGGGGGCCGCGGCAAGGCGGGAGGCGTCAAGTTCTGCGACGGGCTCGACAAGGTCGAGGCCGTGGTGCGCGACCTGCTCGGCAAGCGCCTCGTCACCAAGCAGTCGGGGCCGGAAGGGCAACCGGTGGACTGCGTGCTCGTCCAGCGGGCCTCCAACATCGCGAGCGAGCTGTACCTCGCCATGCTCGTGGACCGGCGGCAGGGGCGCATCGCCGTCATCGCCTCACGGGCCGGCGGCATGGACATCGAAGAGGTGGCCGCGACCGAGCCCGACAAGATCCTGAGCTTCACCATCGACCCGCTGCTCGGGCTGCTCCAGTATCAATGTCGGGCCCTGGGTCTCAAGCTCGGGCTCGATGCCCGGCAGCGCGAGCAGCTCGCGACCATCCTGCCGGCCATGTACCGGTTGTTCCTGGACAAGGACCTGGCACTCATTGAGATCAACCCGCTCATCATCACGGACACGGGCGATCTCGAGGCCCTGGACGCCAAGGTCGCGGTGGACGACAACGCCCTTTTTCGGCAGACGGCCCTGGCCGAGTGGCGCGATCCCACTCAGGAGGACCCGAAAGAGAACACCGCCCGGCGTTACGACCTCAACTACGTCAGCCTCAGCGGCAACATCGGCTGTATGGTCAACGGCGCCGGGCTCGCGATGGCCACCATGGATGTCATCAAGCTGTCGGGGGGCGAGCCGGCCAATTTCCTCGACGTCGGCGGCAACGCCACCGCCGAGAAGGTGGCCGAGGCCTTCAAGCTGCTCATCTCCGACACCAAGGTGGCGGCCATCCTCGTCAACATCTTCGGTGGCATCGTGCGCTGCGATCTGATCGCCCAAGGCATCATCAAGGCCGTGACGGAGGTCGGCGTGCACGTCCCGGTGGTGGTGCGGCTGGAGGGCACCAACGTGGGCAAGGGGCGCGCGATCCTGGCGGAGACCCGCCTCCCGATCACCGCCGCCAACGATCTGTCGGATGCCGCGGAGAAGGTCGTTGCCGCGGCCAAGGGAGGGGCGTGATGGCGATCCTGGTCGATAAGGACACCCGCGTCGTGTGTCAGGGGTTCACCGGGCACCAGGGGACCTTCCATGCCCAGCAAGCCCTGGAGTACGGCACGAAGCTGGTCGGAGGGGTCACGCCGGGGCGCGGCGGGGACACCCATCTGGGACTGCCGGTGTTCGACACGGTGGAGCAGGCGGTACGCGACACCGGCGCCGATGCCAGCATGATCTTCGTGCCCGCACGGTACGCGGGGGAGGCGATCATCGAGGCCGCGGATGCCGGTATCCGCATCATCGTCTGCATCACCGAGGGGATCCCGGTGCTCGACATGTTGCGGGTGCGGGCGAGTCTCGTGCATTACCCCGACGCCCGGCTGGTCGGGCCCAATTCACCGGGGGTCATCACGCCGGGCCAGTGCAAGATCGGTATCATGCCGGGCAGCATCCACCAACCCGGCTGCGTCGGCATCATGTCCCGCTCCGGCACCCTCAACTACGAGGCCGTGCACCAGACCACCCTGTGCGGGCTCGGCCAGAGCACCTGCGTGGGGAACGGCGGCGATCCCATCCAGGGTCTGAGCTTCGTCGATTGCCTGGCGCTCTTCGAGGGCGACCCGGACACCCAGGGCATGATCATGGTCGGCGAGATCGGGGGCACGGCCGAGGAGGACGCCGCCGAATACATCCGCGAGCACGTGAGCAAGCCCGTGGTGGCCTATATCGCCGGGGTCACCGCCCCGCCCGGGAAGCGCATGGGCCATGCCGGCGCCATCATCTCGCGCGGCAAGGGGACCGCAGAGGCCAAGTTCGAGGCCTTGGAGGCGGCCGGCGTCGTCACGGTGCGCTCGCCCGCCGAGATCGGGCCGGCCATCTCGCGCTGCCTCAACGGCTGAAAGGTACCGGCGTTCCTTTGTAGGCGAACCGTATGCCCGGGTTGCGCATCGCGCTCGCCCAGCTCGACCTCTGGGTCGGCGACATCGCGGGCAACGCGGCGCGCGTGATCGAGGCCACAACGGAGGCGCGCGATGCCCTGGGCGCCCGGCTCATCGTCTTCCCCGAGCTGACTTTGACGAGCTATCCCCCCGAGGACCTGCTCCTGCGCCCTGGCCTCACCCGGGCCGTAGCAGAGGCCCTGGAGCGGATCGCGCGTTCGATTACGGGGATCGCGGTCATCCTGGGCCATCCGCATCCTTACGCGGGCAGCCTGTACAACGCCTGCTCCCTGATCCGGGGAGGCATGGTAGCCGAGACTTACCACAAACAGCAGCTCCCGAACTACGGCGTCTTCGACGAGAAGCGTTATTTTTCCCCAGGCTCCGGCCCCACCGTCGTATCGATCGAGGGGGTCCCGACGGCGCTCAGCATCTGCGAGGACATCTGGGTCGAAGGCACGGCGGCCCAGGCGCGCGCTGCCGGGGCGCGGCTCATCGTTAACATCAACGCTTCCCCGTTCCATACCGGCAAGGGGCCGGAGCGCGAGACGGTGCTGCGGCGCGCGCTCCGCGAGGGCGGCCTGCCGATCGTGTATCTGAACCTCGTGGGCGGACAGGACGAGCTGGTCTTCGACGGGGGTTCTGTGGCGATGGACAGCACGGGCCGCATCGCCAGGCGTGCCCCGGAATTCGCCGAAGGCGTATTCGTCGTCGAGATGGGCGCCGATCTCCTGCCCGGCGAGATCGCCCCGGTGCTGGCCGAGGAGGAGGCCGTATACGCGGCGCTGGTTCTCGGGGTCCGAGACTATGTCGCGAAGAACGGCTTCCAGGGTGCCGTGCTCGGGCTCTCGGGCGGCATCGACTCGGCGCTCGCCCTGTGCATCGCGGTCGACGCCCTGGGCCGGGCGGAGGTCGAGGCGGTCCTTATGCCCTCCCGATACACCGCGGCCATGAGCGTGGAGGACGCTCGAGCACAAGCCGACGCCCTGGGTATCGCGCACCGTATCATCTCCATCGAACCGGCCGTGGTCGCCCTGAACGCGTGTCTCTCCGAGGTCTTCGCCGGGCGGGCGGCCGACACGACCGAGGAGAACATCCAGGCCCGCTGCCGAGGCGTGATCCTCATGGCCATCTCCAACAAGACGGGGAGATTGGTCCTGACCACCGGCAACAAGAGCGAGATGGCGGTCGGCTACGCCACCCTCTACGGTGACATGGCGGGTGGTTTTGCGCCGCTCAAGGACGTGCCCAAGACCCTGGTCTACCGGCTCGCCCGCTGGCGCAACGCGCGCGCCCCCGTCATCCCCGAGCGCGTGCTCGTGCGCCCCCCGAGCGCCGAGCTTGCGCCGGACCAGAAAGACGAGGACAACCTGCCGCCCTACGCCGTGCTCGACCCGATCCTGGAGCGTTACGTGGAGCGGGATCAGGCCCCCGAGGACATCGTTGCGGCCGGCTTCGATCCCCAAACGGTAGCCAGGGTCGTACGCCTGGTGGACCGCAACGAATACAAACGCCGCCAGGCCGCCCCCGGCGTGCGCATCAGCCGCCGCGCCTTCGGCCGTGACCGGCGCTATCCGATCAGCTCGGGGTATCGGGAGGATTGAGCGCGAACGGAACGCAGCTGGGCCGCCTATCCGCAACCGGTAGGGCCTCATAAGAGCGCGTCACGCGAGGTCTTTTGGCCAGGGTTGCTCTCGAAAGGGCCGGTGTGGCAACCTAGGCGCCATCTCAAATACCCGCTCGGAGGGTGGCCATGTCCACGGTTGAAACGTTGGAAGCGGAAGCGTTGCAGTTGCCGGTGTCGGAGCGAGCGCGGCTGATCGAGAGGCTGATCGCCGGTCTTGATTCCGATCCGGCGATCGAGGAAGCGTGGGCAGCAGAGGTTGAGCGCCGTCACGCTGAAATCGACAACGGTGCGGTTTCGCTCCTGCCTGGCCCTGAGGCCTTAGCCACACTCAAAGCCGAGTTTCGATGAACTATTGGCTGCACCCGAGGCGCGAGAGGATCTACGGGAGGCAGCCGAGTATTATAGACAGCGAGCGGGGGTCATCCTGTCGCAGTCGCTCCTCGCGGAGTTCGAGCGCTCGGTTGACCTCCTCCTACGCCATCCGGGCCTCGGAGCCATTTGGCGGTACGGCAAGCGCCGTTTTGTCATGGAGCGTTTCCCGTATGGACTGATCTACACGGTCACAGGCGACCAGCTTCGCATCTGGGCGGTCGCACACCATAGTCGGCGCCCCGGGCTACTGGAGAAGCAGAAAGTAGTCGGGTTTACTCGGCAACCCGCACGGCCCTGACCTCTTCGATCCCCGGGTGGCTCGGGTAGTTGTGTTCCAGCACCCGGATGGCATCGTCGGCCAGATCGTCGAGGGCCAGCACCCGATACGCCTTCGCCATGAGGATGAGGGCGTCCGGCATCGCCGGCGCACGCTGATAGTGCTCGACGACGTAGCGGGCACGGCTCGCCGCCGCCACGTAGGCCCCGCGGCGCATATAGTAATGGGCGACGTTGATCTCGTGCTGGGCCAGGAGGTTGCGCAGGTAGGTCATACGTAGCTGGGCATCGCGGGTATAACGGCTCCTCGGGAAGCGCCGGGTCAGCTCCGCGAAGTCCTGGAAGGCCTTGAGGGCCGAGGCCTGGTCGCGTTGGGACATGTCCATGTCGAGGAAGCGCTCCGCCAACCCCTTGCCTTCCTGGAACCGCGCGAGACCCTTGAGATAATAGGCATAGTCCACGTGCCGGTTGTCGGGGTAGAGCTTCATGAAGCGGTCGCAGGCCGCGACCGCGGAAACCGATTCGTCGTTCTTCAAATAGGCGTAAGCGAGATCGAGCTGCGCCTGCTGGCTGTTGGGCCCGAAGGGATAGCGCGCCAAAAGCTTTTCGTCGTACTCGATGGCCTTCGTGTAGTACTCGTCCTTCAGGGAATCCTTGGCCTCGCCGTAGAGCTTCTCGGCCGACCACTCCTTGGTCTCGTCCTCCTTGTCCTCGAAGATGCCCTCCAGGGTGGAGCAGGCCGTCAAGGCCAGGATCAGGGGCAACCAATAGAGCTTGTGCATGGGGTTGATCTCGCCGCGGTTGCGCTATTCTAGCCCGGATTTCTCACCACCGCCCGTCGCGAGGCCGCCGAGGCGCCGGTCCGGCGGGCCGCACGGATCGAAAGACCGCGAACGCGTAGCTGACACT
>JACCXJ010000321.1 GCA_013697045.1 Gammaproteobacteria bacterium | reverse complement strand
ATCGAGATCGCGCAAGGTCAGACGGGCTACCGCTATTTCAGCTTCGCGGACATGGTGGCGAACGCAATGGGTATCGTAACAGCGTTGCTGGCGGCGCGCTGCGGCTTGTCGAACCTACTGACCTGGTGCGAGCGGGTATTGGCGCGGCGTGTACCGATGCTCGAGCCCCCGCCGGTCGATTCGGAAACAGGGCCCGCTGTCCACGACGAGGGCTAGATGCTAGACCCGGTTCGGTCCCCCTATCTGGGGCGCCGCGACCACATCCACAGGCCGGTCAGCACCAGACCGAGGAACAGCACCGCGGCCGCATCGACCAGGTATACGCCCCAGGCACCCAAGATCCGTCCGCTGTGGACATCCAGGAGCACGCGCTCCAGCGGCAGGCCCTTGCCGCGATAGGTCTCTACCAGCCGGTCGTGGAGCCCCGGTGGCAGCGCCACGGGCTCGGCCCAGGTGACCTCCGGGTTTACCTCATGCCGCCACTCCATGCGCTCGAGATCGGCGCTATAGTCTCCGTGTGCCCCCCGCACGAGCAGCCGCCCGGCCGAATCGCGCCCGATGCGGCGCATCCCGGCGGGCACCCCGTCGGCACCGCTCAGTCGTTCGATCACCTCGCCATCGCGGGTCAATAGAAGGATCGCATCCGGCGCGGCAACGACTAGCAGGCGTTCGACCTGAACCGCACCGAGGAGCGGGCCTTCGTGCTCCGCCAACTCGAGGGTATCGAGGTACAAGCGATCCCCAAGACCGCTGACAATCTTGTCACCGACGCTGAAACCTGGAGCTACCACGGGCGGCGAGATCCGGTAGAGGTCGAGCAACCACTCTGCCCGCACGAATCGGCTACCCAAACGCAAGGCGTCGGTGTGGTTCAGGATCACCCCGGTCGTCGCCAGCAGGATGAAGAACAGGGCCCCCGTGATCCCGAGGCGACGATGCCAGCGCGCCAGACCACTAAGCGTGACGCGGTGGCTAGCGCTCGCCGGCGAAGTCGCTGTGGGCGTGGAGCAATAGCGCGAGGCGGGCGAGCTTGGTGAGGGCACGGACCGAGAGGGTCGCGCCCGAGATCCCGTCGATCTCGCGGTCCAGATCGAGCCCCTCACGGAGCGTCGCGCCGCGGAACTGATCGGTGAAGAACGGGTACCGTACCTCGAACCCGCGACTTTCCCGGAACACCAGGACCTTGATCTGGTCGATCTTCCCGTCCTCTACGACGATCCCCGCGGTGATCGGTTGCTCCTTGCCGATCTCTTCGAGGACCCAGGCGGTGCGGTGATCCCGGCCCCAGTAACGGACCCGCAAGACACCGAGGTCCCGCTCCAGCACCTCCTGGATCTGGGCCTGGAGCCCCGAATCGAGCCACAGGCGCGAGGGCTCGGGCGGCGCCCCGCCGAAGGCCTCGCGCACAAAATCCTCCGGCTGCTGGTAGGCGCCGCCTGCCTGGCTGTTCAGTGAACAAGCGCCGAGCGCGAGCACCATCGCCATGCACCGCCATGACCTCAAAACCCTAATCGGAAACGCAGCGCCGACTCGCGCCTCATAGCCAGGACGATCCCGGAATCACTGAAATCAATAGAACTGATAGCCCACCCCCAGGTTGAAACCGTCGTCGTCGTTGCCGGGCTTCTGCCCGAACTGCTCCTGGACATCGAATTTGAAGACCACGTCGGGATGCGGCCAGTAGTTGAACCCAACATCGATCTGTTCCTGCTCAGTATCGGCCGAGGACCCGGCGTTGTTGTCGAACTGATTGTAACGCACAAAGAAACCGAGCTCTCCGGGGAGCGGGGTCAAACCCGCGATGCTGAAGCGGTAGGACGGCTCGATGTACCACCCCCACTGGGATTCCCGGCCCCGGGCCGGCGAGTCTACGCTCTCGGGACCAAGGCCCTCCGGGCCGTCGTCTAGATCCCAACGTGCCGCCAGGGCGCGTAGGCCGATGCCGCCACGGCGGCAGTCGATGTGACCTTCGACCAAGGTCCCGTCGATATCGAGATCCCCCTGGGTGACATCCGACTGGTACTGAGCGCTCACCGCGGCCTCCAGGCCCGGGAGGCCCGTGTACCGGATCCGGCCCGTCACCGCACCGTCGTCGGCGGGCGCCTCGGCCACGTTCCTGCGGCCACTGCGGATCTGGAAGGCGTTCGGGCCTTCCGTGGGTGTGTCGAGGCCGGAGTGTCCTACGAGGTCATAGCTCCACCCCGGCGCGAACTGCCCGAGCTCGCCATGGATACCGATCGCGGCCTCGCGCCAGGTGGTCGGGATGATGAAGGTCTCCACGGGGTTGCGCTCGACGCCGTAGAAAGTCGGTGTCTCGTGGGTCAGGTTCAGGATCCCGATTGGAATGAGATCGATGCCGGCGCGCAGCCGGTGTTCATCGGTCAGGTCCAACTCCACCCAGGCCTGCTCCAGCTCGACCTCGCCGGGGGTGCGCTCGACCTCGATCTCGTCGGGCTGCAGGACCCCATCGCCGTTCTCATCCTCGGCCTCGACCTCGGTCGCCTCCAGGAAGGCGTGCTCGAACTCGAGCTCCGAGTAGAAACGGATGCGGTCGTTGAACTCATGGCCGAGGTAGAGCACGAATCGGTGGAAATCCACCTGGTCCGTCTCGACACCGGTTTCATCGTTGTCCAGGTTGTTGTAGTGCAGCTCGCCGTAGCCACCGATCCGAGTGCGATCGCCCCAGCTCGTGCCGGCCTTGGGTTTCTCCTCGGCCGCTTCCACGGCCTGGGCGGTAGCCTCGACCTTCTCCTCGGCGGCCTGCACGCGTTTCGACGTGGAGCGCAACTGGCCCTGGGACTGTTCGAGCTTCGCCTTCAGCTCGTCGATGGTCTTCTGCTGGGCCTGGATGACCCACCACATCTCCTCGGTGCTCGGCGGTCCCGCCGCCCCGGCAGTCAGGGGGACGAGCGCCGTAGCCATGAGGCCCGCCATCATACCCCACTCAAACACTCGCACGCGTCGCGACATCGTTACCCTCCCGGTCCTCTAGCGGAGTTATGCACATGCCCTCCCGGCCAGGTGGAATTCCCAGCCTGAACGTAATCTAAATAGCACTGATTATGATTCGTATTTACTACCAATCTCAACATACTTGCCGCCTTATTCCTGGGAACGCTACGGAGGCAACACTACGGGTGGTTCTCCCACACGGTAAGCGCGGCCACCAAGCACCTGCCCCGGCGGAAACCCCGACCTCTGCTGGGGCGTCGCCAGAAGACCTCGCGCTTAGCTCGCGGGCGCGACGTATCATCTGTGGCCGTGTCAAGCCTGTTGCATCCCCATGTTCGCCAGATCGACGTCGAGACAGCGATTCAGGCACTCTCGGACCTGCTCGACACAGGCCCCACAGCCGGTACCTACCCCCAGGCGTTCGTTGAGCTGGCACAGCGAGCTGGCCCCCTCGCTGACCGCGTTGTCGATATCGCGTTCACTCACCCGGTGACAGATACAGATGATCATAAGCTTACCCGTGACGACCCAGTGCACCCACAAATAGAATAGTAGCACGAATGAGAACGATTCGCAACAGTTCGGTCTCCATGGTTCCATTAGCAATCCGAGTGCCAGATCATGGGACAGCACGCTGCTGGCCGGGGGGATCGCGGTCACACGAGACCATCGAGATCAGGATCGCGTTTCTACTGCCAGTGGCCAATTAGGGCGCTGGTGAACGGAACAGCGGGAACCGATCGATGACCTACCGCCCCGGTCGGGGCGCCCAAACCCAGTCCGGAGGGCCTACAGCTTGGATTGCAGGTAGTTGGGTAGTCCGACCTTATCGAGCAGCTCCAACTGTGTCTCCAGCCAATCGATATGCTCCTCCTCGCCTTCCAGGATCCTCTCCAGGATCTCCCGCGAGGTGTAGTCCTGCGCCTTCTCAAAGAAGGCGATCGCCTCGCGCAGGACCGGCACCGAGCTCATCTCGAGCTTGAGATCGCAGGCGAGCATGTCCTGCACGTCTTCGCCGATCATGAGCTTACCGATGTCCTGGAGGTTCGGCAGGCCTTCGAGGAACAGGATGCGCTCGATGAGCGTATCGGCGTGCTTCATCTCATCCACCGATTCCTTGTGCTCATGCTCGCACAGTGCATGGAAGCCCCAGTTCTTGAACATCCGTGCGTGCAGGAAGTACTGGTTGATGGCGGTGATCTCGTTTTTCAGCACCCGGTTGAGGTACTCGAGTACCTTGGCATCGCTTTTCATGTTGTTCTCCTGGAACTCGCCTGCCTGGAATTCTAGCCCCCCGCCGGCCTGCGTGCCAGCCGGATGGTCGCGTGCTAAAGTGTTCGCCCGTCCCACTCCGGTACGCAACGCCCGGCCCCGATGGACAATCCGCTCTTGAATACCGCCGACCTACCGGCCTTCGGGCACATCGACCCGGGCCACGCCGAGCCCGCAATCGACGTGGTCCTCGGTGAAAATCGCACGGCGATCCGAACGCTCGTCGAGGCGCCCGGCGGACACACCTGGGCCACCACCTTGGCACCGCTGGAGGCGATCGGGGACCGTCTCAACAAGGTCTGGTCACCTGTCAAACACCTGCACGGTGTTGCCGACAGCGAGCCCCTGCGCCAGGCCTATGGGGCGTGCCTGGCCAAGCTCTCGGACTACCACACCGAGCTCGGCCAGCACGAGGGCCTGTACCGGGCCTACCGGCAGGTCAAAGACGACGGCGAGTACGAGCAACTCGGGATCGCCGAGCGCAGGATCATCGACAACGCCTTACGCGACTTCCGCCTTTCCGGGATTGAGCTCCAAGGCACCGACCGCGAGCGCTATCGTGAGATACGGCAGCGCCTCACACGTCTCGAGGCGGGCTTCGAAGAGCGACTCCTCGACGCCACGCAGGCCTGGAAGCGACACCTGCCCGATCCTTCCCACCTCGCCGGCCTCCCCGAGACCGCACTTGCACTGGCGCGCCAGACGGCGCAGCGAGAGGGCCTTCCGGGCTTCCTCCTGACATTGGAGCACCCATCCTACGCGCCGGTCCTGACCTATGCCGACGACCGCGACCTGCGCCGTGAGATGTACGAGGCCTATACGACGCGCGCCTCGGACCAGGGACCCCACGCCGGGCGCTTCGACAATACCGCGTCCATGGTCGAGATCCTGACCCTGCGACGGGATCTCGCTCGCCTCCTCGGCTTTCAGGACTTCGCCGAGTATTCACTCGTTCCCAGGATGGCCAAGGACCCCGCCGAGGTCGAGTCGTTCCTCGAGGATCTGGCACAGCGGGCGCGATCCCTGGCTCTGCGCGAGCTCGATGAGCTCTCGACTTACGCCCGCGACGCGCATGGGACCAAACGCCTGGAGGCATGGGACCTCCCCTACTATTCGGAGAAGCTCCGGCAGGCGCGTTACAGCCTGTCACAGGAAGCGCTCCGTCCCTTCTTCCCGGTACCGAAGGTGCTGGAGGGGCTCTTCACCGTCGCCCGCAGGCTCTACGGGATCGCTATTCATCCCCGCGCGGACGTCGAGGTCTGGCACCCCGATGTGCAGTTCTTCGAGATCCACGACCCGGACGGGGCGCTCAGAGGCAGATTCTACCTCGACCTCTATGCTAGACCTCACAAGCGTGGCGGGGCCTGGATGGACGAGTGCATCGTGCGGCGCCGCGGCGCCGAAGGCCTGCAGACACCGGTCGCTTACCTGACCTGCAATTTCACACCCCCGGTCGGCGATAAGCCCGCGCTCTTGACGCACAGCGAGGTCGTCACCCTGTTCCACGAGTTCGGGCACGGCCTCCACCATCTCCTGACGAGGGTGGACTACCCGAGCATCGCCGGGATCAACGGCGTCCCCTGGGACGCGGTCGAGCTACCGAGCCAGTTCATGGAAAACTGGTGCTGGGAGCGCGAGGCCTTGGATGTCATCAGCGGCCACTACGAGACCGGCGAGCGCCTCGGCCCCGATCTGCTCAAGCGCATGCAGGATGCGCGGAACTTCCAGTCCGGCCTGCAGATGCAGAGACAGATCGAATTCGCACTGTTCGACTTCCGCCTGCACAGGCTGACCGGGCCCTATGACGGTGCCGCGATCCAGGCGGTCCTGGACCGGGTTCGCGACCAGGTCGCGGTGGTCAAACCACCGGCCTTCAACCGCTTCCAGCATGGGTTCGGGCATATCTTCGCCGGTGGGTACGCCGCCGGTTATTACAGCTACAAATGGGCCGAGGTGCTGGCCGCCGATGCCTACTCCAAGTTCGAGGAACGTGGGGTCTTCGATCTGGCCACCGGCGCGGAGTTCCTGCACACGGTGTTGGAACAAGGCGGCTCGCGGGATCCCATGGATCTGTTCATCGCGTTTCGAGGTCGCAG
This sequence comes from Gammaproteobacteria bacterium, assembly GCA_013697045.1. GTDB lineage: Bacteria > Pseudomonadota > Gammaproteobacteria > JACCXJ01 > JACCXJ01 > JACCXJ01. The sequence goes on along the minus strand of JACCXJ010000321.1, from coordinate 13,779 downwards.
GCCGAGCATAGAGCCCCTGTTGAGGCATCTAGGACTAGCGGCCTGATACCCTCGATGCGACGGTTCGGCCAGATCGCAGCCTGCCTACTGGCATGCGCATCCGACCCCGCAGCCTCGCAAACCGCTCCGAAATCGATGCCCGAGTCGGTCTACGTGATCGACAGGCTCGTCGCCGGCGTGCATCGAGGCCCCAAACCCAAGAGCGGGCTCACCCATGCGTTTCCGACCGGAACCAAGCTCCAAGTCCTGGAGCGTAAAGGCTCGATGGCGCGGGTGCGCGGCCCGGCGGGCGAAACGGGCTGGGTCGAAGGCGATTACCTGATGACCGAAATGCCCGCGCGCCTCGTGGTGGCGATCCTCGAAGATGAGAAGAGAGAGATCCAAGAGGAGAACCAACTACTGAAGACACAACTCGCGAATACCGCGGCAGGACCGAGTGATCCGGCGGCATCCGCGTCCGGCGCGGGGCTCGATCAGTGCGCCGCCGAACGCGACAGGCACGCCGCCGAGCTGGCGCGCAAGCTCCGCGAGGCCGAGAGCGCCTGTGCGGCCGCGGGCCCATCGCCAAATGTCAAACCCACCGCGCCGCCATCGGACCCAACCGAGCGGTGGCCGGTCGTACGCACGGCGCTGGCTCTCATGAAAGCCGAGGTCACGGGCGTCGTTTTTCTGATCCTGGTCCTGGGGATCGCGCTCGGCGCTTACGCGGCCGATTACCTGCAGCGGCGCAGGCACGGCGGCTTTCGCATATGACCGTCCCTCCATCACCGAATGCTCCTCTTATGACGGAACCCCACCCGCGCATCGGCTTCGTGAGCCTGGGCTGTCCCAAGGCCCTGGTGGACTCGGAACGCATCCTGACCCAGCTCCGGGCCGAGGGCTATGAGATCGCGCCGAGCTATGAAGACGCCGAGCTCGTGGTCGTCAACACCTGCGGGTTCATCGAGGCCGCGATCGATGAGTCGCTGTGCGCCATCGATGAGGCCCTGGCGGAAAACGGGCGCGTGATCGTGACCGGCTGCCTGGGGGCCCGCGCCGCCCACATCCATGAACGGTTTCCCGAGGTCCTGGCGATCACGGGCCCGCAACGCTATGAGGAATTGGTGGGCGCGGTGCATCGCTTTCTCCCGCCACGCCACGACCCGTTCCTGGACCTCCTACCGCCCCAGGGCGTGAAGCTGACGCCACGCCACTATGCCTACCTCAAGATATCCGAGGGCTGCAACCATCGCTGCAGCTTCTGCATCATCCCCGCGCTGCGGGGCAGGCTACAGAGCCGCGCGATCGGCGAGGTGCTCCGCGAGGCCGAGCGCCTGGTGGCCGCAGGGGTCCAGGAGCTTCTGGTGATCTCGCAGGACACCAGCGCCTACGGTGTCGATCTCCACCATCGCACGGACGAGTGGCACGGCCGTACCTGGCGGAGCCACATCTACGATCTGGCGCGCGGCCTGGGCGAGCTGCGCGTGTGGGTGCGGCTGCACTACGTCTACCCCTATCCCATGTCGATGATCTCATCCCGCTCATGGCCAAGGGATCGGTCCTGCCCTATCTCGACATACCGTTCCAGCACGGAAGCCCCCGGATCCTCAAGCGCATGCGCCGCCCCGCCGCGGCCGAGGACACGCTCCGACGCATCGAGGCGTGGCGCGCGGTGTGCCCCGAGATCGCGCTGCGCAGTACCTTCATCGTCGGTTTCCCCGGAGAGACCGAGACCGATTTCGAGGTCCTCCTCGATTTCCTGTCGGCCGCGCGACTCGACCGCGTGGGTTGCTTTCAGTACTCCCCAGTGGGCGGGGCCAAGGCCAACGACCTGCCCGATCCCGTTCCCCCGGATGTCAAAGAGGCGCGTTACCACCGCCTCATGCAGACCCAGCTTCGGATCAGCCGCGAGCGCCTCCGCGCCAGGATCGGGCAACGCATGGAGGTATTGGTGGACGAGGTGGCAAACGGCCAAGCAACGGCCCGCAGTTTCGCCGACGCCCCCGACATCGACGGGAAGGTCTACATTCGCTATGCGGACGGCCTGCGCGCGGGAGACCGCTGCCGGGTGCTGGTCGAGGAGGCCGGGGACTATGACGTCTGGGGCCGTCTATTAGACACGCCGGCTTCGTGCCCTACCGAGTAAGACATCCCCTCGCGCTAGACCCGACCGAGTATCCCATGCCCGAGCGCGACGTCCTGCAGGAGATCCTGACCCATAAAGCACACGAGGTAGCCGAGCGACGGGCGCGCTTGTCACTCGCCGAGGTGAAGGCCCTGGCCGCCTCGGCGTCGCCGCCGCGCGGTTTCGCGGCGGCTATCGCTCGGCGCGTCGGGGAAGGCGGGCCCGCCGTCATCGCCGAAATCAAGAAGGCCTCCCCGAGCCGTGGCGTGATGCGCGTGGACTATGAGCCGGCGTGGCTGGCGCGGGCCTATGCCGGGGCCGGGGCCACCTGCCTCTCGGTCCTGACCGATGTCCGGTATTTCCAAGGGGCCGACGCGCACCTCGGGGAGGCCCGCGCCGCTTGCGCCCTGCCGGTCCTGCGCAAGGACTTCATGATCGACCCCTACCAGATCTACGAATCGCGGCTGCTGGGGGCGGACTGTGTGCTCCTAATCGTGGCGGGCCTCTCGGACACCCGCCTCCAGGAGCTTGCGGGCCTGGCCCAGACGCTCGGCATGGACGTCCTGCCCGAGGTCCACGACCGCGAGCAGTTGGAGCGGGCGCTCATGCTGCGCACCCCGCTCATCGGCATCAACAACCGTGATCTCCGCACCTTCCAAACCGACATCCGGACGACCTTGGACCTCTTGGTCGACGTTTTTCCCGATCGCACGGTCGTGACGGAAAGCGGGATCCGCACGCCCGAAGAGGTGGCCCGCTTACGGCGCCACGGTGTAAATGCCTTTCTGGTCGGGGAATCGTTCATGGCCGCGGCCGAGCCGGGGGCGAAGCTCAGGGAACTGTTCGGCTGAAAACGCGGTGGCTGGCATGGGGCTCACTAGCCACCACCACACCCGCCCCCACAGCCGCCACATCCGGTACCGCCGCAGCCGTAATAAGACACCTGATGTCTTCTTTCATTGTCGAGCGTCACCGCCGGACCGGGCGCGACGGCTGCGCGTGTGGTTCCCGTCCAGGCGTCAGGATTCAGTACGTAATGATGGCCATCCGGGATCTCGAGCACGGCATCCAGGGCAAACAGTCGGGGTAATGCCGCCGCATCGTTCGGTTTGATGCCTTCGCGGTTACACGCCACACGCCAAGTACGCTCCAATCCTTCCTGCACCTGCGCAGGGTTTCTCACCGATTCGGCGGGCGTATGGTGCAGGAAACGACCAAAGGCCCGCTGACAGAACTCGGCGTATTCACGGGTGCAAAGAATGAATTCATGCCAAGCCTCATCGACTATCTGCGAAGGCATGGATAGGAACGCTTCGTTGCCGTTTTCTTTGCTTTCACGGATGATGTGGAAGTACTCCTTCAGCTCGCGGAAAACATCGCTGATGTCGCGCTCGTCCAGGTGCGGATACCTCTCCTTGAGTTTGCGCGCGACTCTGTTCGGAAGGAGGAAGGCATCGATATAGGCATTGCGCCGCTTGATGCAGACCTTGCGACTGAAGTACCGGTATACGATTCGTCCAAGGATGCATAGTAGGATCAACGGAACGACACTAGTTGAAAGAGACATGGGCGCCTCCGAAACCGTCTGCTTGGACCTCCGGCCATCGCCGATACGCCGCGCATGGCCGCATATCGCTCGGAGGCCGTTTCGCCGCGACGTCCGGTTCACAGCGATGGGACGGCCGCCATCCTAGCGTCTTCCCGAAGCGCTAACAGACGATAGCGGCGATCCTGCCGGAAAGCGCCCGTGAACGGCGGGAGGCAGCCGGTGATATGTCGGGCCGTCGGCCGCGAGGCCTGCTACTATGGCACGATGAACAGCCTGGACCCGGTGTTTCTTTGGCTCGACTACAGCACCCAGTTGCTGCAACGGGTGTGCGTGGTGGTGACGGCCGCGTTCGTCTGCATCCGGATCGAATGGCTGCGCCGTGCGTTGCGCGGGGCGGATATCGACTGGCGCTGCCGGCTACGCGTGATCACGGTATTCGGGCTCCTCGCCATGGTCGGCACCCATAGCGGCATCGTGGTGGACATGGAGCGCGGCGGCCGGATCGCGGAGTGGCCTTTATCGTTCGCGACCGGGTTGCGGGGATCGGAGGCCGTCATCAATTTCCGGGACCTGATCGTCATCGTCGCCGGTCTGATCGGCGGGCCCTGGAGCGGCCTCGGCGCCGGTCTCCTGGCGGGCGGTGAACGCTATCTCTTAGGCGGTTTCAGTGCTTTGGCCTGCGGACTCTGCAGCCCGCTGGTAGGCCTCCTGGCGGGATTGGCGCGTCATTCTTGGCCGGAGTGGGCCGCCGCTCCGAGGGGGGCCGTGGTGTCGGGTATCGTCGGCGCGGCCATACAAAAGGCCTTGATCCTGGTCATCGTACGTCCCTGGCCGGCAGCGGTGGGTCTGGTGGCGGTCACCACCCTGCCCACGCTGGCGGTAAACGCCCTGGGCGGGTTCGTGTTTCTCACAGTGGTCCGCGATCTCGACCGTGACCGTCTCGAGCACCTCGCCCGTCAGGCCGAATTACGCGCCCTGCAGGCACGGATCGAGCCGCACTTCCTGAACAACACCTTGAACGCCATCAAGGCGCTGATCCGCCTCGAGCCCGAGCGCGCCCGCGCCTATCTGGTGAAGCTCGGAGAATTCTTCAGCGCCACCCGCGAATACGCCGGCGCTAACTCCATCATGCTCGGGGAGGCGCTCACCCAATTACGGCGCTACGTGGATTTTCAAGCCCTGCGTTTCGCCGATGCCTAGAGTTTCGGGAGGATGTCTCCGCCCACCTGCACGCCTGCCACATCCCTCCGCAGAGCCTGCAGACCCTGGTCGAAAATGCCCTCACTCATGGCTTTCCCGGGCCCGCGACACCGTTCGAGCTGACGGTCAGCGCCGAGGAAAACGGCGATATGTTGATCTTGAGGGTTAGCGACAACGGCCGCGGCATCCCCCCGGAACGCCTGGCGGATCTCGGCCGACGGCCGCTCAGATCCGAGCGCGGTTCCGGCACCGCGCTGTTTCAACTCGCGCAGGTGCTGGCGCTCGTCTTCGGCAACCATGCCGGACTGGCGGTCAGCAACCGTCCGGGTGCGGGGACCGATGTCATGCTGACCGTACCGAAGCGCAGCGAACCATGGTAGAGAAACTGCGCGTCGCGGTAATCGACGATGAACCGCTAAATCGCGAGGAATTGAACTACCTCTTGTCCCTGCACCCCGACGTGGAGGTGATCGGCGCGGCCGGCGAAGCCAGCGCGGCCTGGAAGCTCATCGAGGACACGAGGCCGAACCTGGTTTTCCTGGATATCCAGATGGCGGGGGACAGTTCCGGTTTGGACCTCGGCCGCAGGCTCAAACGCCTACCACGGCCGCCGCGCGTCGTCTTCGTCACCGCTCACCCCGAACACGCGCTCGCCGCCTACGACTGCGAACCCGATCATTTCCTGGTCAAACCGATAAACGACATGCGATTGTCCGAAGCACTGCAACGTGTGCGCAAGACCCTCGCCGGCGCGTCTCAGCCCGCCCCACGCCTTGCCCTACCCTATTCCGCAAAAAACAGGTTCGGGGAAACCGAGCGGGTCACGGCCTTCGTGTTCCACCATGAGGTCATCTATATCCAGGCCAACCCCAGCGGTACCGTCTCTGTTCACCTCGTCGGCAACGAGGTCCTGGATGGAGTACGGCAGACGCTGGGCGAGCTGGAGGCTGTGCTGATGCCGAACGGCTTCTTTCGCGTGCACAAGAGCTTTCTGGTCAACCTGGCGCGGGTGCGCGCCCTGAAGCCCCGGCCGGGCGACGAGGCCTACAAGGTCGCCCTCACCGGCACGGCCGAGGAGATCCCCGTCGGGCGGCAACGGCTCGCACCGTTGCGGGAAGCCCTCGGAGAAGCCACGCGCCGATAGGAGCGGTACCGCAAGGAGTGCAATGGATCAGGGCGCCTGTCGATCGTCGCCGGCACCGAACAGACCGGCGTATTCGCCATAGCCTTCCTTCTCCAGGTCCTCCCTGGGAATGAAGCGCAGCGCGGCCGAGTTCATACAATAGCGCTTGCCGGTCGGGGCCGGCCCGTCGTCGAAGACATGGCCGAGATGGGAATCGGCGTGTTTGCTGCGGACCTCGGTGCGCGCCATGAACCAGGATCGATCCTGATGCTCGGCCACGTTGCCCGGCACCAACGGGCGGGAGAAGCTCGGCCAGCCGGTTCCCGAGTCGTATTTATCCAGTGAGCTGAACAGGGGCTCGCCGGAAACGACATCGACATAGATCCCCGGCCTCTTGTTGTCCCAGTAGGGGTTCTGGAACGCCGGCTCGGTCCCCTCCTCCTGCGTGACCCGGAACTGCTCCTCTGTAAGCCGCCCCCGGATATCGTCCGGGGACGGTTGTTTGTAACCCGTGCCATCCCACGCCATCGCGCCACCTCCGAAAATCAAACTGACATACAATATCAAACGCTTCATCACATACCCGTCGATTTACAGGACACCACCTATGTGCCGCGGCAAATGCATTGTGCGCCCTGCCATGGCGTCGATCCATCGAGCCTGCGCCGGACGAGGGGCACGGCCCATCGGCGGCGTATACTGGGACTACTGGGACCGTAACACGGCCCCGAATGCTCGTTAAAGGTCGTCCGCCGTGTCACGCAGGCTCGCTATGTTGACCGTTTTATTCTCGATTGTATCCATGCTCGTCCTGGGGCTGATCGCCGGGGGCTTGATCGCGAACCGCCCGCCGATGATGGACCCCCCGGGATTATGGACCCGTCTCGTCACCTACCTCGGCACCCACGTGGCGGAGATCCGACCCGATCACCCGTTTCCGGAGCTGCGGCCGCGCTTCTACGCACTGCCCCCCGATCGGTTATACGCGGTGACACGCGAGGCCATCGCGGGCCTGGGCTGGGGGATCGCCTCCGAAGACCCGACGGGCATCTGCCTCACGGCCGTGGTCGAGAGCGCCTTATGGCGTTTCAAGGACGACGTTGTGGCCTGCGTCGAGCCCGCGGAGGGCGGCAGCACCTTGAGGATGCGTTCGAGCTCCCGGATCGGACGCGGCGATCTCGCCGCCAACACCCGCCATCTCCTGGACCTCTATGCCGCCATCGAGCAGCGCCTGGCGGCGACAACGGCGCGCTAAGGCGGCCCCGACGCCTCCGTCGCGAAGGTCACGCGCAGGAGCCCCAGGCGCCGCGCGGCGTCCAGGGCGGTGACCACGGATTGGTGCGTGGCCTTGGCATCGGCGTTGATGATGACGACGGGGTCCCGCAAGGGCTTGGCGGCCTCCCCCATGGCTCGTTCCACGGTCGCGAGGTCGGTGTCGGCGAGCGCGTTGCCGTTCACGTAATAGCCGCCGTGCGCCGCGACGGTCACTTCGATCCGGTTCTCCGCGGCGGGCGGGGCATCGGTGGTCGCCTCGGGGAGCGTCAATGCGATCTCCGATTTCTCCACGAAGGTCGTCGAGACCATGAAGAAGATCACCAGGAACAGCAAGATGTCGATGAGCGAGATCAGGTTGATCTCCACGTCGTCGCGACGCCGCGGGCGCAGGTTCATCGCGCGACCCGCACTGCGGATAACGTTTCGTCATCACGCTCGCCGTGGATTACCTCGACGAGCCGGAAGGCCTCTTGCTCCATGGCGATGACCAGGGTATCGATACGCCCGCGCAGATAGCGATGGGCCATGAGCGCGGGGATCGCGACCATGAGCCCGGCAGCAGTACAGATGAGCGCCTCCGCAATGCCCCCCGACACCACGGCGGGATCGCTGACGCCACGGGCGCTGATGGCCGAGAAGGCCCGGATCATCCCGGTCACGGTACCGAGCAGCCCCATCAAAGGGCTCACCGCCGCGATGGTCCCCAGGGTATTGAGATAGCGCTCGAGCTCATGGACGACGTGGCGCCCCACGTCTTCGATTTCCTCCTTCATGAGCGTGCGACCATGGTTGCGGTTGGCGATCCCCGCGGCCAGGATGCGCCCGAGCGGCGAGCCGGCGCGCAGTTGCTGGATGCGCTTGTGATCCAGATGGCCGTTCTTGAACCACTGCCACACCTGGGCCACCAGGTTCGGTGGCATCACGCGCTTGGTCTGGAAGCTCCACAGGCGCTCCAGCACGATCGCGAACGCTACCACGGAGCACAGGATGATCGGCACCATCACCCATCCGCCCGCCTTGATCAACTCGAACACTTTGCCTAGATCTCCCAATCACTTAGCGATATAGTTTACAATAAACAATCAAGCCACCTCGCGTTGCGGCGCGTGGCGGGGGTCGCATGAACACATCGCAATCGGCAGCGCTCCATCGGGCCCACATCGCCGGGCTCATTCTACTGGTTTCCGGTTTGAGCGGATGCCAGGGGCTCCGACCGGTCCAGGTCGACGAATGGCTGAGGGGCGAGCGCGTCGCACCGCACCCACCCTCGCTGGCGGGCGAGAACGAGCCGGTGGTGCTGGCCGATCCGGCACCGCGCACCGATACCTTCGCCGTGTCGGAGGACACCGGCGTGGTCGGCGCGCTGTATGTCATTACCGCCAGCGAGGAGGATACCCTCGTCGATATCGCGCGCCGCTACGACCTCGGGTATGAAGAGATCCGGGCCGCCAACCCCGCGGTCGATCCGTGGCTGCCGCGACCGGGCGCCCGCGTCCTCTTGCCCACCCGTTACATCCTCCCCCGCGCGCCGCGCGAAGGCATCGTGCTCAACCTGGCGGCGCTGCGGCTGTTCTACTACCCCAAGCCCGGTCCGGACGGATCGCGAGTCGTCATCACCCACCCGATCGGGATCGGGCGCGAGAAATGGCCGACCCCCATGGGGCTGACACGCGTGAGCGAAAGGGTGGCCAATCCCACCTGGCGCGTGCCCGAATCGATCCGGCGCGAGCACGCGGCGGCGGGCGCTCCGCTACCGGCGGTCGTACCGCCGGGACCCGACAACCCCCTCGGGCGCCACGCCCTGCGGCTGGCCGTGCCGGGTTATTTGATCCATGGCACCAACAAACCCGGCGGGATAGGCATGCGGGTCAGCCACGGCTGCATTCAACTCTTCCCCGAGGACATTGAGCCGCTGTTCGAGAAGGTCGCGGTCGGCACCCCGGTGCGGATCGTGGACCAGCCTTATCTGGCCGCCTGGGATGGCGGCATCCTGCACCTCGAGGTGCATGCGCCGCTCGGTACCAAGGTCGCGCCGGATGGCCTACAGCGCGTGCTCGCGAAGGCCGCCGGTAACGCCGGTGGCGAGCGCATCGACTGGGCCCGTGCGGAGTCCATCGCCAAGCTGGCGCCGGGCTTCCCGGTCCCCGTCGAACCGGGAAAACCCGCGATCGAGGACCTGGTCGCGTCCTTGCCGGTCTCGGCCCGAGAGACCCCGGCCGCCGCGGAGGCCGATGTCGCAACCGCCGGCAACGGCCAGTGGTATGTCCAGGCCGGGAGCTACCGGAGCCCCGAGGCCGCGCACCGGGTGTCGCGCATGCTGGGGCACATGGGTCCCCCGATCCCGGCCCGGCCGGTGGCCAACAGCGGTTACCACCGGGTCCTGGCCGGCCCGTACGTCACTCGCGCGGAAGCCGAAGCGGGCGCCCGGCGCATCGAAACGAGCCTCGGCACCGAGACCCTCATCGTGCAGCCGGATATCTAGGCGCCGCGGCCGCATACACATTATTAGAGGTTCCAAGCGCTCCGTCGCCCATCGAAGATCCCGGGCCACCGTGACCGGTTTGCGTCCCACTCCCCACAAGAGCCCGGCCGAAAGCCGGGCTCTGCATTTGCGGGCATTGCGAGATCGTCCCATACTTTCATGTGGCGTAGAATGACACGCGCACCACGAATGAGGGCTCCGTGCCGAAAGGGACCATGTACAACAAAAAGATCCTCAGCCTTGATGACGTCAAGCGCGTAATCGCCGCAGCGGAGGCCGAGGCGGAGCGGAACGGCTGGAACGTGGTCCTCACCGTGGTGGACGACGGCGGTCATCTGATGTACCTGCAGCGCGAGCGCGTGCAGCTCGGGAGCATCGAGGTGGCCATCACCAAGGCACGCGCGGCACTCCTGTTCCGGCGGCCTACCAGGGTCTGGGAGGAAACGGTGGCGAGCGGCCGTTATGGCTATCTGGCGATGCCCGGGATGCTGCCGATCGAAGGTGGCGTACCGCTCGTCTATGAAAACGACATCGTGGGCGCCATCGGTGTCAGTGGCGTCAAGTCCTCGGAAGACGGTCAGATCGCGGAGGCCGGCGCGCGTGCCCTCTAGCCATTTCTCCGCGTCAGCGGCCCCAGCCCTAGCCCCCGTCTGAAGCGAGGCTCATACAGGGGCTCCGAGGGAGCCGAAAGAACGACGGGCCATGCCGAACATCCGCACGAGCGTCGTCATCAACCAGCCGCTGGAGCGGGTCTTCGAGCTCGTGATCCGCGCCTGTCGCCAATCGCAGTGGCACTGGGCGGCGTTACCCGCCACATCGGATATCCCACCGCCGGCGGCGGTGGGCGATTCCTTCACGGAGGAATTCCTGGTCGCCGGGAAGCGCGGCCGGATCACTTGGACGGTACGGGAGCTGCGCCCGCCACACCGCTGGGTGCTGAGCGGGGTGTGCCCGGATGGCGGGACCGCCACCCTGATCTATGGGTTCCTGGCGGCGCCGGGCGGCGCCCGTGTGAAGCGGGAGCTCTCCTATAACGTACCGGCCCTCATGGATGGCATCGGTGATTTCCTCACCCTACGCAACCGCATACAGGCCGAATCGGCCGACGCCTTGAGGCGCCTCAAGCACGTCGTGGAAGGGGACTAGGACTAGGACCACGCGGCGCACCCAACGCCTCTGGAGGGGCACTCGACCCGGACGGGTCAGGCACGTCCCCGCGGCGGTCAGCGGCCGTAGCTCCTGCTCAGGTACTCGACGATCGCCGGTACTTCGTCCTTGGGGATGGGGGCGTGCATCACGTCGATCATCTTGTTGACGCTCTTCTCCCAGCCAGCGCGGTCCAGGACACCAGCGTTCATCTCGATGTAGTCGAGGCTGTGGCAGGTCTGGCACCGGCTCGTGACCTGCTCCCTGCCGGTCCCGGCCTTGAGGACGTCCTGCCCTCCATCCGCCTGTGCCGGCTGGGCCAGTGCCGCAAGCATCAGGACCCAAGCCATGGGCTGGGCGCGCCGGGACGCGAGATCCAGAGCGCAGTAGGTTTTTTCGCAAACTCTCACCGCACCACGATACCGATCCGCTGCACCCGGTTGTGGTGATAGCCCGCCGGGTTGGCAATGAGCGTCAGACCCTGGGTCTCACCGCTCCGGCTCGTGGCCTTGGCCCACAGGCTGTGGCCGCCCTTCGTCCCCGGTGTGAACCGGTAGACCCATGGGCGAAAGGCATAGCACCCGCGGTCCGGTTCGAGCTCCGCGGGACGCCACGAGCGACCCTCGTCGAGCGACACCGCGACCTCCCGGATCCCGTGACCGCCGTCCCAGGCGATGCCTTTGACCTCGATCGGCTGGCCGAAGGAGAAATGCGCACCGTCCTCCAGGTTGGTGATCACGGAGTTGATCAGGATCTCGGTGATCGGGCTCGTCACCCCGGTATCCTGGGAATCGAAGCGCTCGCCGGCTGGAAACGCGCCCTTGGGGATCCGGTAGGCGGTCTGCATCCAGAAACTATCGCAGGGCTGCGCTACCACCTCGATGGCCGTGAGGTGCTTCATCCAGTAGGTCGCGGTCCAACCCGGCACCACCAGGCGCGCCGGCGCGCCGTGCCAATGCGGGAGCGGTTCCCCGTTCATCTCCAGGGCCACCAGCGTGTCTTCGTGCAAGGCCTTGGGCAAGGGCAGGCTCTTGACGAAATCCGGGGTCCCGGGCAGGACCGGCGAGTCGGCGCCCTGGAACACCACCTCGACCGCGTTCTTACCGAGACCCGCTCGCCCGCAGGAGATCGCCGAGCCTGACCCCCCGCCAGCGCGCGTTACCCATGGCCCCGTAACCCCATTGGACCCCCGGAACGCGTGGCTCGAACAGGCCACGGCGATTGCCGGAGCATTGGTTCACGGCGACCACCTCGACCCACTCGAAATCCCGCCTGAGCCCCTCCCGAGAGAGCTCGAGGGGGCGCTGCACGGACGGCCCCCCGACCCGCAGGCGCCACTCTCGCCCATCGATCTCCGGGATCACCGCCCCGTGATAGCGCACGTAGAAGGCGCGGTTCGGGGTCAACCAGTCTTTGAAATACGAGAGGGGAGTCTCGAAGTTGGGAGGCCGCCGGGTGCGCCGGATGAGCGGCCATTTCCCGGGCAGGGCCTCCAGCAACCCCGACCCCCCGACCAACCCATCGCCATGTGCGTCACGGAGGCGCTCGCCGCCCCAAGCCATCCCCGGCACGAGCACCCGCGTGCCGGCCGCGACCCCGAGACCGAGGATGCCCTGGATCACCGCCCGCCGATTCGGCACGTAACCCCCGCCCTCCTTTTTTTCGGCACTGCCTCAAAGTCTAGCACGCGGAAGACCCGTGCCACGACTCCCCGGATGCTCCCCGGCCCGATGCTCGTCAAACCTCACTGGGGGTTTAGAATGAGACGCTGCGGCCACGGCATTTGGAGCACGTAATGGGCTATCGACATATCAAATACCCCGAAGCGGGGACCAAGATCACGGTGGAGAACGGGCGGCTGCGGGTGCCCGACGACCCGATCTTGGGCTTCGTCGAGGGCGACGGGATCGGGCCGGACATCACCCGGGCCTGTCTGCGGGTCTGGGACGCGGCGGTCGAGCAGGCCTACGGCGGCCGGCGCAAGATCCACTGGATGGAGCTCTTCATGGGCGAGAAGGCCTCCGAGAAATACGATGGCGATTTCTTTCCCGAGGAGGCCAAGGAGGTCCTGAAAGACATCATCGTCTCCATCAAAGGCCCGCTGACCACGCCCGTCGGAGGCGGTTTCCGCTCGCTCAACGTGGCGCTCCGGCAGGACCTCGATCTCTACGCCTGCGTGCGGCCGGTGCGCTACTACCCGGGCGTGCCCTCGCCGCTCCGCGCCCCGGAGCTCGTTGACGTCGTGATCTACCGCGAGAACACCGAAGACGTCTATGCCGGCATCGAATACCGCGCCGGCAGCCCCGAGGCCAGGAAGCTCGAGGCCTTCCTCAAGACCGAATTCGGGGCCGAGTTCTTCGAAGACTCCGGGCTCGGTATCAAGCCCATGAGCGCCTTCGGCAGCAAGCGCTTGGTGCGCAAGGCCATCCGCTACGCCCTGGACAATGACCGCGAGAGCGTCACCCTGGTCCACAAGGGCAACATTCAGAAATATACCGAAGGCGCCTTCCGGCAATGGGGCTATGAGGTCGCCCGCGAGGAGTTCGCGGATGAGACCGTAACCGAGGCCGATCTCTTCAGCGTCTACGGCGGCAAGCGTCCGGAAGGCCGCGTGGTCATCAAGGACCGCATCGCGGACATCATGTTCCAGCTCATGCTGCTGCGCCCCAACGAGTTCGATGTCATCGCGACCACCAACCTGAACGGCGATTATCTTTCGGATGCCATCGCGGCCGAGGTCGGCGGCGTCGGCATCGCCCCCGGCGCCAACATGGCGGACCATGTCGCGGTCTTCGAGGCCACCCACGGCACGGCCCCGAAGTACGCCAACCTCGACAAGGTCAACCCGGGCTCCCTGCTCTTCAGCGGGGTCATGATGCTCGAATACCTCGGCTGGAAGG
>JACCXJ010000319.1 GCA_013697045.1 Gammaproteobacteria bacterium | reverse complement strand
CTCGATCTGGCCCTGCAGCTTGATGCCGTTCACGAGGTAGATCGACACCGGCACATGCTCGCGGCGCAAGGCGTTCAGGAACGGCTCTTGGAGTGACTGCCCCTTGCTCATAAAGAAGACTCCTGCTCGTTTCGTCTTTGAATTCTTCGGTGCTGGGCCCCACGCGGTATGGCGATCCAGAACGCGCAACGACCGGCGCCAAGTGGCAACGATCCCGCCGGGTATCCTCCCGGTAGGGATCCGTGGGGCCCCGCGAGCCGACGACACCCCCGCGCCCCCCTAGGGGATTATAGGATTGTACTCGATCCCAGGCGCCTTGGGGGGTTTAGACCCGCACCCAGGACGTGGTTCCGGGCGGCGAGCGCCCACGGACGTCGGAGATTCCGGAGAACGCCTTGCGATTCTTGCCGTTCTAGAGGACCGGGGGTGTTTAGCGAGACACCTCCGGAAGCTCATCAGGGAGCCACGCCAGGGCCTTGGACAAGAGGCAAGGGTCGTCGCTGTCCAGCCTCACGGCCCCGCGTTCGGCCCGCAACCACGTCATCTGGCGCTTGGCGAGCTGCCGGGTCGCGATCACCGCCCGCTCCACCAGGGCGTTCCGATCCCACCTGCCCGTCAAGTGCTCAAAGACCTGGCGATACCCCACGAGTCGCATGGCCGGCCAGGCGTCGCGGGTATCCGTGCGCCAAAGGACCCGCCGCACCTCGTCGATGAGACCACGCTCCAGCATGCCCAGGAACCGTTGCCGGAGGCCGGCGTGCAGGCGCTCGCGGTCCCGAGGGGCAATGATCAACTTGATGACCCGATAGGGCAGCGGTTCCTGCGTATCGCGGGCGAAGAGCGTCGTGAGTGGGTCGCCCGTGACCTCGCAGACCTCGAGCGCCCGCTGGATGCGCTGGGCATCGTGGGGGTGGATGCGGGCGGCCGCCTCGGGGTCCAGCACCGCCAGGCGCCGGTGCAGCCGCGCCAAGCCGTCGTTCCGGGCCTCGCTCGAAAGCCGCTCCCGCACCTCGCGGTGGGCGCCGGGCAGCGCCGATAGTCCGTGCTCCAAGGCCCGGAAATACAGCCCCGTCCCCCCCACCAAGAGCGGAATACGGCCGTGGGCGAGCAGGTCGCGGATCGCGGAGAGCGCATCGCGGCGGAACTCCGCGGCCGAATACCCTTGATCCACGTCGCGTATATCGATGAGCCGGTGGGGGAAGCGCGCCAGCACCGTGGCTCCGGGCTTATCGGTGCCGATGTCGAGCCGGCGGTAGATCATGGCGGAATCGACGCTCACGAGCCCCACGGGCAGCCGTGCGGCCATCCCCAGGGCGAGCGCCGTCTTGCCGGCCCCGGTCGGCCCCATCAGGAACACGACCGGCGCCGTCCTGCCGCCCTCGCCCGGTGCGCCGCTCATGGCGCGATGGGCAGAGGGCTGGCACCGTCCTCCGGCGCCGCGCCGCTCACCAGTCTGGCCAGATCCCCCTCGGTGAGCCGCCGAAGACCGGGCGCCACCGTCCTCCCTTCTCCGTAGCCCACCGCCGCCAAATCGCGGAGCGTGTCCTCCAGCGCCTCGGGGGGGGACTCTACGGCAGAGCGCAGGGCGTGCGCGGCCAGGACCGCCGGCAGTTCCCCATCCGGTTCCAGCGCCGCACTCCGGCCGGCGAGCGCCGCGACTACGTCGCGAATCAAGGCTTCATAGCCAGCCGCGCGCAGCGGCCCGGGCACCCCGCGCACCAAGAGCGCGTCGGAGCTGGCCCGTTCGAGATCCAGGCCCATCCGGCAGAGCAGCACCGCGTGCCCCTCGAGGGTTTCGAGCGCGTGCTCGCCCAGATCGAGACGTTCCGGGATGAGTAGGGTCCGGGTCGCGGCCGATCCCCGCCGGGCCCACTCGTCGAACAGCCGGCGCAATGCCACAGCACCGTCGATCAACGTCACGCCGGCCGCGTCCATAGTGATCAGATACCGCGCCCCGACGAGTGCGACGGTCCGGCCGGCACGCGCGGCAGCGGGCGCCGGAGGGCGTGGTCTGGCCGCCGTGTAGTACGCGCCCGGGGCTTCGCTGACCTGGGGAACCGACGGGGTTCGGGCCGGGCCCGCGGCCGCGCTCGGAGACACCACCGCGACCGAGCCGGCGCCAGCCAAGGCCCGTTTGGCGGCGCTCAGCACGAAGTCATGTACCGAGCGGCCGTCCAGGAACCTGACCTCCAGCTTCTGGGGATGGACATTGACGTCGACGTCCGCCGGATCCATTTCGAGATAGAGCAAGTAGGCCGCGAACTGGTGGGTGCAGTCGCTATGCTCGGCGGCCGTCCACAGGGCGTGCTGGACGGCACGGTCGCGGACCGCGCGGCCGTTTACGTACAGGTACTTGATCTCCTGTCCGTTACCGACCGCGGGAGCGCGCCAGATCCAACCCCGGAGCCGCATGGCGGCGGCCGTCTCGTCCACGGCCACGGCGGCCTCGAGCGGCGCCCCGCCGAGCTGTTGCAGCCGCTCCGCGATATCCGGAGGACCTGCCGCCTTGCGTACGTTCAGGACGTTCCGGCGATTATGGTGGAGTGAAAACCGGACCTCGACGCGGCAGAGCGCGAGGCGTCTGAGCCAGTCCTGGATCTGCTGGAGCTCGGTGCGCTCACTGCGCAGGAACTTGCGCCGCGCCGGGGTGTTGAAGAAGAGGTCGCGGACCTCGACCGAGGTACCGGGCGGGTGGGGGGTGGGCAGCGGTCCCACCATGCCCATGCCACCGGTGGTGCGGATGGTCCACCCGGTCTCGCTCGCTCGCACGCGCGAGGACAGGATGAGGGTCGAGATCGACCCGATGCTGGGCAGCGCCTCC
Source organism: Gammaproteobacteria bacterium (assembly GCA_013697045.1). GTDB lineage: Bacteria > Pseudomonadota > Gammaproteobacteria > JACCXJ01 > JACCXJ01 > JACCXJ01. Next base: position 13,842 of record JACCXJ010000319.1, on the reverse strand, counting down.
CCCCGGAAACCGAGGCTCGCCAGCGACACGAGGTCATCGAAGCCGCCGATCTTGCTCGTGGCGTGGCGGCACAGGGCGAGCGACAGATCCTCGGCCTCGATACCCGCACCGTTGTCGCGCACCCGGATGAGGCGGCAGCCGCCGTCTTCAACGTCCACCAGGACCTCGTCGGCACCGGCATCCAGACTGTTCTCGACCAGCTCCTTGACCACCGAGGCCGGGCGTTCCACCACCTCCCCCGCCGCGATCTGGTTGATGACCACCTCGGGCAGTACCTGGATCCGTCGCGGGCCGGTAGGCATGGCATGCCCAGTATAAGGCCGGGGCTCGGGCGCGTCGCCGTGGCTAAAAAACCTGAGCCCCTGGCAAACGGTTAGCAGGTAGCCCGGATGTAGCGTAGCGAAATCCGGGCAGGTCTCTCGGCGGTTTAGGAGTCTCCTACCCGAACGCCCGGGACACCCCCATGCTTGACCCGGCACACCCGATCGGATTGACGCAGGGGCTCCTACCCCATATCCTACCAATAGTAGGAACTCACTCCTCCCAAGCCAACCATGCACGCGGAAAAGGTTTCGATCTCCCTCCCTGAGTCGCTGGTTCGGTTTGTCGAGCACTACCGAGTCGCGCACCACTGCAAGACCCGCTCGCAGGTCTTCGAGGAGGCGCTGGAGTTACTGCGCGCGCGTGAATTGGAAGAAGCCTACCGCGAGGCCGACCAAGAAGCCGACACCGCCGCGTGGGACGCGGTCACCGCGGATGGGCTTGCGGATGAGACGTGGTGAGATCTATTACGCCGATCTCGGTCGAACGGTCGGTTCCGAAATCAATAAACGGCGGCCGGTCCTCATCGTCAGCAACGACGCCAACAACCGCGCTGCCGGAACGGTTACCGTGTTGCCCATAACCTCCAATATCAGCCGCGTCTACCCCTTCGAGCTGCTCATCGACCCGAAGGAAAGCGGCCTACCGAAGCCCTCGAAGGTTCAGGCCCAACAGATCCGAACCATTGCCAAAAAACGCATCACCGGGGCACCCCTCGGCAGGCTCACGCTGGAGACCCTGAAGCGAGTGGAAGGCGTAATACGCCTGCACTTGGCCCTGACGTAAGCCGGCAGTTCGTAGCTCAGGGCGAGTATAGCGAACCCCAGCAAAGCTCGGCAGTCGGCGTAGGCTAATGGGACGAGCGGAGCGAATCCCAGCCATCCCCGCGTTCCGAGGCCTGTCGCTGGGATTCGGCTGCGCCTCTTCCCATTAGCCTACACTTACTCTCGTTGGTTGGCCTTCGTCGCCCCAACCAACGATCTACGCATCCAGGCTTCCCAACGCCCTGGAGTTACAACAGCTTTACCAGCGTCGCCATGGCAGCGACCGCAACCACCATCATCGTACCCAGCTTAATCGTCATGCGGTATTCGAGGCCTTTCAGGTCGCGGGCAAGGTCCGAACGGATCTGTTCGATCTTGACATCAAGCTGTTTAATCTCGCCACGCAGCGTGACGTCAAGCTGTTTAATCTCCCCACGCAGCGTAACGTCAAGCTGTTTGATCTCGTTGCGCAGCGTGACCTCAAGTTCTTTTATATCTCGCTTGACGTCGGCAATGTCTCGCTTGAGGTCGGCGATGTCTCGCTTCGTGGCCAGGTTCTGTTCGATGAGCTCCGCCTCGGCATCGGCCAGGGCCTCGGCCTGCTGCTCGGTGAACCCGGCCTCCTTGAGGCGTTTGGCGAATTTGAGGGTATCGAAGGCTATGGCGCTCATGGCGCTGGAAATAATCCACGGAGAATCAGCAACGCACGGCTAATCGACGCTTTGCGCCGAATACGAACCGAGCCTGCCGGGGTTGCGCATGATTTGCGAGACCCCTGGGAACCGATCCGGGGTCGGGTGCGATCCTGATCCTGATCCGCTGGCGGTAGTCCATCGCTCATTGCTGCTGTATTCGCTGCAACGGATCCTACCACGACGGGCGCGACGGCCCGCACCACCCGTACCCTGGGAAGAGCGGAGCGAACCCCAACTTTGGAGTGTTCCGAACCTCCGTCGCTGGGATTCTGCCTCGCTCCCAGCGGTAGGGCGCGCAGCCATGCGCCCCTACGCCTTTCCGGGCCGTGTCGCTGGATTCGCTTGCGGCTCGTCCCGGCCCTCCGCCCGCCACAGACGATTGAAGCCCGAAGCCCGGGCGAAGGCCCCGCTTGATTGCGCGCGGGCCGGCGTTGATGTTAAGCTCGCCTGCGCGTTCAGGAGTGCTCTTCGAGCCCCCGGCGCTTACGGACACGTCCACCGCAACAAGGAGGTCGCCATGCCAAACCCCAACGCTTCATCCCCCGCCGGTCTCCAGGTCTTGACCCTGTTCCAAGAGGAGCTGGCCTTGCCCGATCTCGCGCCGGCCGGCCCGGCCCTCTGGCCCCGGTTCGCCGGGTATTACCAAGGACTCACCCGCCTGCCCCGCAGGCTACGGCGCGCCCTGCAACGCCGGTGGCGGCGCTCGCTCGGAGGCATCGCCCTCCTCTGCGCCCTCGGTCAGGCACCGGCCTTGGCGGCGACCATCAACGTGGGCGCCGGCTGCACCCTCGTCGATGCCATCACCGCCGCCAACAATAACGCGCCGACAGGCGGGTGTGCGGCGGGTAGCGGCGGGGACACGATCATCATACCGTTATTTTTTGACGCTCCGCCGCCGCTGACCGCGGTGAACAACAATACCTATGGGCCCACAGGTCTGCCGGTCATCACCTCTGAAATTACCATCTCCGGCGGCGGCTTCAACAGCCCTATCGCCCGTGATAGCAGTGCCCCGGAGTTTCGTATCCTGGCCGTGGGCGCAACTGGGAACCTTACGCTACAGAACACTAGGGTGAGCGGCGGTGTGGCGAGTGGGTCCCGGGGTGGCGGTGGCATCTTCAACCGCGGCACTCTCGTCGTCACTAACGATAGCACCGTCTCGGGCAATTCAGCGGCGGTCGGGGGCGGCATCTACAGCGTTGGCACCCTGACCGTGACCGACAGCACCGTCTCCGGCAATACGGCGCGCAATTCTGGCGGCGGCATCAACAGCGGCGGCATTAACATGGGCGGTAACCTGACCGTGACCAACAGCACCGTCTCCGGCAATGCGGCGTACAACGGCGGCGGCATCGGCAACGTCGAGGGTACCCTGACCCTGACCAACAGCACCGTCTCGGGCAATACGGCGGCCTATTCTGGCGGCGGAATCAGCAGCGTCGGCATCTACAGCGGTGGCACCCTGACCCTGACCAACATCACCCTCTCGGGCAATACGGCGCACTTTGGCGGCGGCATCCGCAACAACGGCAGCCTGACCCTGACCAACAGCACTGTCTCGGGCAATACGGCGGGCTCTTCCGACGGCGGCGGTATCTTCAACGACGGCACCATGACCCTGGACGCCAGCACCGTCTCCAGCAATACGGCGGCGCGCGACGGGGGCGGCATCGACAGCGGCGGCAACCTGACCGTGACCAGGGGCACCGTCTCCGGCAATACGGCGGCGCGCGACGGGGGTGGCATCTACAGCGGCGCGACCTTGAGCCTGACCAACAGCAGCGTCGAGGGTAACTCGGCGCAGTCGCGCGGCGGTGGTATTTTCAACGGCAGCGGTTTTGACTACGCGGGCACTCATTACGCGAGAATGGTGACGCTGACCGACACTACCGTCTCACACAATACGGCGGTAACCAGTGGTGGCGGCGTGAGCAACGGCGACCTACTGACCGTGACCAACAGCACCATCTCCGGCAATACCGCCGCCGATCGGGGCGGCGCGGTGGAGAACGCCGGCACCGCGGCGTTCACCAACAGCACGGTAACGCGCAATGCATCTGGGCGCGTCGCCGGCGGCTTGTTCAACACCGGAAGCGTGACGCTCGTCCAGAGCCTCTCTCGGGCAACACGGCACCGGAAATCGGTCCGGAAGCGTACAGCGTCTCGGGCAACGTCATCGGCGACCGCTTCAACGTATTTGGGCATAACAGCTTTAGCGGGGTCGCAGGATTCACACTGGGTGCTAACGACCTCGTGCCCGCCGTTTCCCTCTCCGCCATCATCACTCCCACCCTGGGCTACAATGGCGGTCCTACCAAGACTCACACTCTAGTCTTTGGCAGTCCCGCCGTCGATACCATTCCGGGGGCCGCCTGCGCCACCGGCACCGATCAGCGAGGCGCACCCCGGCCCCAGGATGCCGACGGGGATACGTTTGCTGACTGCGACAGCGGCGCTGTGGAGCGAGGACTGATCCCCGTCCAGGCAGAAATCACCAACACCACGCTCGACTGCAATCGTGCCGCGTGCCGGGTCTCCATTAGATGCAACCTGCAGGAGACCGAGTGCATCAACCCGATAGACGTCACTGTACGCACCCCCGCTTGGTGAGCTTCACCCTTAGCTGTTGGGTCCCGCCAGGCGGTATGGCGGTTGCCCCAGCGGCGAACCGGATCAGCTTTGAGGCTCTTACCAGGGTACCATCGCTAGCCCGCAGCGCACGGCAAGCGATTCGTACAGGCGACAAAGAAAAGGCGCCTGAAGGGCGTGGTCGGCATCCAGGAACTCGCCGCCACCGTCACCAACACCCCGGTCACGATCAGCAGGACGGACGTCCATTAGGCTCAAACGGCGGAAATGAGGACCGGCCGGCGGTAGGGGCACGGCCGTGCGCCACAGCAGTGCGCGTCCGTCACCATGGGAGCCCGTGTGACCCAGATGGAATGCGGCGGGTTTTAGGGATAGACCGCGGCGTCCGTGGTGAGGCGGGTCGTTCAACCACCTCCCCGGCCGCGATCGGGCTGATGGCCACCTCGGGCAGCATGCGGATTCGTTGCGGGCCCGTCTCCCTCATCTCCGCGAGCAGGGTGCCGGGCGGGGCCGCCTCGAGGAAATAGGCTCGCAGGCCGCCGAGCACGCCAAGAGCCAACCGCTCCTGGTGAGCGGGATCGGCGAGCTTGCGCTCCTCCTCGGGATTGGTGATGAACGCGGTCTCGACCAGGATGGAGGGGATGTCCGGGGACTTCAATACCGCGAAGGCGGCCCGCTGCACGGCGGTGTGATGGACCCGGCCGACCCCGATCAGGCGGTTGAGCACCCGCCCCGCGACATCGAGGCTCGCCTCCAGGCTGCCGGTCTGGGAGAGATCGATGAGGATCGCCTTCAAGGGCTCTTCCTTGTCATCCAGGCTGACCCCTCCCACCAGATCGGCGGCATTCTCGCGCTCGGCCAGCCAGCGGGCGGCCTCGCTGCTGGCGCCATGACGGGACAGGACATACACCGAAGACCCGCCCGCGCGGCTGTCGGGGAAGGCGTCCGCATGGATGGAGACGAACAGATCGGCCTTTTGCGCCCGGGCGCGCTTGACCCGGTCACGCAGCGGGATGAAGTAGTCGCCGTCGCGTATGAGCACCGCGCGCATCCCCGGCTCGCGGTTGCAAAGACGCGCCAGGCGCCGGGCGATGGCCAACGTCACCTGCTTCTCCTGTGCGCCGCTCGCACCCACGGCGCCCGGATCCTCGCCGCCGTGCCCGGCGTCGATGGCGATGATCAGATCGCGCTGTCCCGGCCAGCGCGCGTGGCGTGGCGCCACCCGGGGCGGAACCGGGGGAGCGGTGCCGACCAGGTCCACCACCAGGCGGTGGCCATAAGGCCCCTCCGGCGCGACCAGGAAGCCCTCGGGCACCACCTTGTCGTTGAGGTCGAGCACCAGCCGCAGGTCGCGGCCGTGGCGGCCATGACGGATCCTCCGGAGAAAATGGTCTTGGGCCTGTGGTATCGTGAGGGTCTGTTGGAGGCGCGCCCCGATAAGATCCACGACCACCCGCTGCGGTCCGTGGATGGTGAAGACCCGGTATTGCGTCGGGCCACTCAGATCGAACACCACCCGGGTGTTGTCGGGCGCGGACCAGGTCCGCACCCCCTGGACGGCGATCCCCGGCCGGCTCGGCGGTACCGCTTCGAGGCCGGCCGAGATGATACATAGCACGAGCAGGCCGCAGAGGGCACCCCATCGCCGCCGTCGTCCCGAGTGGCTGTCCATCCCTTTCATTCTTATCCCTTGAGCCAGGAAACTCAAGGGTCTTTGAGATAACTACGCAAGGCATATGAATTTACTAAACTCTCAAGGAATAGCGCCCGCCGCGGGCCGGTATCCACGCGTCTCGGGCGGGCCGGCCGTTCTCAGGCGTTCGGCTTGCGTGTATCGTAGCGGTACCGTCCGACCTCCGGTTCGGCGATGAGCAAACGGGGGTTCGCGGTGCATCCGACTACGATCGCCACAGGAGAAAGAATTAGATGGCCACCCGACTATTGACCCCTGCTCCGCTCGGCTGGGCCCTGATATGCCTCGCGCTAACCCCGCTGTGGTCTGCGACGGCGCGCGCGGAGCAGGCCGGCCACGAGCATGGACCGGGGACCGGTTATGGGCAACCGGGATCGGCATCCGACGTGGCGCGCACCATCGAGGTGACGGCGCTCGACAGCGTGCGCCACGAACCATCGAACCTCACGGTCAAGACGGGAGAGACCGTCGCGTTCGTGGTCAGGAACGCCGGGCAGATGCGCCACGAGTTCATGCTCGGGGATGCCAAGGAGCAACACCAGCATGCGCAGACGATGCAAGCGCATCCCGACATGGTGCACGAAGAACCCAATGCGGTGACCGTCGACCCGGGCCAGAGCAAGATGCTCCTTTGGCGCTTCGGCACGCCTGGACTCGTCGAGGGTGCGTGCCATCTCCCGGGCCACTACGAGGCGGGGATGGTGACGCGTATCCAGGTGACGGAGTGATCGCTAGCGGCGGTCAATCCACGGCGAAGAGACGCCGGTAATTGGCGGTCGTCGCCTGGAAGACCACCTGGGCCGGCACGTCGCGGAGCGCCGCGATGTGCTCGGCCACATAGCGGACATAGGCGGGCCGGTTTTCCTTCCCTCGGTGCGGCACCGGGGCCAGGTAGGGGGCATCGGTCTCGACCAGCAGGCGATCGAGGGGCACGCGGCGCGCGACGTCCTGGACCTCTCGGGCATTGCGGAAGGTCACGATCCCCGAGAACGAGATGTAGAAGCCCAGGTCCATGGCCGCCCGCGCCGTGTCCCAGTCCTCGACGAAGCAGTGCATCACCCCGCCCACATCTCTCGCTTGTTCCTCGCCGAGGATGCGGATCACGTCGGGTGCCGCCTGGCGGGTGTGGACGATGATCGGTTTACCCACCGCCCGCGCGGCCGCGATGTGTCGCCGGAAACGCACCTGCTGCCAGGCCATGTCGCCGCTCCGATAGTAGTCGAGCCCGGTCTCTCCGATCGCGACCACCCGCCGATCGCGGGCCAGCGCCGCGAGGGTGTCGCAGGACGGTTCTTCGCCGGTCTGGGTATTGGGGTGGACGCCCACGGATGCCGACACCTCGCCATGCCGGTGCGCCAGGGCCAGGATTGCTGGAAAGGTTTCGAGGTCGACCGACACGCACAGTAGGCGCTCGACACCATGCTCCCGCGCGGCGTGGAGGACGTCTGTGACGCTCGCGCCGGCGTCGAGATCGAGCAGCGTCAGATGGCAGTGGGAGTCGGCGAGCATGGCGGGAGTTGGCCCCTGAAATGGGCAGAGTAACGGAGATGGGCCACTGGGACGGGGCCGTTGGGATAGGCGATGATATACCAAATACACAACATGATGGCCGGCCCGGCCTGCGGCTACATGGTGTGGGTCTGGCGCCCGGATTTCAGCAGGTTGGCGAGCAGCGTCTCGATCTTGCCGCGCGTCGCGCCCTTGTCCATATCGCTAAAGCGCACCCCGATGCCTGCCGTGCGGTTGCCGACCGCCGACGGTGGCGTGATCCAGACGACCTTGCCGGCCACCGGCAGCTTTTCCTTGCCGTCCATAAGGCTCAGCACCAGGAACACCTCGTCGCCCAGACGGTAGTGCTTGGTGGTCGGGATGAACAGGCCGCCGTTCTTGATGAACGGCATGTAGGCGGTATAAAGGGAACCGGTGTCCCGGATGGTCAGGGACAGGATCCCCTGACCCGGATCGTTGGCTACTGCGCTCATCGTGGTTCACCCGCGTATGGATAGAGACGGCTTAGGTCATCGTGGATCCTTCGGAAAAAATTGAGGGTGGCTTGCTCGGGGGTCGGACGAGCCGGCGCCGCTACGGGGCGCCGCGGCGCCCGGTTGCTCCGAGCAGACGTCCGAAGGGATCCCCCGCGGCGGGACAGCGCCTGCCGAGCGGGATCCGCCGCAAAGGCACCACCGCGATGCCGGAGCGCAGTGCGGAGACCCCCCCGATATCCGGTCGGCCTGCCCGGCCTGGGTCAGGCCCGCCTCGGCCTCTCGAACCCGGCCGACACCCAACAGCAAGCGCGCGCGGAACAGGACATAGGACACCCCGCGTCCTTCCCGAGGCACGCGTCCGAGCGCGGTGAAGGACGCTGCCGGCTCGTTGTGGCGATAGGTGGAAATCGTCCCGCGCAGGGATCGACCGGCGTCACGACCCCGGGCATAGTGCCGACCAGGCAGTACATCGAAGTAGTCATCGTGAAGATGATGGTCAGCTCGAACGCGGAACTGGCGGGGCGGACCGGCGTGATCGCCGGCAGCGGAGCCAGCGCTTGAGAACAGGCGCTCACCCCCTCACATCGTACCCGCTCTCGGAAGGATCGAGCCTCGTCGGGTGCATCGCGAGCACCCCGGAGGCCTCGGCGACTGTGAGGCATCTCCGGGAGATCCCGCGTGTAAAAGGCCCTCGCCGATACCACATCGAGGGCAGCCGCCCGCGAGCCCGGTCACGCGGGATGCGACGAGCGCATCCCGGTCTACCGGCCGACGCGCTTCATCACAGGTTGGAGCGTTCCGGCGACGGTGGACTCCATCACCGCAGTGAGCGACCCACAGGCTAAGCCCCTCAGCCGCTCAAGGAGCGCCGGTGCCTCGGCCGGGTCGCCCACTTCACCGTGACTACACCTGCCGCTCACTATCCATCAATACCCCATACTGCTCGAGCTTGGCGACATCCACCGCCACACCACCACCTTGTCTTTGACCTGATCAGCCACCTCTTCCCATCGAACCTCGTTGACTACCAGGCTTCATCGAAGGCGTTTACGAACTCCGGCATCTAACGTAGTGTTCCCCAGCCCTCCGAATGCATGTGCAATGGCTGCCCTTGTACTGCCAGAAATAGATGATACGCGCACCTCGGTGAGAGAGGCGTTGAATCGCGGAATCCACCGGCTGTTTTCTCGTGCCGCACCATATCTTTCGTCGTTATCGTGTCGAAGAGTATGGGCTCGCCTAGCTCGTTGACCCGGATCGCGGCATCATGGTGACCATTGTGATGCAAACTGCTGGTTGGCAACACCCGGACACGGGTCTCTGCGTCGAGAACAATCAGCTCCTTGGCGCTATTCACGAACATGACCACCTCGGCGTCCGATTCTCGTACTTGTTCGTCGATAGACTTGGCGCAGGGACCCCTTTTACTCCCCTGCGCGTGAGTCGCTTCCCCTGAACTAAGCAGGCTCCAAATTTTGCTACCCTTAGTAGATGCCGCTGCATGGGCGACCGACTGCATATCGCGGTGGGGTCCCATCGCGGCAGCCGTCGTTGCCCTGGACCGGTGCTGCCAGAGGATGATCGAGTAGCCTATGCCGATACCCAAGGCTATGAGGATGAATGATTCAGTCATAGTATGTTCCTCAGAATGATAGAGATAAAGGTTCTCTGTCAGCCGCGATCGATCTCCCGGGATCGGACGAGACTGCATTGCTTGCTATTCTCCGCTATAGTTCAAGCCAATCAAGTGACAAAAGTCACAAGCATTCTGTGAAATATTACCCATCTCTCCTACGACACGGTTTCAAAAAGACCACAGGTTGATGCGCAAGAAGACGGCCCGCGAGGGTTGGAAGCGGGGAAGCTGTTGTTGCGCCTCCGCATTGAACGAGTTCTGGTAGTCAAACTCTTCATCGAACAGGTTCCTGACATCCAGGCTCACCAAACCGTAACGTTTGGGTAGCCGATAACCGATCGACGCATCCAGGGTCCAAAACCGCTCATGAGATCTAGACAAGTCCGTCCTGGTCGCCTCTTGGTCGACATAGGTAGCGCCAAGCGTTGCAGACAATCCAGACGGATGAAAGTAGCTGAGGTCGAGCGGGAGGTAGTGGGTTCGTAATTCCGGCAGGCCACTAAACTCGCGTTCCCCGCCGGACAGGAAACTTTCCCGTTCGAACTCCTCGAATTGGTACTCCGCCGCAAGCGCCAGCCTCGGGTGCGGCGCCCAATGGAGATAGCTACGGTAAAAGCGTTCGTCCTGGTTCTCTCCGATCCCATTCCCATCCGTGTCCGTGAGCGTGCGGGTGAGGTCGCGCCACGACAACTCGAAGCCGCCATAGAGATCCGGCGAAAAGCGCTGGTCCAGCCCGAAACCATAGCGCGTTGAATCCGTGCCATCGAGATCGTCAAAGAACTGATTGAAGCCTGCAAGCTGCGTCGGCTCGAGCGTCTGATTGGTCACGAAGAAACGCTTGAGGACCCGAAAGGCGGCGGCGCGCAGCGTAGTCGAAGGCAAGATGTTCCACACCAACCCGAACTTGGGGTTGAGCGGGTGCGTATCGAGGTGCCCGGTATGGAAGGAATCATAGCTGGCGCCCAGGGTGAGGGTGGCGGTCGTGCCTAACGAAATCGGTACATAGGCGTAGCCGTGGATGTCCTCGGGGCGATCGACGCTGTCCTGGGATGAAAGTATCTCTCCTCCCGGAAGGGCGCTCTCGATTGCCAGTGCGCGATTCCGGAGCCTGCTGTAGCCGATCCCCGAGATGGCCTTGAAGCCCTCGCCGCGGAACAGGTGCTGGATCTCGGCAGAGTAGCCCTCGATAGGGTCCGCCGAGTGGAAGGCAATATCGTCTACCGAGTCGCCCGAATCATCGAAATTCTGATCCGTTATGAACTCACTGTCGCTGTAGATGAACGAAGCCAAGAGGTCGTGATCATCCGTTGGTTGGTAATGGGCACCGATTCGGGCAGAATCCTGCTTGATCTCCTGGCGGAAGCTCGGGTCGAGCTCGTTCAGGGTGATATCGACGTCGCCGGCTTCCTGCTCGCTGCGCCGTAGCTCCGCTTGCAGACTCAGTTCGGGCGTCACCGTCACCTGGCCGAATGCGTTGTAGACATCGTTCTCGAGGTCGTTGTTCGGACGAAAACCGTCGGTTTCGTAGTGGAATTGTCCTACGCTGCCTGAGAATTGCCGGTGGATGCCGGATACGACGAAGTTATCGGCTACGGTGTCGTTGTTCCCGACGAGGACATTGGTTTGCAGCCCGGCACCGTTGCGGGTGAATAGCGGATTATATTCATAAAACGACAGGCTAGATGGGCCAGCGCCTTGCAGGATCGCCAGATTCGCGACCGCGAGCTCCGGTTGCAGCGGCGTGATATTGAGCGGCTGCAGCAACTGCGATTGAAGGAGCTCGCTGACCCGAGCGATCTCGTGGCGTTGTAGCGTGCTGTATGAATCGGCAAGAAAGCGATGTGCCGAAAAGCTAGCGGGATCGGCGGTGACAGATTTCCACGCCTCGACCCGGGCTCGCTGCTGAAATCCAAGGTCATCGTAGATCCTTGCGAGGTTGGCGCTACGCGCTGCGAGGTCCTCATCCAGCAGGAGCTTCGACCGATACACCGCCCGGTTGTCGTTTAGCTCAATAGCCCGTTGCAAGTCGTGCAGCGCCTCCACCGGCCGGTTGGTGGTTTGCTTTTCGATGGCGTCGTAGAACCATGGCGTCGGGTCTTTGGGATCGAGGAGCTTCGCTTGCTCATACTCGCTCGATGCGAGACCGTCGCGCTTCTGCTCGTAGTAGGCCTTGCCGAGGTAGCTCCGTACCAGCGAGTTGTTCGGGTCGAGGGAGGCGGCGGTCTCGATCTCGCGGGCGCCATCGTCCAGGTCTCCGTCGCGGATCTTCGCGAGCCCCAACCCGAGGCGCGGGAGCGGATCGGCGGGGTCGCCCTGGATGGCGCGCTCGAAGGCCATCTTGGCCTTATCGACCTCGATGCGGGTCAGATAGACAAAGCCCAGCACGGTCTGGGTGCGGGCCAGGGCGGGGCTGAGGGTCTCGGCCTTTTGGGCGGCTTCGAGGGCGGCATCGAGGTCGCCCCGGGACAACTCCAGCTCGGACAGCCGCGCCCACAGGAGCGCGTCCTCGGGCGCCAACTCCACCGCGCGCTTGGCATGTTCGAGGGCCTTTTCGATCTCGAAGCGGCCCTGATGGGCATAGGACAACGCGGCCTCGGGGAGCGGGGAGTTGGGATCCAAGCCGGCCCCGGTCTCGGCCAGGCCCAAGGCATCGTCCTTCTGGTCGCGCACCAGCGCGATGACCGAGCGCAGGGCGTAGGCGGTGCCGTTCTTGGGGTCGAGCCGCTCTGCGGACCTAAGGTGTCCCTCCGCCTCGGGGACGCGGCCGACCGAGAGCAGGAGCCCCGCCCCCAAAGTGTGGTAGCGGGCATTGCGCGCACCCTCCGGCACCCCATCGAGCGCCGCGAAGGCCGCCGTGAGATCGTTTCGGCGATAGGCCAGGACGGCCGGGCGCAGGGCCTCGGGGTAGGACTCGGAACGGCTGTCGAGAAGCGGAGGATAGTAGAGCGCCCATTCGACGGCCTGGCGCGGTTTGACCACGATGCGCCGCTCCGGGCGGCGGCCGGCGCGCGCCAGTGCGGCCTCGCCGCCCCCGACTCGCAGCTGCCCTTTGGCGTTTTCGAAGAGCACACGTCCCTCGTAGACCCAAAGCGCGGTTTCCGCGTTTCCGACTTGCAGCGCAAACTCGGTGCCTTCGATGCCGGCATTCACGAAGGGTGTGCGGATATTCAGCGCGCGCGGCACCCGGCTGATGATATGCACCGCCCCGCGCAGAAACTCGAGCCAGGCGGGCTTCTCCGGTGCGACCGGCTGCAGCGTCACGACACTCCCCTCATCGAGACGCAACAGCGTCTCATTGGGGAGCCGGAGCACCGCGCGGCTCTTGGCCATCAGACGCACCTGCTGCCCGGCGCACAGGACTTGATTAAGCTGAACGTCCCGCCAGTCGGCTCGATCATGGCCGCTCACCTCCACGTCTCCTTGTACCGAGATCACGCTGGCCGCGGCGGGCTCGCAGGATTGGGCACGCGCTCCCGAAGAGCAAGTCAATACGATCCCCGGTATCGCCAAGAACACTTCCCATCGTCCCGAAGACGTCGGTGTCGCTGTCGTTGAAGTACTGGTGGTTCCGGAAGAAGTCGTAGATGACGAACTTCTGCTTGCCGATGTGCGGCGCCGTGCGCGTGCCGCGCCCGCGCATCTGCTGGTAGAGGATCGGGCTTCGCACCCGACGGCACATCACCAGGTGCAGCACCTCCCGGCAGTCGAAGCCCGTATCGAGCATGCCTACGCTCACCGCCATCATCGGGTACTCGTTCGGTTTCTTGAAGCGCCGGATCGCCGCCGCCGCGTCCTGGATGTCAGAGGTGATCACCTTGGCATAGCGCCCCTTCAACTCCGGGTGCAGATCGTTCAGGTACTGGGCCAGCCGTCCCGCGTGGTGCTTCGTGATCGCGAAAACGATCGCCTTGCCCGGCCCCACCACCTGGCCCGGCGCCAGGTCCTGGTAGTTCTCCCACGCCGTCGCGTCGAACGCTTCCATCATCTTGCGGTTGGTGTCCTCGTTCGTCCACGTCTGCTCGAACGCGGCCGGGTCGTACTGCTCCTCGTCCGTGTCCGCCCCGTGCGCGATCATCTCCGTCATCCCCGTGGCAAACGAGTACGGCACGAGATGCTCTTCCTCAAAGGCCCGCGTGATCGGATAGGCGAAGTCCGGCTG
>JACCXJ010000292.1 GCA_013697045.1 Gammaproteobacteria bacterium | reverse complement strand
GCCTTGCTCTTACCCAACGCCGCGGTGATACCCAACTCATCGGCGAGCCGCTTGAGGGCGAAGACGACACCGATAGATCTCGCCGCTCTGAGGCGCGCCGGACAGGCCATCGAATTCGCCTTTGAGGGCTCGACCCAAGGCGTCGATGCGTTCCGGTTTCCAGTGGGTGAGGTTCGCCAGGGTCCGATTCTTGACTTTCCCGTCTTCGCGATACGACTCGCGGAGCAGGATGGCGGGTGGGGAGTTACGGTTGGGCACGGTCGCTATATACATGCCGACATATTAGCAGAACAACATATACATATCAAAGACCAAATACGCATATACATGACTACACCTATCGCCTTCTATTATAACTTCTCCTTAGCTTTCAGTGGCCTACTGATTTTCGCCAAAGGAAGATCCGCCCGAGCGCAGTAGGTTTTTTCACAACCTCCGAGGGAGTCGGGCCTTCCATGACCATCGCCATCGTGGACCTGGGCAACGATCGGCTGACGCCCTAACGACCCGCGGGGTCTTCTGATTCGTTGCAGGGTTGGGTAAGCGGCGTGGCGAGCACCTTATCGATCTTGCGACCGTCCATGTCCACGACCTCGAATCGATATCCGCCGTAGTCGATGTGCTCCCCGGTGGCAGGGACCCGCTCGAGCTGCCACAGGATGAGCCCTGCCATTGTGTGGAAATCGCGTTCTGTCGGGACCTCCCGCAAGCCCAATCGATCCTTGAGAATATCGATATTCAAGTCACCATCGATCAGCCAGGAGCCATCCTCCCTTTGGATAGCTTCTGGATCACCGCTTCCATCGGCTTCCGCAAGGCCGCCGACGATGGCCTTCAAGAAGTCTGCGGCCGTCACGAGGCCCTCAAGGGCAGCCGAGTCGTCGAGAACCAGTGCCACACGGACGGGCGACGCTCTGAACATCTCCAGTACCTCTAACGCCAACATATCCCGGTGGACAAGGATGGGTTGGCACAGAGCACTTTCGATATCCAATGCGCCGCCGGCCAAGGTCTGATTCAACAGATCCTTGGCTTGGACGATTCCGAGCAACCGGTTGATCCCGCCCCTGGCCACGGGCAGACGGGAGAAGTGCGACTCCTGAAGCGTGCGACGAATCGCGTCATCCCCCTCATCGAGGTCGAGATAAACAACCTCCGATCGCGGGGTCATGATCGCTAGCACACGCCAATCCGCCAGACGCACAACGCCCGAGATCATCTCTTTTTCCTCGGGTTTGAGGGTCCCGGCCGAAACTCCCTCCGCGACGACAGCCTTTATCTCGGCCTCGGTCACGGTTTGCTCGGACGTCCCTTGGGCACCCAATAGACGTAAGGCCAGGGTCGAAGACAGCTCCAGAAAGCACACTATAGGCGCTGCAATCTTGCCCAGAAATATCATGGGTCGCGCCATGGCTGAGGCCAGACGTTCGGGGTTTTTCAAGGCCAGTTGCTTGGGGACAAGCTCCCCCAGGATAAGTGAGAGGTATGTAATCCCCATGACGACCACGCCGATGGCGATGGGCTCACCAAAAGGCACGATTCGCGGGTAGCTGTCGAGGTAAGCCGCAAGTTGCTCGCTGATGGTCGCACCGCCGAATGCCCCGGCCAAGATCCCCACGAGGGTGATTCCGATCTGAACCGTGGAGAGAAAACGCCCGGGGTTTTCCACGAGATCGAGTGCGACGGCGGCACCCCTGTGTCCGGCGTCGGCCAGCACCTTCAGCCTCGGCTTTCGTGAAGACAGGATGGCCAGCTCGGACATGGCAAGAATGCCGTTCAGCAAGACCAGCAGCAAGATGACCAGTAACTCAACACCTATCGCCATGATTTTGTCCCGCATTCCGGGGTACACCGTAATGTGCCGTGCCTAAACGCGTTGGCGAAAGCACCGCGAAGCAGGACAAGAGCAATCCACCCGAGTGCAACCGCTCTATGGCCGATGGCTCTGGCCCCTCGATGATCCTTCCGTAGCATATATTCTACAGACAACGCAACGCCCATGATTGAGGCTGTGGCAGACTTCGGCTTTGCTCCTGCCCCCCTCTGGCCGGGATGAGAAGTCCTTTGGCCGGCATTTGAACTTCGGGGACGCGCGTGAGGCATCGTATCGGCGGCAAGAGAACACTACTCGGCAGGGCAGCCAGCCCTGAAAATCCAGGCGAGGCGAGAAGATCCTGACGGATCGCAGCGCGCCAGGAGTGCGACGCCGCCTCGATGGATGTCTGCGCCAAGGCGGTCAACGCCGTGCGCGGCGACGTCGAATATGGCGAGGACAGCGCGTTCTACAAGGCGCTCGGTTACGTGCCGAAGAGCGAACGCAAAAGCGGTCTGCGCCGCATCGCCGCCCTCAAGAAGGCGGCCTGAGCCGCGCCGTCTCCGTCCGTTCAGGCGGCCGGGTCGAGCCTCTGCCCGGTCGCTTTTTGTCAGGGACGCCGCGTCGATTCTCCTCTTCTACGCTACACCGCGCTTCTTGCCGGTCATCGAGGCGCGTGCTCTACGCGCGCGCGGCCCCCGCTTCGATGTCGCCCGGTACGCGCGCTTTCACGGCAGGAGATCGGCGACCGCGACTGCCCGGCTCGCTCCGTTCGGCACGAGCGTTTCACCCTTTCCGAGGATACGGCGCTCGAGATAGTCCAAACCCTGCGGGTGGCGATAGACTTCGAGCACGCCTTGGATGAGGTTGGCGAGCCAGTATTCGGGGATCCCGTTGCGGGCATACAGGACCCGCTTGGTGGAACGGTCGTAGGCAAGGGTGGTGTCGGCGATTTCCACGAGCAGCACGGCGTCGCTCGGGTGGCTCGTGAGGAAGTCCCGCGGCTTGCCCGGTACGACCGCGAGATCGGGCTCCGGTGCCGAGCGTGCATCCAGGGCCAGAGGAGACTGGACGCGGATGACGTAGCCATCGCCATACACCGCGCACAGGGCGTCCTGGAAGAGGCATAGGGTGACCGCGTGGGGTTCGTTCCGAGGCGCCATGTCCACGATCTCCCCGTCGATAAGCTCCAGGCGTTGCTCCGGCTCGAACCACCGCGCCGCACCACGCGCTCATATTCCTCGCGCGTCCAGCGATGAGATTTTGGTAGGGTACTCATGACAAAGCCACCATAGCCTTACGGCTGGCTCGAAACAAGCGTCTCGCGCCGAATCTTGCGGAAAGCGGGGAATCTCTCCACGGAGGCAGGTCGCGTGCTCTCCACGTCGCCCGCATCGGTGCTCGTTTTAGGCCGCCGTAAGATGAGCAACCGGCACCGCTTCGGTCCTCTCGGCCATCCTCACAGAGTCCAGAGAAGTGTACGCCCGTTCCGTCTACCCAGCGCCCCGACTTGCATAGTAAGTGACGATTCGAGCGTAAAGGTCCCTACTGTTGTCTGCAAATGCCGGCGGTGTCCCATAAGCACCTAACGCCAACCAAAGGAGGCAATGAGCAATCCCTGGCGGAAACCATTTTTGCGATCGTTCGGTGAGCTCTTTAAATATCGCATCCTCCTCAAGCGCAATTGCCTCGACGTAACCTTCCCACTTTGTCGATTCTGGAAAGAGCTTGTGACATCTGTCCACTTTCTTCAAAGCATCAGTTTCTGTAGCTTCGGCTCCTAAATAGACCAAGTCTAAGCCAGAGTGCCGCAAAACTTTGCCACCATGGTTCTGGTTTTGAATCCATTTCACCATCGCGATTTTGCCGCCCTGGAGAGTTACATTGCTGCCGCTCTCCTCGAAGCATTCCCGTCTGGCACCAGCTTCCGCTGACATATCAGCCTCATACCTCAGGTCGGATGAAGGAACACGCAGACTACCCAAGAAGCAATGCGTGTTGCCCACAGCCTCGTGTACTACGTTTGGGACCTCACTTCGAATGTGCAAGAGTAGCTTTCCCCTGTGCATATCCAAGATCACTGCACCGGCGGATACAGTGGCATGCGGAAGGCCTTGTTCGATGAGACCAAGCTTTGTTTGATACTTAATTGGATAGTAATCAATCGTCTGCCCGTCAGAAGAAACGTCGCACGCCAAGGCAATTGTTTCGTTCCTATCAGGGCTAAATTTCGAGGGAGCCTTGAATCCTCCTTCCAAAAGCGCCCTTTGGTCCTCCATATCGTCCCCAGTTGGATAGGGCACATACTTAAAGCTGGTCCAGCCTGGATACGGGTGTTTCTTACGGACAAGAGCAGGCCATTTATCAAAAACCCCGACCACCTCAATAGATCCCGAGTGTTCTGAGGAGATGTGCTTGATTATCCCCTCAACATTTTTGCTGATCGTTACTAAATTTGGGGGAGCGGCTCTGCCCGCACGTCTCGAGCTTGAAAGCGATGCAGACCATAATGTTACTTTGTTTTTTCCTCCTTGCTTGGACGCGTACATCGCTCGATCTGCGGCAGCCACGAGTTTGAGGGGATCCCTTTCCATGAAATCATTCAAGCAAACAACACCGATGCTTGCTGTAACCCTTACTTGGCTACCAAAATTGTGCTCATCTATTCCTTTCCTGATCCGCTCTGCGGTTGCGTATCCCTCCAGAGCGTCAAAGTTGGGCAAAAGTGGGACAAATTCATCTCCTCCGTATCTATATAATTTACCTTTGGTCCTTATTGTACGGCCCACTATTGCGACGACTGTCTCCAAGCACTTGTCACCTGCTTCATGACCCAGTTCGTCATTCAAAGCTTTGAATCCATCCAAGTCGATAAAAACAACACTGAGCGTTGGGCCGTCTGTTTCGAGTATGTGGGCTATATCAGCCAGAAGGTCTTCCCGGTTTGGGAGCCCAAACAATGTTAGGGGCTTGCCGTCACGACCGCCTTCCCGTTCTTGGCTGGTAACAACTTTGTCGGTTTCATCCGAGAGATGGTGCATTGTGCTCCCCCGATTCTCGCGTTCTCAGGCCAGGTGACGCGCAAAGATCCAATATCCTGTAAACAATATAGACCGCGAATAGGGATTTTAAACACGCTTTTTCGTCAAGAGGTAGAGTACTGCTGGGCTCGTGAGCTGTCAAGCATACGGGTCCTCGGCCGGGGATCGGGGGATTTTGGGGCCCGGCCCGAGGCGCTATATTTCGGGGCGTTTTGGCGTTTCGGGCGAGCGAGGGCCAAGAGAGGGTCGCATGCAACCGCGGACGGGGAACCAGCGCGGCCAGTCGTTGTACGAATTCCAGCGGCGCCATCACGAAAGCTGCACGTGCCTGCTCATCCGGTTCATGAGCCACTTGATGATACGAAGGAGTAAGGCCTGCAGCTCTTTGGGGGCGGGGGCGCGCACGGCATGGAACACCGGCACGCCCTCGATGACGCGGTAGACCCCATCGAGCACCAGGCAATGGGCGCTGTGATACTCCCACTACCTGGACAAGCTTGATAGAATCGTGGTCTGTCCCTGACTCTTCACTGGTTCTCATTGCGGAAGAACTGTGTGTAGTGTTAATGGCAAAAAAGTTTGGTGACCAGCTTGTCTAACGGCAAACCAAATTTGTAAGACGCGTACATATCGATGCTTATGAACACCAGAAAGATACCAGCGTGAAAGACAAGATCGACATAGTGTGCACTCTTATCATTTTCGAACGGTTTTTGCCAGACTGATGCGGGGTGAACGCCTAAATCATAAGATTCGATGTTTATCCTGTGAATATCTCTGAGCTTCTTATCAATAAGCATCACAATCCAGAGTCCAAAAGTGGTAATAGCACAGAGCAAGGCCGCATATTTTGCAAGAAATGATATATTCAATTGATCCAGTGCCTGCGGCGCGGTGTAAAGATACGTGGATAAGCCTAAAAACCCGAACTGGATAAACACATGACTTGTATTCGGCTCCACATCAAATTGTTTTGATGCATCCAAAGATCTAGATGCATCTTGCAAATTGCGACATCATTCGGGCTAACTGCTTGCCCCTTTCCCTCCTGTTGTTTTTGAGGTTGGAGTTCCTGGTTTTCTTCCGTTGTCATTTAATTCTTCCCCCCAGTCTGTATTTGTGGGTTAGCTACGACCATGTCGTTGCGAACGATGTCGCCGCCACGGTGACGCCGGCCGAGTTGCTGCCCTTCTCGAAGAGGAGAACGATGATGATGATAGTGTGACGACGACGGCGATGCGCCTGACGCAACGCAATGGCTAGCCGAAAAGCTTCCTCAAGGCCCGATGCTCACCACTGAAGTGCAGCGCCTGGCCGAGGCGCGGGGGTTTACCGGCGGGTCCTTACGCCGGGCGAGAGCGCACTTTGGGCACTTACTGCTAAACCCGAGACCCCGGCATCGTTGGAACCGCAGCCTGCAACTTGAGCGCTCAACCACGACAGGGACTCTCACCCGCAAGATACGCCAAGCTTCTCTTGGTGCGATAATGTCCGCGCATGAGCTGCAGGGGGACTGGGTCAGTCGCTTTCCCAGAGCGTCTCAATGGCATCGCGCACGCGAAGCATGCCATCAACGTCATCGCGACTTAGCAGGCGACGTGGCGCACCAAACGCGGTGTCAATCAAATGCGGATCCAGACGCAAGTGAGAGAGGGAGTTGTTAAGCTTAAAGACCCATGCGTGGCGGTGCATTATACGTAGATCTCCCGCGGCTCTGAAGCCGGAGAAGGCCGCCGAGACCGCTCCCTCGGGTGGCTCGTCAGAGACGCGCGCCCAGAGAACGTCTCGGAACACCGCGGCCGCCCTTGTCTCTAGGGCCATCCTTCTCATCAGATCGGCGCATTCGTCTAGAGTAGCTTCCTTCATGTCTTTCAATCGACCAAGCGTGAGGTCCTCCGGCGAGTGGATGGACCGCAGGTAGGCAGTCAAGGAAGCCCTGTACTCAGATGCCTCAGCGCGTAAGTCTAAGACTAGCTGCACAAGGTGCTCCCACCAAAAGTCAATGGCACGATCGAGCGCCCTGGCTCGGAGCCGATCGAGAAAGATTAGCGAAAGCGGGGGCAATGGGACGGCGTAGTTACTGCCGGATCTGTAAACATCACGAAGTAGGGCTTCGGTAGCACGTGAGAGCGCGGCGTAGTCAGGTTTGTCGAGGAGAATGCGCGGCGTCTTGAGGACCGCATCAACGATCTCGTGACCAACGTCCTGGCGGTACTGAAGGCCAATTGCGGATGCAACGACGGATTGAGGAATCGTCCTGAGCAACGTGCGCTCACCCGGTGTGTCCCGGTGGTCGTATAGGAGTTGTCGGAGTGTGGTTAGGAGGGAGGCACGATCAGGCGTTGTCTGGGCCGAGGCGTCTTTAAAGGCGCGGTAGAGGGCGCCGTAAACCCCGAACAACCGATCGAAGTCGTGTCCTGGTAGGTCGTCCCTTGCGACAAGAGTCGTGTAATACATGTCATCAGACCGGACGCCATCAAGGCACTCAGCGGCGTAGCCTGGACTTAGTCCGAGCTGATTGATCCCGGATGGGCTACAGAAGTGGCTGAGAGTGTCCGCGGTAATAAGGGGCTCAACATCCGTCGGACGGAGACGGCGCACGAGGTCATGTTCTACTAGAGCGTGCAGGAGTAGTCCGGCCCGACGGTCGTCGAACTCTTCTTGGATCACGAGAAGGCGATCGTGAAAGACCAGTGCCTCAAGAAGGTTGCTAAGGTCAAGGAGGAGATCGGGCAGCTCCTGGTTCCAGCCGGTGTATACGCCGCGGTTCCGTCCCTCAAACAGCAGGAAGTCGACGCGCTGAATGAGCTCGATGTCTACGAGGCAATCGCTTGGAGCAACGTTGCTTAGTAGGATGGGTTGTATGCCTGGCGCGTCATGCATGGCGTTGGTGCTAAGTGGTGTGGTGTAAGAGGATTTGTCGCCCAACGACTTGGCGCTAACCGGCGCGCGGTTTCTTGCGCCGTATTGAGCGCCTGGTTAGGTGTGTTGCCCATCCGTCGAAATCGAGCGGGATGGTGACTCTATGGTGACTCTATCCGCAGGGCGATTTTCTAAGCGATTGTTAACTGGTTGTTGTGTTTGGTGGGCCGTGGAGGACTCGAACCTCCAACCGACTGATTAAGAGTCCCGCCTTTTCAACTCGTTACAACACACTACCACAACCCACACATGCACGGTCTAATTGGGGAATAGGGAATAGGGATTTCAACGCCCTTTTTCTTCAAGAGGCAGGGTACTCCTGGGCTCGTGAGCCGTCAAGCATGGCGGTCGTCGGCCTGGAACCCGGGGTATTTTCGGGCCCTTCATCGGCCCGACGCGCTATGTTTCGTACGGTTTTGGTGTCTTGGGTGGGCGCAGGCCAAGGGGGATGGTCGGCTCGGGGAGATGAACCCGGGAGGGATTCGGATCAGGCGATTTGGAATCGGTCGAAGCGCTGCGCCGGCGCTCGGGGCGGTGTCCGGGCGGACATGCCAAGATGCTTGAGGATCTTGGCAATCACGGTGGGATCTACGATGGCGGCGATGATCGTCAAGGGGCCGCCGCAGTGGGGGCACTGTTCATATCGATATCGAATACCCGTTTACGAAAGCCCTCCCTGGCTTTCGCCCTTCGGGCCGGCGTTCGCCGTTCAAAACCCGCTCCCGGCGGTTTTGTGAGCAACCGGGCCCAGCTCAGGCGGGCAGGCGCCGCGGTAGGGGGCGCCTCGGCGTGGTCGGCTGAGGGGGTATGGGCGTTGACCGGCACGCCCGGAATGATCGCGGGACGCAGCCTCGCGCTGCGTCCTCGGCGCGCCAAGCAGGCTTCTCCCTGGGCCTGGCTTCGGGCGCGAGCACGCCATGGAAGCGGATGAGATGGAGCCGTGGACGGGGAACCAGGGCGGCGAGTCGCTGCAAAAACTCTAGGGGTGACATGACGATGTGGGTCGTGCCCTCTCGATAGGGGGTCTTCAGTCGGCCCGGTTGAGTGCAAGCCGTTCGTTGGTGATGGCGGGACGCGTGATGTAGCGGCACCAGCTCGCCGCGCACGCCACCAGAGGAACGGCCAATGCCGCGGAAGCCTAACTAACGACCCGCCCGTCTATTTCCTCGTCGCGCTTTTGGCTGCGACGTTGCTCGCGGGTGCGATGCTCGCCTTGCTGCTGGCGTCTTGAGCGGGCGGGGCTCAGCCGCCATCGGCGGCTCGCTCCACCGCGGCGATATCGATCTTCTTCATCTGGAGCATCGCCTCCATGGCGCGCTGGGCGCGGCCAGGATCGGGATCCTTCAACAGCGCGATCAGCTGCCTGGGGACGATCTGCCAGGATAGGCCGAACCTGTCCTTGAGCCAGCCGCACTGGCTCGGCGCGCCGCCGTCCGCGGTCAGCGCGTCCCAATAATAATCGACCTCGGCCTGGTCCTCGCAATGGATGGTGAAGGAAACCGCCTCGGTGAACTTGAAGTGGGGGCCGCCGTTGAGGCCGATATAGGATTCGCCGGCGAGCGTGAACTCGACGGTCAGCACGTCGCCTGCCGACCCGCTCGGATAATCTGCGGGCGCGCGGTTCACGCTGTCGATGCGACTGTCGGGAACGAGCGAGGTATAGAACTGCGCGGCCTCCTCGGCCTGGCCGTCGAACCACAAGCAGGGCGAAATCTTGGACATGTCAAACTCCTGGATGATGCTGGTCAGCGGGTGGTGGAGACGAGCGCGAAGGCCGCGCCCTGCGGGTCCATCGCCTGGACGATCCAGCTGCCGCCCGGCACCTCGTGCGGGCCCATCAGCACCTGGCCGCCATTGGCCTTGATCCGCTCGGCGGCCGCGTCGATGCCGTCGACGTTGATGTAGAAGCCCCAGGCCGAGACCGGGATGTTCTCGGGCTTGTCCATCATGCCGCCCATCTGGACGCCGTCGGCGCCGAAGATGCGGTATTTGCCCATCGGACCCATATCCATGAGCTCGACCGTCTCCCAGCCGAACTGGCCGGAATAGAAGGCGAAGGCGGCCTCCTCGCCGATGCTCGAATAGAGCTCGTGCCAGCTGACCAGGCCCGGCGTGGTCGGCTCGGCGGGCGGCGGCATGTCCTCGCGCGGGAAGGGCGTCAGCAAGTAGAACATCGCGCCGCCAGGATCGGCGAGCATGGCGAAGCGGCCGACATTGGGGATGTCGTCAGGCCCCATATGGAGGGACCCGCCGGCCTCGACGATGTGCTTCGCCCCGGCGTCGGTGTCGGGGACGCCGATATAGCCGACCCAACCGGGCCGCGCGCCCTTCTCGCAGGCCTCATCCGGAAGCTTCATCAGCCCGCCCATGCCGCGGTCGCGCGCGGAAAGGATGGTGTAGCGCATCCCGGGCTGGCCGGCGTCGGCCATGTTCCAGCCGACGACGGCGCGGTAGAAGGCCTCCGCCGCGTCCTGATCGGTCGTCATCAATTCGTACCAGATGAACTTGTTGGGTCCTGGGTCATCGTCTTCCCCTCTTCGTAGGTGCGGAGTGTCGGGGCTGCGCGCCGAGGCGGCAGCCCCGCACTATTTTTCGCTGTTTCTCTCCCCGAGGGGAGACACGTTCAGGCCAGTTCGCGCGTGGCGCTGTCGCGGGGCGCCTGCTCGCTCGAGCCGGTCTGGAAGATCGGCGTGAAGCCGCCGAAGATCAGCCGCTTCATGTCGGACGGCATGTCGCCCGTGGGCTGCATGCGCGGATCGGCCATCACCTTCTTGTTGCCTTCGTCGCGGGCCTCCTTGGACGGCCAGACGATCCAGGAGAAGACGACATTCTCGCCCTCCTCGGCGCCGACCGCGCGGTAGAAATCGGTGACCTTGCCGTGGGGGACGTCGTCGCCCCAGGTTTCGACGACCTCGAGCGCGCCGAATTCCTGGAAGACCGGCGCGGCCTTGGTGGCCATCTCGCGATAGGCGTCCTTCTTGCCCGCCGGCACGGGGATCACGAATCCGTCAATGTAGCTCATGTTTTCTCTCCTCTCACTTCTTGTCAAACGTTCAGAGGGGGCGCGGGTCGCTCGGGCCGAGCCTCCCCCGCCTCATCTCAACCAAGGCAGCAGCCCACGCAGCCGTGGGTCGCGCAGCCACGGGTCAGCCCAGACCATCCAGATAGACTCCGAAGCGGGCTGAAAAGTTCGTGATAGCGCGGCCATGCTCGCCTCATTCATTTGTCCGTGCTTACTTGCGAGTGTCGATTGGATTTAGGCCACGGGCAGAGCTTATTGATCGCGCAATCCGGGCAGTCGGGATTCCTGGCCGTGCATACTCGCCGGCCATGGAACTGCAGCAGGTGACAGAATTTCACCCACTCGGACCGCGGAACAACTGTTACCAAATCGGCCTCGATCTTATCCGGATTTGTTTGCCGGGTGAGCCCCAGGCGATTGCTCACTCTTGCCACGTGCGTGTCGACGCCGATGGCGGGCTGCTCGAATGCATTCCCCAGAATCACGTTCGCGGTCTTGCGCCCGACGCCGGGCAAAGTGAGAAGCTCGTCCAGCGTGCTGGGAACCTGGCCGCCGAAATGATCCATCAGAGTGCGACAGGCTTTTTGGATCGAACGAGTCTTGTTGCGATAAAAGTTGCTCGTGCGCAGTTGCGCATGGAGAACCTGTTCGTCCTCACCTGCCCAATCCGTCGCCGTTCGGTGCCGGCGAAAAAGCTCTTGAGTGACTGAATTGACTGCGTCA
This sequence comes from Gammaproteobacteria bacterium, assembly GCA_013697045.1. Taxonomy (GTDB): domain Bacteria; phylum Pseudomonadota; class Gammaproteobacteria; order JACCXJ01; family JACCXJ01; genus JACCXJ01. Next base: position 19,227 of record JACCXJ010000292.1, on the reverse strand, counting down.
TCGTGGGCCTGGGCCGCCAAGATCAAACCAATAAGCAGCTCCAACGGGTTGGAGAAGTTGAGCGCCAGTTTCGCATCCGGGTAAGTTTTCTTCAGCGTGGCGATGATCTTTTTGACCCGCTTCGCTTTTGCCTCTTGAGATTCCTTGACCATGGTCAACGATTGCCCTCCAGTTTTTCTGAAGCTCGACGAGAAATCCCAATTGACCTTTCAATATCTTCCGCTTTGCTGACTCGATCGGGAACCAAGCGGCTCGATCGACTTCGGGAAACTGTCGTTGTTGACCGGACTTGGGAGGCCACTCCAACATAGAGAACGTACCCCCTTCCCCTTGTGATCGGCTTTCCCGACCTCGGAGTACTATGAAGTGATCCGACCCCCCATCCCCAAGGGCCCTGGACAGAGAGGAAGTAAACGGGCGAGCTACTACCGAGCCGAGACCCGCGGTGGCCGGACACCGCCTTCTGGCGCCGCCGCCGGCTGGTGGTGCGAAACGCGGACTCGCGTAGCGAGAGGTCGTGCCTCCCCGATTGAGAACGACTTGCCGATTTGCCCTTCTTCACAACCACACCCGCACCAGCGCGCCACCGAGCGCCCCGCGCCCGAGCTCCAGCCGGCCGCCGTAGACCCCTTCGACGATCTCGCGCACCACGGCCAGCCCGATGCCGTGCCCGCCGATCTTCGGATCGGCACGCACCCCGCGCCTGCCGATCGCCGGCTTTACATCCTCCGGGATCCCGGGGCCGTCGTCCTCGACCTCGATCACCAAGCCCGTGCCGGCGCCCTCCGGGCGGGCGCGCAGCGCCACCTCCCGCCGCGCCCACTTGCAGGCGTTGTCGAGCAGGTTGCCCAGGACCTCGACAAGGTCCCCTTCGTCGCCGTGAAACCGAAGCCCGGGCGTCACTTGCAGATCGAACTGCACGCCTTTGTCCGCGTGGACCTTGGCCAGCGTCCTCTCGAGCTTACGCACCGCCGGTTCGACCTCGATGGGCCGAGCCAGCACCGTGCGGCCCGAGGCCGCGGCGCGCTGCAGTTGGTATTCGACGGTCCTGTTCAGGCCCTCCACCTGTTCACGCAACAGCGCTTGTAGCGGCGCAGGCGTGTCCTTATCGTCGATGGCACTGCGGATCACCGCGAGCGGCGTCTTGAAGCTGTGGGCGAGGTCCGCCAGGGCATGACGATATCGTTCGAGGTGGGCGCCGCGATTGCGCAAAAGCCCGTTCAGGCGCTCGGTCAGGAGGCAGAGCTCACTCGGGTAGCTCTGGCGCAACTCGGACTGCCGGCCGGCCTCGATCTCCGCCACCTCGAGGGCTACCCGCCGCAAGGGTGCGAGCCCCCAGCGCCAGATCAACCCCTGCACGGCCAAGAGCACCACCGCGGCCCCGACGAGCCATCCCCACAGGCCTTGCCTGAACCCGAGCACCAGGGCGTCGAAGGCGTCGCTCTGCTCCGCCACATAGAAGGTGTAGCCGTAGCTCTTCTTCGGACTCGCTTCCCACTCGACGGCCAGCCCCAGGGCAAAGTAGCGCGCGCCGTCTGGGCCCGTGAGGTCCTGGAACGCCGCGACCCCGGTGTGGTAGACCGGCTCGAAGGGCAGACCGAGGCCCAGCATCGACGGCGAGCGCCACACCAGCGCGCCGCTCGCGGCGTTGACCTGGGCATAGAGGCCCGAGCCCGGTGTCCCGAAACGGGCCTCGGGGAGTTGCTTCGGGACCACGAGGCGCTCGGCCGGGTCGAGATCGGCCGCGGCGAGCAGGGCATAGACGTGGGCCTTGAGCGCCGCGTGTACCTGGGCCAGGGCGCTGTCGCGGAAGGCACGGTCCAAAGTCAGTCCAGTGAGCCCGAGAAAGGCGGTGAGCACCACGCTCGCGGCGATCAGGAGCCGCGCGTTGAGCGATAGCCCCGCGCGAACCGTCAAACCGATGGGCGTCAAACCGATGGGCCAGACGACTTGGGGAGCCGGAACCGGTAGCCGCGGCCCCGCAGGGTCTCGATGGGGTTGAGCAGGCGCTCGGGGTCGAGCTTGCGCCTGAGGCGCGCCAGCATGACCTCCAGCACGTTGCTGTCGTGGTCCTGGTCCTCGTGGTAGAGGTGTTCGGCGAGCTCGGACTTTGAGATGACCTCACCCGCGTGCAGCATCAGATATTCGAGGATCCGGTATTCGAAGGCCGTCAGCTCGACCGCGGCACCCGCAACTAGGACGGACTCGGCCCGGGTGTCGAGGGCGAGCGATCCGAAGGTGAGCACCGGGTTCGCGAATCCCGCCGCGCGCCGCACGAGCGCCCGGAGGCGCGCCAGCAATTCCTCTATCTCGAAGGGCTTGACGAGATAATCGTCCGCGCCCGCCCCGAGACCCTCGACCTTGTCCTGCCAGCGCCCGCGCGCGGTCAGGATCAAGACCGGGAAGCAGAGCCCGGCCGCTCGCCACCGCCGGATCACCTCGATACCCGACAGCTTGGGCAGGCCCAGGTCCACGATGGCCAGATCCACGGGGTAATCGCGGCCGATGAACGCCCCTTCCTCCCCGTCCGCCGCGAGGTCCACCACATAGCCTTCGACGCGCAAGCGCTCCGCGAGCTGCTCGCGCAACGGCGCCTCGTCCTCTACGACCAGGGCGCGCATGCTGCCCGTGTGGCACGCCCCTCAGAGCTTGTGAAAAAATCGTCGCGAGCGAAGGGAGGTCGCGTTGCATCCTCGGCGCGCCAAACAGGGCCACTCCCTGGCCCTGGCTTTCCGCCGGAGCGCAGGACCGTTTCGCCGGGAGCGAAACGGAGCTTTAGCCCCGAAGGGGCGAGTCTCACGGATGAGACGAGCAACCGGAGTGTATATTGAAATACATGAGGATTCCGAGCACCGCCGGAATGCGAGATCCCGAGCGCAGCAGATTTTTTCACAAGCTCTCAGGGCCGGACCGCGCCGGTGCGGGGGTCCACCTCCAAGGTGCGGACGCGCCCGTCGCGGGAGAGGATCTTGACGCGCTGGGAACCGCTCTCGGGTTTCACCCCGAGCACCCGGCCCCCCGTGGCCCGGCGCGCGATGGACGCGGCCTGATCACGGTCGGAGGGCGCTCCCTGTACACCGCCCGGCGGATCGCTCTGGCGCCGGCCCTGGGGCTGCGCGCACAACGGCACGGCCAGGAGGCAGGCCAGTGCCAGGCGGGCAAGAGACTGGATCAGAGGCAGATTCATCGCCCTTCTTGAGACCGCCATTGCGCTCGGTTTATCCCCGCGCACGCACCGCCAGCGCTCTCGGAGTTCGTGAAAAAATCGTCGCGAGCCAAGGGAGTCGCAATGCGAGCCCGAGCGCAATAGATACTTACGTTCCAAATGCTGCACACAACAACTCGAACACATTCTATTTCATACGCAATTTCAATAAGCTGTCAGCACCAGCTTGTTCCCTCCCCCTGGCAGGGGGAGGGCCAGGGTGGGGGTTGAGCGCTGCGGGCTGCGTCATTCCGATCGGACGCGCTCGACCCCCATCCTATCCTTCCCCCTTCCGAGGGGGAAGGGACGACGAATTTCAAAAATGTCTTTGGCTAGATTTTTCACAAACGCTCAGCCTTGGGGCTCGGGTCCGGTGAACACGCGGTCGTGCTGCAGCGCCGGGATCATGCGCCGCACCTCATCGACCTTCCCGGGATCGACGTCGGCAACGATGAAGCCAGGCGCGTCTCCGCCGTCGGCCAGGATCCGTCCCCAGGGGTCCACGATCAAGGAATGGCCATAGGTGGCCCGCCCGCTCCTGCGCACGCCGCACTGGCCGGGTGCGAACACGTAGCTGCCGGTCTCGACGGCGCGGGCGCGCACCAGGAGATGCCAGTGCGCCTGGCCGGTGGTGCGCGTGAAGGCCGCGGGGATCGCCAGATAGCGCGCGCCGGCCTGGGCCAGGGCCCGGTAGAGATACGGGAAGCGCAGGTCATAGCAGACCGAGAGCCCGAGCACGCCCCACGGCGTCCTGGCGGTGACCGCCCGGTCCCCGGCTTCCACGGTGGCCGTCTCACGGTAGCTCTCACCGGCCTTGAGGTTGACATCAAAGAGGTGGATCTTGTCGTACACGGCCGTGATGTGCCCGTCGGAATCGATCAGGTAAGAACGGTTGTTGAGCTTGCCGCTCTCGACCTTGATGGACAGCGATCCGAGGAGGATCCAGGCGCGCAGCTCGCGCGCGAGGGTGCGAAATCGAGGGATCGCCGGGTGGGTCTCCTCGGGCCGGGCCTCCGCGAGAAGCATGGCGTCGTTGACCTGAATGAGGGAGAAGTTCTCCGGCAGGCAGATGAGCTCGGCCCCGGCGGCGCGCGCGGCGCGGACCAGGGCTTCGGTCTCGGCGAGGTTTTGTGTCAGATCGTCGTCCGCGCAGTTCTGGATGCAGGCGACTTTGAATGCGGCGCTCATAGAAGGCGGCTCTCGCTCGGGGCGTGTGCCCGCGGGACCATGGAACCTGCCAGGCGCTCCCGCAATGCGGGGCCTCAGAGCAGGCGCTCGGTCGCTACCACGATACCGTCCCGATCGGCATAGACGTGATCCCCGGGCGCAAAGGTGACGCCGGAGAAGGTCACCGGGATGTCGCGGTCGCCAGCCCCCTTCTTGGCGCTCTTGCGGGGATGGGTGCACAAGGCCTTGACTCCGATGGCGACGCTCGCGATGGCCTCCGAGTCACGGATACAGCCATACACGAGGAGCCCGGCCCAGCCGTTCCGGTGGTGCCAGGCCGGCCAGGACATCGCCTACCAGCGCACAGCAGAGCGATCCACCGCCATCCACGACCAGGACCCGCCCCTCGCCGGGCTTCTCGAGAGCCGCCCGCACCAGGCTGTTGTCCTCGTGTACCTTGACGGTGGCGATCGGTCCCGAAAAGCATGGGAGCCCGCCATAATCGCGAAACCCGGGTGCGACGACCCGGACCCCGGCCTCGTGGCGGTCGCAGAGATCGGCCGTGGTGAAGCTCACATACCACCCTCCGGCGATACGTCCATGGATTTGGAGCTCATCCGCCCAGCGGTCGCCTCGCGGACGAGATCGGCTGGCCGCGGGCCCGGCTATCAAGGATCGCCCGGTATGGAGTGGGGCGGTCGGGCGGTGGTGGGGGCGCGTTGCTCACGCTGTGATCGTCCCGCTCGGATGGTCCCGTTCGGACCCAGTGGTTGCGGTTGGACCGAAGTATGGTCGAGGGGCGCGAAGGGGTCAATGAGGGGGCGGGGCTTCCGTCCGCTTGAGCATCGCCCCAAAACGTGCTAAGTCTTTCAGCGCAATAGACGGTTCCGACTCGAAAAGGAACCGCCAAATAGGGTCGCCTGGTTACTGTCTGATACGCAGGGGGTGAAGCAATGGCCGTTACCGATCATGTCGATCTGCCGACGTTCATCGAGGGGGTGAAGAAACGCAATCCGGGACAAGCTGAATTTGTTCAGGCGGTGCAGGAAGTCGCCGAGGACATTTTCGACTTCATCGCCGACAAGGAACCATATCACCATTACCAGATCCTTCGGCGAATCGCCGAGCCGGACCGGGTGATCTCCTTCCGCGTCTGCTGGGAGGACGATAACAGCAATATCCGCGTCCAGCGCGGATGGCGCGTTCAGAACAACAATGCGATCGGGCCCTATAAGGGCGGCATCCGTTTCCATCCTTTGGTGACGGAGAGCGTTCTCAAGTTCCTCGCCTTCGAGCAGACCTTCAAGAATGCTTTAACCGGCCTTCCAATGGGGGGCGGCAAGGGCGGGGCGAATTTCAATCCCAAGGGTAAGAGCGACCATGAAGTGATGCGCTTCTGCCAGAGCTTCATGACCGAGCTCTATCGCCACGTCGGCGCGGACGTCGACGTGCCGGCGGGCGATATCGGCGTCGGCGCCCGCGAGATCGGCTATATGTTCGGCCAGTACAAGCGGATCACCAACCAGTTCACCGGCGTGCTCACCGGCAAGGGCATCGAATATGGCGGCTCTCTGATCCGGCCCGAGGCGACCGGCTATGGCGCGGTCTATTTTCTCCGCAATATGCTCAAGACCAAGGGCCAGGACCTGACCGGCAAGAAGGCCGTCATCTCCGGCTCGGGCAATGTCGCAACGCACGCGGCGGAGAAGGTAACCCAGCTTGGCGGCAAGGTGCTGACCCTGTCAGACAGCGCCGGCTTCATCCACGACCCCGACGGGATTGATCAGCATCGAATCAACTGGGTGAAGGAGCACAAGACCAGGCGTCGCGGCCGCATTTCGGACTATGCCAAGGAGTTCAAGAGCGCGACCTTCCATGAGGGGAAGACGCCCTGGGGCGTGCCCTGCGACGTGGCACTGCCTTGCGCGACTCAAAACGAACTGCTCGGCGAGGATGCGCGCACGCTGATCAAAAATGGCTGCATCGCGGTCTCGGAAGGGGCGAACATGCCGACCGATCTGGAAGGCGTGCACGTCTTCAAAGATGCGAAAACCCTCTACGCGCCCGGCAAGGCTGCCAACGCCGGCGGCGTCGCGGTATCCGGTCTCGAGATGAGCCAGAATGCGGAGCGGCGTTCGTGGAAAGAGGCGGAGCTCCAACAGCTGCTGCTCGATATCATGGAGGGGATCCACAACAGTTGCATCGAATATGGCACCGAGAAGGGCGGCTATGTCGACTATGTGAAGGGCGCGAATATCGCCGGCTTCAAGAAGGTGGCCGATGCAATGCTTGCTTACGGCGTTGTATGAATATGCTAAAAACTGGCGAGGGGACCAAGGAGGTGCCGAAGAATGGTTGCGGGGCGCGAAGGGTCAATGAGGGGCGGGACCCGGTTTGCGTCCGCTTGAGAACAGCACGCCGGAACCGCATGGAAGCTATGCGGTGCGGAACCCGTCGCAAGGGGCGTGCGCCTCACACATCCCGGCGACGATTGATCACGTAATCGCTCGGCTTCCCGGCGAACGGTAAGCGCAGCATTGCAGAGAAACGAGCCACCTCGGCGGGCTCGCGCAAGCCCCGGATCCCGATGCTCAGGTCCTCGTGCGGGGCGCGCGGCGCCTCCCGGTACGTCCCGAACAAGCGATCCCACCAGGGCAGATTGAAGCCGAAGTTGGAATTGGCCTCGTCCTCCTCGATCGAGTGATGCACGCGGTGCATGTCGGGCGTCACCACGAACCGGCGTAGGACGCGATCGATACGCTCCGGGATGCGGACGTTACCGTGATTGAACATCGAGGTCGCGTTCAGGAGCACCTCGAAGACCAGCACCGCGACGGGCGGGGGGCCGAGCGCGGCGATCATGAAACCCTTCAGGGCCATGGAGAGCAGGATCTCCAAGGGATGGAAGCGCGTTCCCGTGGTCACGTCGAAGCCGAGATCGGCGTGGTGCACGCGGTGCAGCCGCCACAAGAGCGGTACGGCGTGAAACATCACGTGCTGTAAATAGATGACCAGATCGAGCGCCAGCACGGACAGCAGAAACGCGAGCGGCTCGGGGCATTCGAAATAGCGTAATAGACCCCAACCCCGCTCCTCCGCCAACACGGCCATGCCGACCGCGGCGCCCGGGAAGACGATGCGCAGCGCGAGCGCGTCCAGTACGGTGAGCGCGACGTTTCCGGGCCAGCGCCCGGACCTCGGGAGCGCGAGCCCGCGCTTGGGCGCCGCCACTTCCCATACACCCATGATCGCGAAAACACCCGCGAAGAAGGCGAGGCGGATCGCGGCTTCGTGGCCTAGCACGAATGTTTGCACGTCCATGGACCTCAACTCCGGCGAGTGCTATCGACCGTGGAACCCTTGCATGTCCACGATGCTACAACACTTTGATGCCCGCTACCGGACGCATGGCCCGATCGAACGTCGCGGTGAAATCGCACCCCGCCGCGCTATTGTTCGCTGCGATCAGGCAGTGGGCGAACCCAGCAGCCGATCCTTCATACATGCCGATCGCGGTAAGAAACGTATTTCGGTTCTCGAAGCCAAAAGTCAAAGTAGCTCCCAACATGCGCAGTGCCGTCACGATCTCGGTCTTTTTTCAGCGATACACGCTGTGCAGCACCCAAACGGTCTCGGCCAAGACGATATCGTCGATACGCACCGAGTGGACCGTCTCGTCCAACGGTGCCAGTAACGCCCGGATCTTTTTCGACTGCTCCGGATCGTCGTCATTGACGATCCGGAGCAGTATATTGGTATCGATGCCGATCACCGGCTCTGACGCCTATGTTTGCGCGCCAGGAACGAGGTGATGCCTTCATCCATCTCCTCGATGGAAACCGGCCGCTGCCCCGGTCGTTTCAGCATCCCCATGATCGAGAGCGCGGTCAGGTTGGCAGCACGCAGCTTGACGGTACCGTCCGGCAACAACTCGAAGTCCAGCTTCGATCCTGCCTTCAGACCGAGCTTGTCCCGGATCTCTTTGGGCAGCGTGACCTGGCCCTTGCTGGTCAATGTGGCTAGCATCGTAGAATCCTTACCCCCCGATGTATGCCTTACCAGTCTATGACACCTAAGGAGGGACCTCAAGCTCCCGCACTGATGTAGTGCGTTGTATGGCGGCAGCTTGCGCAGAGTAGATTGTCGTGCTAAACATACACTCTGGGGAGGAACAGGACCTGGTCTATGACGCGGTTCGAGCCAGGCCATCGCGGAAGCTCGCATGAGACGAGCGCCACGGCCCTTTCTACCCCATCGGTTCGGGCGCGACCACGCGATCAGGACCGGCAACAATACGTTCATCGCCGTGAGCGGGTATCGCTCCATTTGAAAGAGGAGGACCATCATGAACAAGAAGATGTACCTAGGCACCATCGCGCTGGCCATGGCCGACGAGGCGGGGGGGCCGACCGTATGGGACGGGTTCTCCGGTTTTCTCACCCCGGACTGGGACCGGGACTTTTCTGTAACGCTGGGGACCAAGGTATGGGTGCATGAGTGGTCGCGAGACAGGCAGTTCATCACCAACCAAGCGATCACTCCGGATTTTGAGTCCGTGTTCGCCCAGGACACGGCGCCTGATGCAGAGGAGTCCGATATCGAGGCGGTACCGATCCCACAGCTATCGGTGCGGTATAAGTGGCTGATCGTGACGGGGGGCTATTACTCCAAGACGGGTTTTGATTTTGGCACGTCGGTGGGAACAGTGCAGCCGATTTACTCCCGGAGGTTTCGAAACACTTTCCCGGACGGAATTTGAAACCTCGGGAGAGCGATACGAGTGGGATGCCTCGGCGGGCATCTACATCCATCCCTATGTCGCGATCTTGGGCGGTTACAAGAAGGTACGTCAGAGGATCGATACTACAACCGCTATAAACGATATTACCCTTGGGACGACGTTCGCCTTTAGAGAGACCACCGATATCGACATTGAAGGTCCCACCATCGGTATCGCGGCGTCGGTGCCCATCGGCGGCGGATTCGGAATGTATGGTAGCTACGCCCATGGGTTCATGGATACGAAAAGTAGATCCGTTTTTCGCGGCGATTTTGGGGTATTCGATGCCGGATCCACCCCCGACTTCGACACCACCTACAATGTCGCCGAGCTGGGATTCACCTACACCCACGGTGTGGAGCGCTTGATGCCGCATATGCCCCTGTCGGCGGCCACAGCCTACGCGGGGTACCGCTACCAGAGAATCAGCACCGATTTCGATCAGCCCGATACCCAGGATGCCGGAGATGTCACCGAGGGCTTTGCCGTGGGGGTCAACCTCTCGTTCTAGGCGACACTGAATGCCATCCCATCTCGCTCCGGGATAGGGTTAGTAACCGCATCTCGTAGCGTGCGCCGCGCGCACGGCACAGGGGTGACTCGTGCGCCCGGTGCACGCTTGGCTGCGGGCGCGCTCCTCGTCGACGACATCACGGGTACAGGAACTTAGGTGTTCGTGATGAGAGAGAGCGATGCTACCTCGAGGGGCGGCACATTCTCCTGCATGCGTTCAGCACATCCTTGGGTTGCATGAATCCGCGCACCCAGCGAGTAATGCTGTACACGTACATGTTAGACTATGGGCCTGGGAGGGGCTTGCCATGCCAGCCAATATGACCCAACGGGACGAGCGCATCGACTTACGCGTGTCCGCCGACCTCAAGACCTTGCTGTCGCGGGCAGCGGCCTACTCGGGTATGTCGCTGTCGAACTTTCTGATTTCTGTCGCGTCCGACCACGCCAAGCAGGTCGTCGGGGAACATGAAACCGTCACGCTCTCTCCACGGGATTGGAAGGCGTTCCTCGGGGCACTCGACGAAGCCGACAAGGCGCGCCCCCGATTGGAAGCCGCCACTCGCCGCTACCGTGAACGGCGCATGAGTGGCGATGCCAGTTGACTGGCGGAGCGACACGAACGCAGTGCATTCGACTGCGGCGAAGCTGCCCTCGGCGCACTATGCTCTGCACGGCGCAAACCGTTTGGCGCTAAGGTGCAACACGAACAAAGATGCCGCTCAAGATCCGTGATTTGGTGAGGGCGCTTGAACAGGCTGGGTTTGTTAACCAATGCGGGAAAGGAAGCCATAGAAAATTCGTACATCCCAAAGTGCGGAAGCCGGTTGTTATTTCCGGCCAGCTTGGCGACGATGCGCGTCACTATCAGGAGAGGGCCGTGAAAACCGCGTTAGGGGAGACAGGACGATGAAAGAGAGTGCTTGCTATGTCAAGATCGTCGAATGGTCCGAGGAGGACCAATGCTTCGTAGGAAGCTGTCCGGGGCTATTCTACGGCGGGTGTCACGGTGATGACGAAAGGCAAGTCTTCGCCGAGCTTTGCGACATTGTCGATGAGACCCTCGATCTCTACAAGCAGGATGGCAGGCCCTTGCCCCCTCCGACTTCTGGCAAGGACTACGCGAATAAGATGCTCGATGTGACCTGAGCCTGCGATCCATCCGACCCGTCTATAATCGGCCCGATGCGCTGACGATATGTGACACCATGATCGAAGCACAGGACTTCGTCGAAGCCGCGCGTAGCCGCGGGATCGAATGGTATGCGGGCGTCCCCTGCTCGTTCCTCATGCCCTTCATCAACTACGTCATCAACGACGAGCGGCTCACGTATATCTCCTCGGCAAACGAGGGCGATGCCGTGGCCACGGCGGCCGGTGCGGGGATCGGCGGCCACCGAGCAGCGGTCATGATCCAGAACTCCGGGCTCGGCAACGCAGTCAGCCCCCTGACCTCCCTGACCTATGTCTTTCGGATCCCGTTGCTCCTTATCTGTACGCATCGCGGCACGCCGGCAAAAAGATCTTCACCCAATCCCTTCTCGGCGGACCGCGGTGACGTGCCCCTTCCCTCGGGCCCGGTGCCGATTCGGCCTGCCCCACTCATGGAAGGGGCGCACGACTTGGACCAAGGCTGGCCCATAAGCGGGTAAGGCTCGATAATTTGTTTGCATTCTAATGGGATTATGACGACACGAGCGGTCGATGTTGCCATCATAGGGGCAGGCACTGCAGGTTTATCGGCCCGCCGCGAGGCCGCGAAGGCAGGCGCTCGTGTCGTACTGATTGAATCGGGGCCTTACGGGACCACTTGCGCGCGTGTCGGATGCATGCCCTCAAAACTTTTCATCGCTGCAGCGGAGGCGGCGCACGCGGTGGCGGGGGCGGGCGAGTTTGGCATAGATATCCCAGGCGGGGCGCGCGTCGATGGGCGAGCCGTCATGCAACGGGTGCAGCGCGAGCGAGACCGCTTTGTCGGTGGCGTGCTCGACTCCATAAGGAAAATCCCAGATAAGCAACTTCTGCGAGGCTACGCCCGGTTCGTAGGCCCTAACACGCTGGAGATTGACGACGGTACACGGATCGAAGCGAGGGCGATCGTGATCGCGACCGGCTCCCATCCCTCGATCCCGCGCTCATTAGATCCCGTACGCGAGCACGTGCTGGTAAGCGACGATTTATTCGAGTGGCAAGACCTGCCAGGCTCCATCGGGCTGATCGGTACCGGCTCGGTCGGTTTGGAGCTAGGCCAAGCCTTGCATCGGCTGGGCGTACGCACACGCTTATTCAGCCAAGGGGATAGCATCGGCCCGTTGCGCGACCCAGTAGTCAACGACGCTGCCAGAAACATCATCGCACAAGAGTTGCCCCTGTTGTTGAAAGCGGAAACCGAGTTTGAAAAAGACGGCGATAGCGTGCGCGTGCGTTGGCGGGCCAGTGGGGGCGCAGGTGAAGAAAGCTTCCAACGGATCCTGTCGGCGACTGGCCGGCCGCCCAACCTTGGGCGACTTGGCCTTGAAAGGACAGGGCTCGAGTTGGATGATCGCGGAGCACCGCGTTTCGATCCCCGAACGATGCAATGCGGAGATAGTTCTATCTTCATCGCCGGTGATGTCAACGGCGATCGTCCTCTGTTGCACGAGGCCGCCGATGAAGGCCGCATCGCGGGGATCAACGCGGCTTCCTGGCCCGCGGTCGAGGTCAAGACGCGCCGAACCCCTTTGGCGATTGTCTTCACCGATCCTCAGCTCGCGGTTGTGGGCACGGGTTTTACGGGTCTCGAGGGCAATGTCGCGATCGGAAGCATCGACTATCGCGATCAGGGTCGCGCACGCGTTATCGGAAAAAACGCCGGCTTGATCCGCATCTATGCCCGGCGTGAGACCGGAACCTTGATCGGTGCCGAGATGGTGGCACCGCGTGTCGAGCACATGGCACACTTGCTCGCCTGGGCCATACAAAGAGAGCTTACTGCGCCAGATGCCCTCGATCTACCCTTCTACCATCCGACCCTGGAAGAAGGGATCCGTAGCGCGATCCGGGCGCTATGCTCGGAGCTCAACACCATGCCCCCGGAGGGGCCTCAAGACCTGGAGTGTGGCCCGGGCAGCTAAGGCGCGAGCCAGGAGAGGTGACGACGATGCGGGGCGCGTTCCTGGAGGATCTGAGCTGGCCGGAGGCCGGGGAGCGCATCGCCGCGGGGGCCGTCGTCGTGGTGCCGGTAGGGGCGGCGGCCAAGGAGCACGGGCCACACCTCCCGCTCAGAACCGACTATCTGGTCGCCCGGGAGCTCGGGCGGCGTGTTGCCGAAGCGCTGCCGGTGCTCGTCGCGCCGGTCATCTCGTTCGGCTACTACCCGGCCTTCGTCCGCTACCCGGGGAGCCAGCACCTCCGGGCGGAGACGTTCATGGCGCTCGTGAGGGATGTCCTGACGGGCTTTGTCGGCCAAGGGGCGCGCCGGCTGGCGATCATCAACACGGGGGTCTCGACCGAGGCGCCGATCCGGATCGTCGTGCGTGACTTCTACGCGGTCCACGGCGTGCGGGTCGCGGTCGCCGACCTGGCAACGCTTGGGCGAGCCGTCCGGCCGCGGCTCCGCCAGAAGCTCGGCGGCCATGCGGACGAGCTCGAGACCTCGCTCGTCCTCGCCATCGAGCCGGACGCCGTGCGGATGGAGCGGGTGGAGGCCGACTACGGCCATGCGCCGGACGCCCCCGCGACCGTCTTCTACCAGCCGGTCGTCTTCGATGTCGACCCGGGCTCCGGCCCCGACTGGAGCCGGATCGGTGCGCGTGGCGATCCCTCGCTCGCGACCCGCGAGACCGGCGAGGCCGCCCTACGCGAGATCACGCGCGAGCTGGTGGAAGCTCTCGTCGCCCTCTACCCGGACTTCCGGTAACTGCTGGCAAGTTTTTTGGCTCGCACCGTTAAGGCGGGATGACGAGGATGATCGAAGCCCAAGACTTCGTCGAAGCCGCGCGCAGCCGCGGGATCGAATGGTATGCGGGCGTCCCCTGCTCGTTCCTCACGCCCTTCATCAACTACGTCATCAATGACGAGCGGCTCACCTATATCTCCTCGGCAAACGAAGGCGATGCCGTGGCCACGGCGGCTGGTGCGGCGATCGGCGGCCGGCGAGCAGCGATCATGATCCAGAACTCCGGGCTCGGCAATGCGGTGAGCCCGCTGACCTCCCTGACGCATGTCTTTCGGATCCCGCTGCTCCTCATCTGCACGCATCGCGGCGCGCCGGGCGTGAAGGACGAGCCGCAGCACGAGCTGATGGGGCGCATCACCGGCCGCATGCTCGATACCATGGAGCTGCCATGGGAATCGTTTCCGACCGCACCCGATGCGATCGCACCGGTGCTCGATCGCGCCGCCCGGCACATGGCGCGCGCGCGGCGGCCTTATGGATTGGTGATGCAGAAGGGCACCGTGGCCCTCCATGCGCTGGGCCGGGGATGGAGGCCGCGGGTGGCGAATTCGAAAGCGGGTCCCGGATACGACTATCGCGATCGGGAACGTCCCTCGCGCAGCGACGTTCTCTCGCACGTCCTCGCGCATGCGCCCGAAAACTCCGTGCTCATCGCGACCACGGGCTACACGGGCCGCGAGCTGTACGCTCTCGTCGACCGGCCCAACCACCTCTACATGGTGGGCTCCATGGGCTGCGCCTCCTCGCTGGGCCTCGGCCTCGCCCTCGCCAGACCGGACCTGCACGTCGTGGTCCTCGACGGGGACGGCGCGGCGCTCATGCGCATGGGCAACCTCGCGACCCTCGGGGCCTACGGCGGGGCCAACCTGACCCATCTCGTGCTCGACAACGAGGCCCACGACTCGACCGGGGCGCAGTCCACGGTCAGCACCGGCATCGACTTCGCCGGGATCGCAGCGAGTTGCGGCTATGGCGTTACGGCCGCCGGCGATCACCTCGGGGTGATCGAGGCGCTGTTCGCGGCGGAGGCGCACGGCCGGGCACGCCTCGCCCAGATCAAGATCCGCACCGGCACCCGGGAAGACCTGCCGCGCCCCGCCCTCTCGCCGATCCAGGTCCTCGATCGCCTCATGGCCCACATCGGGACGGCCTTCTCATGATCCTCGTGAGGCCCCTGGTAGGCGCGCACGACCGTGCGCGCCTACCTCCGCACCTCGGGACACGCTCCCCATGATCCTGTTAAATCCCGGTCCCGTGACCCTGAGCCCCCGCGTGCGTGCGGCGCTCATGAACCCCGATCTGTGCCACCGCGAGCCCGAGTTTGCGGATCTACAGGACGATATCCGAGCGCGGCTCCTCGGCGTCTATGGACTTGCGCCGGAGGACTACGCCGCCGTCCTGCTCACCGGCTCCGGGACCGCGGCGGTCGAGGCGATGCTGACGAGCTTGATCCCGCAGACCGGCGAGTTACTGGTGCTCGAGAACGGCGTCTACGGCGAGCGCCTCACCCGCATCGCGGAGGTCCACCGCATTCCGCATGTCCGCGTCCAACACGCCTGGCAGGCCCCTCTCGACCTGCCTCGGATCGCGGAGGCCATCGAGCGGCATTCGGCGCTCAGTCATATCGCCATGGTCCACCACGAGACCACT
Source organism: Gammaproteobacteria bacterium (assembly GCA_013697045.1). Taxonomy (GTDB): domain Bacteria; phylum Pseudomonadota; class Gammaproteobacteria; order JACCXJ01; family JACCXJ01; genus JACCXJ01. The sequence goes on along the minus strand of JACCXJ010000292.1, from coordinate 3,975 downwards.
ACCGGGCGCCTGAACGCCCTCGCGGACATCGGTGCGCTGTGCCGGGTGCATGGCCTCGGGCTCCTCGTCGATGCGGTATCGAGCTTTGGCGCGGAAGCCCTGGACTTCGAAGGTTTGGGCTTGACCGCCTGTGCCGCGACCGCGAACAAGTGCCTGCACGGCGTGCCGGGCGTGTCCTTCGTCGCCGTATCGCGGGCGGCGCTGTCTCACCCGGACGGTCCGCGCCGCAGCCTGTACCTCGATCTCCGGAGCTACTGCGAGGCCCAGGACCGCCGCAGCACGCCCTATACCCCATCCGTACAGGCCTTCTATGCCCTGCGCGAGGCGCTCGCGGAGCTGGAAGATGAAGGCGGACGACAGTCCCGAAACGGGCGTTACCGGCACCTCCTCGGCATCGCTCGCGGCGGTCTCCGCGCCCTCGGCATCGAACCGCTGTTCCCGCCTGAGGACTGCTCGGTGGTCCTGAACGCCTTTCAACTACCGCACGGGATCGGCTACACCGAGTTGCACCATCGCTTGAAGGACCGGGGCTTCATCATCTACGCCGGACAAGGCGATCTCGCCGCGACCTTGTTTCGCGTGTCCGCCATGGGCGCCATCGCCGTCGCCGACATGGAACGCTTCGTTGACGCCGTACGCGAGGCGATCGCTTTTTGAGAGCCGGGCTGCGATCAGCCCACCTCTCCCCCGCAGTAGGCCCGCGTGATGGGGTGCGCGGCACGTTCGAAGAGCACGCCGCACGGTCCGGATTCGACCACGCAGCCGCACCCCTCGCTCACCCAGCAGACCGCGACGGTGTCCGCCAGGCGCCGTGCCTGCGGGAGGTTGTGGGTCACTAGGAGGATCGTGTAGCGGCCCTTGAGGCCCGTGATGAGCGCCTCGATGACACCGGCGGAGAGGGGGTCGAGGGCGCTGCAGGGCTCATCGAAGAGCAGCACCTCGGGGCCGAGCGCTAGCGTTCGCGCGATGCACAGGCGCTGCTGCTGGCCGCCCGAGAGCGCCTGCGCCGGTTGACCCAGCCGGCCCTTCACCTCCTCCCAGAGACCGACGGCGCGGAGCGCCTCTTCGGTGCGCCGATCGCGCTCGTCGCGGTTCGAGACGCCGTGCTCACGCAGGGGAAAGCGGAGGTTTTCGGCGACGGACAGCGGGAAGGGGTTGGGTAGCTGGAACACCATGCCGACCTGGCGGCGCAGCGCGGTCAGGCGCGTGTCGGGCGCGCGCACGTCGCGACCGCCGACCGCTATGTTGCCCGTGACCGTGCAGCCGGGGATCAGATCGGAAAGGCGGTTGATGGCGTTCAAGAGGCTCGTCTTGCCACATCCGCTCGGCCCCACCAGGGCCATCAGCTCACCGGGCCGGACCGCAAAGGAGGCACGCTCGATGGCGATGTGTGCACCGTAGCGGACGGTGACCTCATCGAGCGTGATCCCCGCCGGCGCCGCCCCTTCGCACGCCTTCATGCGCGCTGCATCCTGTGCAGCGCCTGGCCCAGCCTGCGTGCGCAGAGGTTGATGAGCGTGAGGAGCCCCACCAGCACCACGGCGGTGGTCGCGGCGCCGCCCTCGCCGCCCGCGACGTTCATGCTGAGATCGTAGATGTGTACGGCCAGAGCCCGGCCGGAATCGAACACGGAATCCGGCAGGCGGGTGACGTAGCCGGCGGTGAAGAGGAGCGCGGCGCTCTCCGCGAGCGCGCGGCCGACCGAGAGGATCAGAGCCGCGGCGATCCCCGGGGCGGCGGCGGGCACCAACACCCGGCGCAGGAATCCGCCCTGCGACAGGCCCAGGGCCGCCGCCGCCTGGCGGTAGGAGGGCGGCGTCGCCCGCAGCGCTTCCTCGCTGACGCGGATGAGGAGCGGCAGCACCATGCAGGCGAGTGTGAGCCCACCGGAGAGGATCGAGAAGCCGAGGCCCAATTCGATGGCGAACAAGCGGTAGCCGAAAAGACCGAAGACGATGGACGGCACCCCGCCGAGCACATCGAGGCTGTATCCCAGCGCGCGGGCGGCGCGGCTCCCCGCGGGTACGCACTCGGCGAGGTAGAGCGCGCAACCGAGCCCGACGGGCAGTGCGGCGCAAAGACACACGGCCAGGATGGCGAGCGTGGACACGATCATCGGACCGATGCCACCGGCGCGTCCGGCATCCATCGGTGGCGCGTAGAGGAACTCCAAGGACAGCCGCGGCAGCCCGGCGCCGACGACCTCGACGAGCATGAGGAGCGGCAGGGCCATGATCATGAGCGACGCGCTGGCGAAAAGCGCCGCGGCCCACCGGTCGCGCGCTCCGTCAATCCTCATGCCCGTTTCCTGACCCCTTGCGTCAGGCCGAAGAGGACCATGGTGACCATGAGCAAGACCAGCCCGCTCATGAACAACGCCCGCTGGTGCCAACCGCTCGCATAGGCCATCTCCAGCGCGATGTTGGCGGTCAAGGTCCGCACCGGGGCGAAGAGCGAATCCGGCACCTCGACCACATTGCCGCACACCATGACGACCGCCATGGTCTCCCCGAGTGCCCGGCCGAGTTGCAGTACGCATCCCGCGACGATCGCGGGCAAGGCCTGCGGCAAGAGGATGCGCGTGAGCGTGCCGAAGCGCGACAGGCCGAGCGCCGCCGCGGCGCGCAGGTAGCTCTGCGGCACCCGCGCCAGGCCCGCATCGGTGCTGAGCGCGCACAGCGGCAGGATCATGAGCCCGAGCACCAACCCGCCGGCCAGGAGGCTCGTGCCCGGCGGGCGCACGCGGTTGATGGCGGGCACGATGGCCAGGAGCCCCCAGAAGCCATAGACCACGGAGGGGATGCCCGCCAGGATATCGATGACCCCGCGGTACAGGCGCCCGAGCACCGGCCGCGCATAGAGCCGTCCCCAAACGGCCACCACGATCCCCGCGGGCGCGGCCCACGAGAGTGCGAGCCCGCTCACGGCCAGGCTGCCGGCGATCATCGCGCGTAATCCGAAGGTGTGATCCGCGGGATGCCATTCGGCGCCGAGGAACGCTCGGGCGACGTGGCCGCCGGCTAGGAGCGGCCCGGTCTCGAGCACGAGGAACCCGAGGATCAAAACCAGGACCCCGCCCGAGAGGAGCGCGCAAGCGCTGAGCGCCCCGATCAGGACGCGATCACCTTGCATCGACAGGCGGGGCATCGACAGGCCGGGCATCGACGGGCGGATCGACGGGGACGAAGAACTGCTGCTCCACGATCGCGCGCGCGGCCTTCGAACGAGCGAACTCGATGAACGTGAGGGCCAGCCCCCGCGCGCGCTCGCGGGCCACGAGGTTGAGCGGCCTGGTCAGGGGGTAGGTGCCATTCCGCACCGTGGCCATCGATGCCTCCACGCCGTCGAGGGGCATGAGGCGGATCGGGCCGCCATGGGCCGCTTCGTACTCGGCGCTGCCGATCGACACATAGCCTATCGACCAGGGGTTGCCCGCCACGGTCTTCAGGCCCTGGGCGTTGTCCCCGATCACGACATCCGGTTTGACCTCGGAATTGCGCAGCCCGAAATGCGCGAGAAACAGCTCCAGGGTCGAGCGGCCCTCCGCCTTGTTCACGACCGTGATCGGCTGCTTCGGTCCACCGACCTCGGACCACCGGTTGATGCGGTCCGTGTAGATGGCGATGATCTCTGCCCGGTTCAGGGCCGCGACCGGGTTCGAGTGATGGGTGATCAGCGCGACGCCGTCGATTGCGATGGTGTAGGCATGGAGATCGGCCTCCTCGGCGGTCAAGGCGCGCGAGACCATGCCGAGATCGGCGAGGCCCTCGCGGGCGTCGTGGATACCGCGGCTCGATCCCCCGGATTGGACATCGACCTCGACCCCGGGTCGCAGCGCCTCGAAACGCTGCCCGAGCTCCGCGGCCAGCGGGGCGATGGTGCTGGAGCCGGTCAAGACCAGCTTCTGCGCCTCCGGAGCGGCGTAGGCAGCCAGCATCGCCGTCAGAAACAGCGCCGGCAGCCCGAAAAGACCGG
>JACCXJ010000279.1 GCA_013697045.1 Gammaproteobacteria bacterium | reverse complement strand
CTGACAAGACACTTGGTCTACACTACAGCCACTTTCAAACTGGACTCCGTGTGTTTATGCGGCTTACAGAGGTCCGTGCCCAGAAGAAACGGCGATTATTGGGGTGAGTTGAGAAAGATGGGCTAATCCGCAAAGTACCTCGCGCGCCATCTCCAGGCTGGAGAGATAGGTGTCGCGATACAGCACCTCGACGTCGAGATCCATGAGCTTGTGGCAGTGAAATCGGTTGCGCGCCCGCGCGTAGATGGGAACACGCGGGAAGTGCTTGCGCAGCATGCTCGCGATCTTGACGGAGGTCTCGACGTCGTCGATGGCGAGCACGAAGAGCTTCGTGTTCTCGACCTTGGCCGCGCGCAGCAGCTCCAGGCGCGAGGCATCGCCGTAGTAGATCTTGCTGCCGAACCGGCGCACGAAGTCGACCTGGGGCTGACTGATCTCGAGCGCGGTGAACGCGATGCCACGCATGCGCAGGATGCGCGCGATGATCTGGCCAAAGCGCCCGAAGCCGGCGATGATCACCGGGTTGGCAGGCTCGTCGATGCGGTCGTATTCGGGCTCCTCGTGTCGCGCGGCCCAAGGCTTGAGCAGCTTGTCGTTGATTAGAAAGAGCACCGGGGCGGCCATCATCGACAGGGTGATCACCATCACCAGCGTTTCGGCCGTCTCGGCGGCCACGATGTGGTAGTCGCGCGCAAGGCCGAACAGAACGAAGGCGAACTCCCCGCCCGCCGCGAGCGCGATGCCGAGGTTGCGGGCGGTACCGCCGCCGCAGCCGGCCAGCCTCCCGATGAGATAGAGCACGGCGAACTTGACGAGAATGAGCGCGCTAGCGAGCCCGATGAGCAGCAACCCCTGCTCTTCGACGAGGCCGAGAGTCACCGACATCCCGACGGCGATGAAGAAAAGGCCGAGCAGCAGGCCCTTGAACGGCTCCAGCTCGGCCTCGATCTCATGGCGGAACTCCGAGTCGGCAAGCAGGACGCCCGCGAGGAAGGCACCCAGTGACATCGAGAGCCCGAGGGCTCGCATGAGCAACGCCGTCCCGATGACCACCAGCAGTGCAGCCGCGGTGAAGATCTCGCGGGTGCCGAAGCGGGCCACGGCGCGGAACACCCGTCGCAACAGCTCGCGGCCGACGACCACCAGCGCGACGATCACCGCGAGCGCACGCATGATCCCGACCCAGTCCACGCCCTGCTCCGACAGTTCCGGGCCGACTGCCAAGAGCGGGACGATGGCGAGCACCGGGATCACGGCGAGGTCCTGGAACAGCAGGACGGCAAACGCCTCGCGCCCGTGCCGAGTGGTCAGCTCGCCACGCTCCGCCAGTGTCTGCAGCACGAACGCCGTGGAGGACAAGCCTGCCCCCACCCCAATCACGACCGCTGCCAGCCAGCGCTGCCCCATGGCCGCGGCGAGCAGCGCGATCGGTAGGGCGCTCAGCAGCAGTTGGGCGCTGCCCAGCCCGAACACGGTCCGGCGCAGGACCCAGAGTCGCGAGGGCTGCAGCTCCAAACCGATGATGAAGAGCAGCAGCACCACACCGAGCTCGGAGAAGTGCAGCGTGTCCTCGACATCGCGCACGAGCCCAAGACCCCACGGGCCGATGAGCATGCCGGCGATGAGATAGCCGAGGACGGTGCCGAGGCCAAGCCTCTTGAAGAGCGGCACGATGAGGACCGCTGCGGCTAGGAAGATGGCGATTTGTCCGAGCATAGGAGGGATGGTCCAGTGGGCCGGATGGGTACGGGAGGCTGGATATCAGCTTCGGATGACGCTGGCAAGATCTGGCGGCGCAGGCGCGAAAGCGAGCGCGCCTCGCTAATCGCGGCGCCGAAATCTGACTGTTTCGACCTCCCCGGCGCTATGTGCCGATGGTTGAGCGGGTGCGTGCCTACTTCAACACTTCCCCTTTCATCTCCTCAAGCGATAACCTCTTGCCAGCCCTGATTTCCTCCCTGGCTGCCTCGATAATGGCCCTAAACTCCGGACGGGTACTCAAGGCCAAGGCCTCGCGATCCACGTGCTTCAACGGTACTAACGCGGCTACGGGTTTCTTTTTGCAAGTAAGAACGAGGATATCGTCATCCAATGCCTCCGCATAATCCGATAAAGGTTTGGATGCGTCGGATAGCTCTATCGTTTTCATAATCTGATCTCCTGGCCGCCGATATAGAGCTTGTCGCCTCTCTTCCGTCCTACCGCCAGATCCTGACCGTATCGGTTTCATCGGCAGCCACGTCATAGAACACTCGGAAATACCCGGCGCGCAATTCCCACGGCGCAATCGGGTTGGACCGCAGGGCCTTGCGGTGTTTGGTCTCGACCAACGGCTGGTGAGACAACTGCTCTTCGATCGCATCCAAGACCCTGGTCCGCTCGCGCGCGGTAAGTGTCAGTAAGTGCTCCCGAACTGACTGCGCAAACGCAATCGCGTACGCCATTTAATCATTATCTCACCCGCCGTCAGCGCCGAGCGGCCGTAGGGCAGAAAACGCCCAGGATCGAAATAGTTTGCGCAGTCCCGCCTCTCTCTGCCCCTCGATCGCTTCCGTCGGGAACAGCACTCGCTAACCCCGGTTGACCCCACAGCCTCGCCTAGCTAGCCGCACTGCCTCGTCGTGGGCGCGATCATGACGTACAAGCGCTCAATGCTCAAGCGCTGGCTAGGCTATGAGAGATCGTAGGTGGCAACAGCAGCTCTAT
>JACCXJ010000274.1 GCA_013697045.1 Gammaproteobacteria bacterium | reverse complement strand
CGTCACCTTGCCGGAGCGGCACGACTTCCGGCCGCGACTGCATGCGCGGCCGCTGTTCGGTGAGTACGAATTCGCCGCCCGTGAAGTCACGTTCGGGCTCGGACAACAGAATCGTGACCTGAAGCGGGAAAACATGCTCGCCATAGAGGTCTTGATGCAGGCAGTTGTAATCGTCCGCTCCGTACTGAAGCAGCAGCGGCGTGGGCCTGAGCTGCCCCGCAGCATGGCAACGCGCGATATAGACCGAGTGTTTTTCCGGGTAGCGGACGTCGATGCCCATCGCGGCATTCCAGCGATTGGCTATCGGCGCAAGACGCGGGTAAATGGCCGTGCGGAGGCCGGCGACGATACTGGGCAGCGGATAGCTGAAATACTTGTACTCGCCACGCCCGAAACCATGCGGTCCCATCACTACCCGGCTGCGGAAAAGGCCATCCACCGGATACAGCTCGGCTAGCGCATCGCACTCTTCCCGAGTGATGAGACCCTCGATCATCGCACTGCCTTGCGCATCGAGGTCTTTCAACGCTCGCTCCCAATCGAGCGCCTTCACCCGGCCAGCAATGTCCCTGGCCGGTGTGATCGCCCGCGCTTCCTTAATCAGTGCATTCAAGCGTGTGCTTCCTTTTCCAGTAGCGCGCTTGCGTTCCACACCCCAACGATAGCGCGATAGTCCACCATCGTTGCGCACGACGCGATGGCAGGGGATTGCCACCGCCAAGGCATTGGCGGCACACGTTTGGGCCACGGCCTTCGCCAACTCTCTGCCTGGGACATGGGCGCCCGATCTCCTGGGCCGTATAGGCACGGGAAACGACGATGCTCACGTACTTCACGCGATGGCTGTCCAAGAGCTCCTTCAGCTTTTTGACGGGCATGGCACCCCTCCGTTTCGCAGCTTTTGGGACCGGCCCGGGATGAAAGCCGGTTCCGCCCCCCTTGGCCTCATGCTCTAAGTATGGACCATCGACCGACGATTCCCCGGACGCCCATCAAGCATCGCACCCCGCGCTCTCCCCTTGTAGTATCCTTGGCGCGCACCGTACCGATCGGGACGCTCCGTCCCCGCCCGACGTGGCAGTGCCCATTCGCCAGACGCCCAATCGTATGTCAGAGCCCTTGAATCGTTATAGCACGCGCGTCACCAGGCCCAAGTCGCAGGGAGCGTCCCAGGCCATGCTCTACGGGACCGGCCTCACCGAGGCCGACATGGAAAGGCCCCAGGTCGGAATCGCGAGCGTCTGGTACGAGGGCAACACCTGCAACATGCACCTCTTGCAGCTCGCCGAACGGGTCAAGGCCGGGGTCGTGGCCTCGGGCCTCGTCGGGATGCGCTTCAACACCATCGGGGTCAGCGACGGGATCTCCATGGGCACCGAGGGCATGAGCTATTCGCTACAGTCGCGCGACCTCATCGCGGATTCCATCGAGACCGTGATGTCGGCCCAGTGGTACGACGCCAACATCTCGATCCCGGGCTGCGATAAGAACATGCCGGGCTGCCTCATGGCCATGGGGAGGTTGAACCGGCCGGCGCTCATGATCTACGGGGGGACCATCCGGCCGGGACATCGCGGGCCGGACGTCCTGGATGTGATCTCCGCGTTTCAGAGCTACGGCCAGTACCTCGCGGGCACTATCGACGATGACGCGCGCCGCGAGATCGTGCGTCTCTCCTGCCCCGGCCCCGGCGCCTGCGGGGGCATGTACACGGCCAACACCATGGCGGCGGCTATCGAGGCGCTGGGGATGTCGCTGCCCTACAGCTCCTCGACACCAGCGACCGATCCCGCCAAGCTCGACGAGTGCTTCGAGGCCGGTGCCGCGATCCGTGGTCTCCTGGAGCGGGACCTCAAGCCGCGCGACATCATGACTCGCGCGGCCTTCGAGAACGCGATGGTCCTCGTGACCGTCCTCGGCGGCTCGACCAACGCCGTCTTGCATCTGATCGCCATGGCGCGCTCCGTGGGCGTTGCGCTCACGATCGACGACTTCCAGTCGGTCAGCGACCGAACGCCCTATCTCGCGGATTTGAAACCGAGCGGGCGCTACGTCATGGAGGACCTGCACCGGGTGGGCGGCACGCCGGCGGTGATGCGCGGGCTCCTGGAACACGGCCTCCTCTCGGGGGACTGCCTCACGGTGACCGGCAGGACCGTGGCCGAGAACCTCGCCGCAGTACCTGGTCTGGCCGCGGGCCAGGCGGTGGTGCGGCCACTGGACGCACCCATCAAACCCACCGGCCACATCCAGATCCTGCGCGGCAACCTCGCACCCGGCGGGGCCGTCGCCAAGATCACGGGCAAGGAGGGGCTCTGCTTCTCCGGGCCCGCGCGGGTGTACGACTCCGAGGAGGCGATGCTGCACGCGCTGGAGGCGAAGGCGATCCAACGCGGTGATGTGGTCGTCATCCGCTACGAGGGGCCCAAGGGCGGGCCCGGAATGCCGGAAATGCTGACGCCGACCTCGGCCATCATGGGGGCCGGGCTCGGGTCCGAGGTGGCGCTCCTGACCGATGGGCGTTTCTCGGGCGGCTCGCACGGTTTCCTGGTCGGGCACGTGGTGCCCGAGGCCCAGGAGGGCGGACCCATCGCCCTGGTGCGCGATGGGGATCGGATCACCATCAATGCGGTCGCGCAAACGCTGTCGGTCGATGTCGTGGAGGAAGCGCTGGCGCGCCGGCGCGCCGAGTGGGTGCCCCCGCCCTATAAGGCGACCCGCGGCACGCTGTATAAATACATCAAGAACGTCAAGACCGCCTCGGAAGGCTGCGTCACCGACGAGTGAACCCGCTCATCCGCCCCGGTGAGCCGGACCGTCCGGCACATCCCCCGCCGGTTCTCCTCGAAACCCATCCGGCTCGCATCGCGGCACCCGCGGGCGACCGTCCCATCACCGAATGGACGCCGAGCGATCGGTTGGCCGGCCGAGATCCGGGATCGGCGTGACGAGCCGGTCGCCGGCGGCTCACGAGGCCGCCGCCGAACCGTGCGGTACTTCGACGATAGGGCCGGGGGTAGCGGGTAGCTATGGGAAAGGGAACGCCGGCATCCGGGGATCGGTCCCGGCCAGCACATCGGGGTGTTTCGTGCCCACGAGGTCGGTGACGTCCCCGACGCGGTCATGAGGGACGTCGACCATGAGGAGCACCTTACCGGCGTCCAGGGCCTCGTCATAGCCCGTGAGCTCGCTGTTCGGTACGCTCGACGCGATCATGCTCGAGGCCCAGATCCCGAAGCTCGCCCCGAGCAATGCGAACAAGAGGACCGCCCCCAGCCCGAGTGCCGATTCCATGGAGGGGACACGCGAGATCACGAAACCGAAGACCGCGCCCAGCGTCCCACCGAAGACCAGGCCGGTCCAGATCCCGTGTTTGAAGTCGCTCTTCTGGGCGACGGAGGCCTCCGGGAGGTCTCCCAGATCGGTCCCGCGTTTGGCCATGAAATGCATGTGCCGGTCCTCGATGCGGGCCAACAGCAACTCCCTCTCGATCTCCTGCGCCGCCTCGACACCCGGGAGCACGAAAATTAAACGGGTTCTCATAGCCGATGACCTCCAACAGTGATGAAGAAACCGGGCGCCCTCCGGTTCCAGCCGCCAGCGTACCGCATCACTTCACCCGGGGCAAGTCAACTTGACGGCGTCAGCCGTGCGGCGCCCCGCCGGGGTCTCCGTGGCACGCGCCTCTCGAGGTCGCGGATGAGCATCGTCAGGGCCTAATTCCATGCCTTCTGGCTTCCTGTCTTTCAGATCCCTTGCGATTCCCGAGGCGTTCCTAATCTAATTACTCTAGAGGGCATGCATGTGTTCAGGCAGCAACACCCAAGCCTCGATCACAAACGGATAGGTCAAACGAAGCGTTCCGATCGCTTCCCGCAGGGCCGAGCGCACATCGGCATCGGTGAGGAACGTTTGGCGCCGATAGGTGTTGACGGTGAAGAAATAGGGGCCACCCGGCACATAGGCGCGACGGTAATCAGGCATGACGTAATCATACCGCCAATGAATGGCGCGGGCACGCGCCCTGCGCTTGCTCGCCCGCGTGCGCAGCGGCCGCACAAATAGCTTCACCGTCTCGTAGCTGCCGCGATAACCACGTGCTCGCAACTCCTGGAACAGGATCTGCCCCGAATACCCGACCTCCTCGGCGCGCTGGCGCAGGTACCCCTCATGCGCACGGAGCAGCGTCGGCCCGCCGCGCACACGCTGATACGGTTACCACCGCTCCTCGCGCACACAGCGGCGTACCGTTTTGCGATCCATATCCAGACCACGCGCAATCTCCGCGATCGCCTTGCGCTCCTGGAAATACCCGCCGGACCTCCTCCCAACGCTCTTTATGAACCATGGCCCCAAGCGTTTTCTGCTCGGGAGCCATCATCGTCGCTACCACCCTCTCTTGAACGGTTATCGTTACCCTCCGGTCAGTCTAGGACGGTAGAGAAATTTCACTTACCAATAAGTGGGGATTATTGACTTACCGATGACAGGGGTCGTACCGGTGATACCATCACCGCGCTCCCGGAGGTCTACATGTGTATGCAGATCAGTGGTACCAGGCCCCATCACCGATACAACTGGTCGGGTGACGAGATCGTCGTCGATCCCTCGATCCCGGCGTCCCGACGGATCCCCGGCACGCGCGTCCAGACGCCGATCCCTGCATGACTCTAGCCCAGTTCGAAGAGTGGAGCAAATTCAAATTTCATCTTTCTAAGCATACCAGGCGCGCCGATCAAGGCGATATGACGCCGCGCACAGCAAACCGGCGCTTCGCCCCTGCTACAATCCGCTCGAACACAGGCCTCGAACGCCGGCCGTTCCGGTTATCCCGGCGGCCCGATCCGACTATCGACAGGGCGACACACGACCATGGCCCATCCGCAGCCCAGACGCGCGACCTATCAAGACATCATCGATTTACCGGAACACCTGGTGGGGGAAATCATAGCCGGCGAGCTCTACACCCAGCCGCGGCCCGCGCCGCGCCATGCGCGCGCATCGTCCGTCGTGGGCGGCAAGCTGACGGGGCCGTTCGACGCGGGGGATGGCGGACCCGGAGGGTGGTGGATCCTGGATGAGCCGGAACTGCACCTGGGGCCCCATATCCTGGTGCCGGATCTGGCGGGCTGGCGGCGGGAGCGGATGCCGAGGTTGCCGGATACGGCGTGGTTCGAGCTGGCTCCGGACTGGGCGTGCGAGGTGCTGTCGCCGGGTACTGCCCGCAAGGACCGAGCGAAGAAAATGCCGATCTACGCCGGGAGCGGTGTGGGGCACCTATGGCTATTGGACCCGGACCAACGAACCCTGGAGGTCTACGAAAATGCCGGTGGCCGCTGGCTGCTGCTCGGGGTATTCGAGAACGAGGACGAAGTGGCTGCCATCCCCTTCGACGCCATCGCGTTCAATCTCGGCGGGTTGTGGGCGGATTGAAATGCGCTACGCCGGCCGTGCGTCGCTGGCACGCTCGAAGGAATCGGAGTACAGATACCCCGGGTCCAGCCCCTTCCTCGGCAGAGTGACGCGGATGGCCTCGACCATGGGCGGCGGCCCGCTGGCGTAGACCTCGTACTCCCCGAGTGCTTCGAAGTCTTCGAGCACCGCCTCGTGTACGAGCCCCGTCCGCCCGGACCAGGGCTCGTCGGGTCTCGGGTCCGAGAGCACCGGCGTATACGCGACGTTGGCGTGTTGCTCCGCCCAGCCTCGCGCGAGGCCATCGAGATAGAGATCCCCCCGGCTGCGGGCGCCCCAGTAGAGATGGATCGGACGAACCGTCTCTTGGGCGAAGGCATGCTCGATGATCCCCTTGATCGGCGCGAAACCCGTCCCGCCTGCGATACAAAGGATGGGGCGCCGCGATCCCTCGTTTAGCACGAAGCCGCCGAGCGGACCCCGGATCCGCAGGAGGGTGCCCTCGTGCATCCCGGAGAACACGAAGTCGGAGAACGCCCCGTGGTGATAATGGCGGATATGCAGCTCCAAGAACTGATCATCCTCGGGGGCATTGGCGAGCGAGAACGAGCGACTGCGCCCATCCGCCAGCAGGACATCGACGTACTGGCCCGCCAGGAACTGGAGGCGCTCGGCCTTCGGCAGGCGCAGCCACAGCCCCATCACGTCTTCGCAGAGCGGTTCGCGGCGCGCGACCCGGCACGGGAGCGTCCTGATCGGGATCCGGTTCAGGGTATCGATCTCGCGGATCTCGAGCGTGAGGTCACTCCGAGCGTGTGCCTGACAGACAATGGCATAGCCGAGCGCCTGCTCCCGCGAGTGCAACGCGGGGGGCTCACCCTCGGGATAGGTGATCTGCCCGCTCTGCACCCGGCCCTTGCAGGAGCCGCACTCACCGTTACGGCACCCGTAGGGCAGCCGGATCCCCTGGCGCAGGGCAGCATCGAGGATGGCCTCACCCGACTGTACCTCGAAGCGGTGCCCGCTCGGCCGGACGGAGACGGTAAATACCACGCGGTGGACGGTCAGTGCGAGGGATCCGCACGGCCCCGCGTGATCACGGCTGGCTCCTCGTGCTGTTGAGCCAGCGCAAAACCGGTTCCCACTGCTCTCGGTCCGGCAGGGTCGCGGAGCGGGCGAACTCGAAAATGCTTAACCCGCGCTCGGCGGCGTGCACGTAGTTCTGGCTGGCGCGCAACACGGTGAGGAACGGCAACTTGTGGCCGTCGGGCAGCTTCAGCGACTCGAGATACCCGGACAGGCTCGCGGCCGCGAGCGTGTGGTCGCGGACCCGGTTGGCCACGGTGCAGAGCTTGACCTCCTGATTGACCACGCGCCGCAACTCCATCATCTCTGCGACGAAGCGGGCCGCGTGGCGCATATCGATCGGTGACGGCAGGACCGGGATGATGACCGACTGCGCACGGCGCAGGAGATCCCCCATCACCCGGTGGTTATGGATGGCGGCCGGCGAGTCGATGATCAAATAGTCCGTGTCCTTGGGGACCCTGAGCGGTTCCTCCCAGGCCGCTACCGCCCGGATCGGGGGATGATCGGCCGGTCGCCCCGCCACCCAGTCCATGCTCGACCCCTGCGGGTCGAAATCGGCCAGCACCACCGACTTCCCGCGTTCGGCGTAATAGCCGGCGAGGGTGGTCACTAGGGTCGATTTGCCACACCCACCTTTCGGATTCAGCACCAGTATCGAGCGCATCGCCGGGTCCTCCTTGTTTTTCCGCCCATTATAGCCACAGGGACCGTCCGGGTCATACGCGGGGGTGGTTAGCGGCGTTTGGAGGACCTCGTGCGACGCGGTATGAAGACCAGCGTACGTGGGGTGCCTCCCGCATCGCCGCGCGACGACCCCTCACATCCGTGGCAAGCGGTCCCGCCGGTCCCTGGCCGGCGGCGCCGATACCGCCGTGCGTAAAAGAAGACGACCACGATCGCGGCGACCAATGCCAGGGCCAGGTACTCTTGTGTCGCAGGGTCCATCGGCCTCCCGACTACGTAAGGAAGCGGCCGGCCTCGACCGACACGAGGGCGCCGAGATAACCGAGGCCCGTCATATACACCCAGGCGAACCCGGCCCAGCGCCAGGAGTTGGTCTCGCGCCGGATCACGGCCACGGTGGCCGTACATTGCAGGCAGAAGGCATAGAACAGCATGAGCCCGACCGCCACCGATACCGAGAATACCTTGCGCCCGTCCGGCCACGCCGAGCCCCGGAGGCGCTGGATCAACCCGGCGTCCTCGGCTTTTACCTCGGCGCCCACGGCATAGATCGTCCCCAAGACCGCGATCACCACCTCGCGGGCCGGGAAAGAAGCGATCACCGCGGCCGTGACCTTCCAGTCCCATCCGAGCGGCGAGAACACGGGTTCGATCACCCTTCCCAGGCGCCCCAGCGCGCTCTGTTCCAGGAACGCCGCGGATTCCTGCCGGTTTAGCTCCACCAGCCGCCGCTCCAGCGGGTCCCCTGCCAGGCTCTCTTCTGCCGCACTGCGCTCGGTTTGGAAACCTGCGTGCAGCGCCGGAGGATGCGGGAAATACACGAGCGCCCAGACCACCACGGACACGGTCAAAATGATGGTGCCGGCGCGCGTCAGGAACACCTTGAGCCGTTCGGCGAGCTTGATCGCGACCGAGCGCAGGCGCGGCAGGCGATACGGCGGCAGCTCCATGAGGAAGCTCGGGGTCGGGCCGCGCAACAGCGTCCTCTTCATGAGCCAGGCCGTACCGACGCCACCGGCGATCCCGAGCAGGTAGAGCCCCAGCAACACCAGCCCCTGGAGGTTCAAGAGCCCATAGGCATAGTGCGTGGGGGGCACGAAGGCGGAGATCAAGAGGGCGTAAACCGGTAGGCGCGCCGAGCAGGTCATGAACGGCGCCGCCAGGATGGTGGCCAGGCGATCGCGGGGATTGGGTATGACGCGGGTCGCCATGATCCCGGGCACGGCACAGGCGAAGCTGGATAACATCGGGATGAAGGACTGGCCGGACAGACCGCACAGGCGCATCAACCGATCGACCAGAAACGCCGCACGCGCCATATAGCCGGTGTCCTCCAGGAAGATGATCAAGGCCGAGAGGATGGCGATCTGCGGCAGAAACACCACGACACTCCCGACCCCGGCGATGACCCCATCGACGAGCAGGCTCGCCACCGCGCCCTCCGGCAGGCGCTCGGCGAGGAGGCCGCCAGCGGTGCGGGTCGCCTTATCGATGAGGTCCATGAGCGGTTGTGCCCAGAAGAACACCGACTGGAACACGGCAGCCATCAAGATGAGAAACGCCAGGCTGCCGGCGATGGGGTGGTTGAGCACCCGGTCCAGCCGGTCGCTCTGGGTCGGGCCTCTCGGCACCCGGCGCTCGACCGCCGCCACCACTTGGTTGATCCAGTGGTAGCGCCGGCGCGTCTCCAGCGCCGCGACCGATCCCTCCGCCACGAGCCCTGTCCGGACCCCGCGAAGCAGCGCCAGGGTCGATGGGCCGTGCTCGCGACACAGACGCGTCTCCGCGTAGCCGCCTTCATCGATGAGTGCGCGCTCGACCTCGTAGGCAGCCACCGCCCGGCCCGCGCCCCGCAAATCCTCACACAGGGCTTGTGCCGCCGCCTGTAGCTCGGGGGCCACGATCACGGGCTCGCGACCCTTGTGCTCCAAAGCCTCGGAAAGGGCAAAGCGCAGGGCATCGATGCCCTCTTCACGGGACGCCACCAGCGGGACCACCGGGACCCCGAGGCGCGCTGCCAGTCGCTCGACATCGATCGCGATGCCCTTGCTACGTGCCAGGTCCATCATGTTGAGGGCGATGACCACGGGTCTATCGAGCTCCAGGACCTGACTGGCCAGGTACAGGTTGCGCCTCAGGTTCGAGGCATCCACGACCACCAGGACCACCGCCGGCCGGCCGAGCTCCGGGATGCGTCCGAGGAGCACATCGACGGCCACCATCTCATCGGGGGACTGCGCGGCCAGCGAATAGGTCCCGGGCAGATCGACCAGCCCGGCATCGCCGCCCGCCAGGCGCAGTGTCCCGGCGTGGCGCTCGACGGTAACCCCGGGATAGTTCGCGACCTTCTGGCGCAGCCCGGTCAGGGCGTTGAAGACCGTGCTCTTGCCGGCATTGGGATTGCCGATGGCGACCACGATCGGGGCGCCGTCGCGCGCGGCCGTGACACGAGGGGGCTCCGGCGACACGCGGCAGGGCTCGGCAGGGTTCACGCGACCTCCGACACCAGCACGACCCGCGCCTCACTGCGACGCAGGGACAAGGCGTAGCCGAGGATCTCGATCTCGATGGGATCCCCCATGGGGGCGGTGCGGACGACGGCGAAGGGCTGCCCTTCGATCACGCCGAGTTGCATGAG
The DNA here is from genome assembly GCA_013697045.1 of Gammaproteobacteria bacterium. Taxonomy (GTDB): domain Bacteria; phylum Pseudomonadota; class Gammaproteobacteria; order JACCXJ01; family JACCXJ01; genus JACCXJ01. Next base: position 4,684 of record JACCXJ010000274.1, on the reverse strand, counting down.
GCGATGGACCACCGGACCCGACTCGCGGAACCCGGCGATGGTCCCAGAGCGACCGGGCGCCAGATCGGCCAGGGTGGTCATCGACGTATCGGCCCCAAGTTAGTTACGGACGGAGTCACGGCGTCTGGCCCGCCGCGGGCACTTCCCGCGGCGCGGCGGTGACGCGCTAGCGCCCGCCGATCAAGGCGACTTCGATCTGCTCGGCCTCGGCCCGGCTGATGGCCCAGCGCGTCTCTTCCAGCCGCACGGCGATGGGGTCGCCCTGCTGCAACAGGGTGACCTCCGCGCCCGGCAGGATGCCGCGCGCCGCAAAACGCTGGAACAAGGCCGAGGTCAGCGCGGGCACTGAGAGGATCACCGCCACCTCCCCCGCAGAGAGGCGACCCAAGGTCAAAGGCCGAACTGTGAACGGGTGTCCCCTGGCGACCATGTCAGGAGTATACCATAGACGATAACGATGTCGATTCGCATTTGCATCTGGCGCACCGGCGGGTCGCAGCACGCCGGCGCGTTCGCTGGGTCGGCCCGGGCCGGCGCCTTGGACTTGGGGGCGTTCTCCTCCTGGACGTTCGAACGATTCGAATGAAGCGTCCCCTCCTTGCCGTGGCCGTGCTCTATCCCGACCAAGGCACTGGCTTCCGTCGCACCGGACGCGGCGCGCGACCCCCTTCGAGGCGTCGATCGAGCAACTGATGGACGTCGAGGCACCCGCCTCCACTTTCACGCAGAGCGACGCCCCCTCCGCCGTGACCGTCATCACCGCCGAGGACATCCGCGACTACGTGACGCTCGCCGCTTACCGGTCCTTGCGAGTCCCGCTATCTACAAGCTCGTGCCACCTTTATCCGGCGACCCACAGCGGCCATTTTTCATCTACGACGGCACAGTAGCTCACCAACAAATCGTGGATGACGGGCTTCAAATTCCAGCATCTCTTGTGCGATACGCTTGGATTGGCACCGAGGCGCAGGGTGGCATAGTACCTTCACGATGTGCCCTTCATAACGCTTCATTCTTTTCTTTAATTGATAATTGATTTCGGCGTTCCAGCGACTCATGATTTCTAGGCAATATCCCTTGGCACCCTTTGGGAGGGTGCCGCACGGGCCGTAAGCAGGGGCGCGCCTACGTCGAAGAGGCGGCACATTCGATGCGCCGGGCACAAGCGAGATACGAGCTGGGGGACGGGCTTCGCTCATCCGGGGCGGCTGATCGATGCATGCGCGTCACGGTTCGCGCCGCCGCTGTTTCAGCATGCGCTGGAAGACCGGCGCCAGGATGAGATCGATGGCCAGGACCTTCTTCCCGGCCGGGATCATCAGGGTATCGTGGCGCGACAGGGTGGCCCCGGCCAGGACCTCCACGAGGTAGCGAAAATCCACCCGCAGCTTCTTCCTGTTGCGGATATGGATGATGACGAAGCTCTCTTCATCCCCCGGGATCTCCTCCGCGGCGAACGGGTTCGAGGTATCGACCATGGGCACTCGCTGGAAATTGATGTCGGTGCGGGAGAACTGGGGGGTGATGTAGTGCACGTAGTCGTGCATGCGGCTTAGGATCATGCGCGTGGCCGACTCGATGCTGTAGCCGCGCACGGCCCGATCGCGGTCGATCTTCTGGATCCATTCCAGGTTGATGATGGGGACCACGCCGATGCTCAGATCGGCGTAGCGCAGGACGTCGTGCTGGTCGCTCACCAGCGCCCCGTGCAGCCCTTCGTAGAACAACAGATCGGTGTCGGGCGGGAGGTCCTCCCAGGGTGTGAAGGTGCCGGGCGGCTGGTGGTGCAGGGCCGCCTGCGCCTCGTTGTGGACGTAATACCTGCGCCGGCCGCGGCCGTCTTCGGAATAGCCCCGGAACAGCGACTCCAGCTCCTCGAACAGGTTGCCTTCGGGCCCGAAATGGGTGAGGCGTCCTCCGCCGGCCATGGCCTTGTCGCCCGCCGCCTGCATCGCGGCGCGGTCATAGCGGTGAAAACAATCCCCCTCGATGATCGCCGGTATGATGTGCTCCCGCCGAAAGACGTGTTCGAAGGCGCGCCGGATATAGGTGGTCCCCGCCCCGGACGACCCCGTGACCGCAACGATCGGATGTTTTTTCGACACGGGACCCCGCCCTCCCCCGCTATGCTGCGCCCCGGGCCATTGTATGCCGGCCCCGACATCCGGGCCATCGACGGGGAGCGACTATAATGGCGGGGCCCCGCCCCCGATCGCCACGATGCCGATACCGCGCCGCGCAGAAGAGTACTCCCCACGGCGGCGGGCATGAGCGCGGGTCTACCGCTCTCGGGCGCGGAGCTGTATCGACGGCTCTTGCGCTATGTCGTCCCCTACCGCCGGACCTTCGCGATCGCGATCGCGAGCATGGTGGTCCTGGCCTCTACCGAGCCGGCCTTGCCGGCGCTCCTGCAGCCGCTATTCGACGGCACCTTCGTCGCGCGCGACGCCGCCGCCCGGCTCACCGTCCCGGGCCTCATCGTCCTATTGTTCGTTTTTCGCGGTGCGGTCGCCTACGCGGGTGATGTGGCCGTCAACTGGGTGGCGCAAAAGGTGGTCATGGACCTGCGCGCCGAGATGTTCCGGCGCCTCGTGGGGCTGCCGACCCGTTTCTTCGACGATACCAGCTCGGGCGAGCTGATCTCGAAGATCACCTTCGACGTCGCCCAGGTCGCTCAGGCCGCCACTCGCGGCCTAACCGTGCTCATCAAGGACTCCCTGGCCGTCGTCGGGCTCATCGCCTATCTCCTGTACCTGAACTGGCGGCTCGCTATCACCATCCTGCTCATGGCCCCGCTCATCGGGCTCGCGGTGCGCATCGCTGGCCGGCGCTTGCGGGTGATGAGCCAGAGGGTGCAGGAATCCATGGCCGCCATCACCCAGATCGCACAGGAGACCATCGAATGCCAGAAGACGGTCAAGGTCTTCGGCGGTCAGGACTACGAGCTGGCCCGCTTCCAGACCGCCATCAACCGCACCCGCCACTACTCCATGAAGGTCGTGATGATCTCGGCGGCCAACGTCCCGATCGTCCAGATCCTGGTCGCCATCGCCCTCGCCATCGTCACCTATCTGGCCGCCACGCAATCGGCGGCGGGCGAGCTGAGCGTCGGGGAGTTCGTGAGCTTTTTCACCGGCATGACCCTGCTGCTGCCGCCCGTCAAGCGCATCACGGGCATCAACGAGCACCTGCAACGGGGACTGGCCGCTGCCGACAGCGTATTCAAGTTGATCGATGAGGGGTTGGAGCCCGACCTCGGCGGCGTCGAGATCGGGCGCGCGCGGGGGGAGATCGTGTTTTCGGAGGTGGGCCTGCGCTATCGGCACCGCCGGGCGCACGCCCTCACCGCGGTTTCCCTCACCATCGAGGCCGGTGAGACGGTCGCGCTCGTCGGGGCGTCGGGCAGCGGCAAGTCGAGCCTGGTCAATCTGATCCCACGCTTTTATCTGCCCACGGAGGGCCGCATCCTGCTGGACGGGATCGACATCGCCGATCTCGGCCTGACCTCGCTCCGCCGCAACATCGCCCTGGTGAGCCAGGACATCCTGCTGTTCAACGATTCGATCCGCAACAACATCGCATACGGTGCGCTGCGCGGTGTCGGGACCGCCGAGGTCCTGCAGGCCGCCCAGGCGGCGCATGTCCTCGAATTCGTGCGGGAGCTACCCGACGGCCTCGAGACGCTGGTCGGCGAGAATGGGGTGCGCCTCTCCGGAGGGCAGCGCCAGCGCCTCGCGATCGCCCGCGCCATTCTGAAAGACGCCCCGGTCTTGATTCTGGACGAGGCGACCTCGTCGCTCGACGCGGTCTCCGAGCGCCACATCCAGGAGGCCCTGGAGACCCTGCGCCGAGGACGCACCTGCCTCATCATCGCCCACCGCCTGTCCACGATCGAAAAAGCCGACCGCATCATCGTGCTCGAGAACGGCCGCATCGAAGCGCTCGGCCGGCACGAGGACCTGATCCACCAGCAGGGCGTCTATACGACCCTGTATCGGATCCAGTCCCGCGCGCGGGAGACCGGCTGATTCGAGCCGCGCGGCCGCAAACCCACCGCGACCCCGCGGCGGGGCGCCCCATCGTGATCGTCCCCATTTATCATCTCCCCCGTTGCGATCATGCCGGTCGTAATTGATCTATCGGCATGCGTGCGTTATAAGAAGGACGAGCACGATCTCGCCGAAACGCGTTTTCACCCCGAGCCCAGGCGCACCTTTCCCGGACCAGGTCGCGAGGCACGATGGGTGTAGAGCGTGGATACCCATGAGAGGGGCGGGCTGGGTGGAGGCCAGCATGTATCGACGCGAACGGAGCGCGGAGCACCTGACCCGGAGGGCATACTGTACTCCGACGATCCGTGGGGTAGCGGTACGAGCTTCGGCGACGCCTGTCTGCTCGACACGCCACCGGAGATCCCGCCCCTGGCGCGCCCGAGCGCCGATCCCAAACGCCGGCGGGATGTGCGCGGCTTGCGTAAAAAGATCGAGGAATACCTGGAAAGGCGCCGGCTCGAAGAGGCCTTGCAGGAAAAGCTCGAAGACAACATCTTTCGCGACTGAGAGTTTGTGAAAAAACCGTCGCGAGCGAAGGGAGGTCGCGTTCCGCCGGAGCGCAGGAACCGGAGTGTATGTTGAAATACATGAGGATTCCGAGCACCGCCGGAACGCGAGATCCCGAGCGCAGT